>NZ_KB911581.1:3627341-3927341 GCF_000383595.1 Streptomyces bottropensis ATCC 25435 | reverse complement strand
ACGGATTCCTCCCCGGTGGCGAGCAGCGCACGGCAGCGGGCGCTGAGGGCGAGGTCGTCGGCGCTGCGCACGGTACGGGCCCAGCGGTCGTAGTCGGCGTGCGCGGCCCGGGCCACCCGGGTGTCGCCGGTGCGGACGGCGGCCTCGACGTAGTGCGGTGTGGCGAGGTGCCGCACGGCCCGGTGCCCGTGCCCGGGGCCGAAGCCGGCGAGTGCGCGCAGCCGGGCCGCCGAGGCGGCGTACCGGCCGGTGCTCAGGTCGAGGAAGGCGAGGGCGAACATGGCGAGGGCGGCGGGCAGTCCGAGTCCGCGCTCCAGGGCGTACGCGCGGGCGGACTCGGCGCGCTCCCGGCACACCTGTTCGTCGCCGGTGACGGCCGCGAACATCGCGAGGGCGGCCTGGAGATGGCAGGCGCCGTTGTCCTGCCCGGTGGCGTACGCCTGGCGCAGGGCGTCCACGGTGGCGGCCTCGGCGGCCCTCGGGCGTCCGGTCCAGAACTCCGCGTAGGCCCGGAACTCCATGGCCTGCGGCACGGTCACCGTCTCGCCCCTGGCGCGGGCGGAGGAGGCGGCGCGGGCGGTGGCGGTGAACGCGCGGGTGTGGTCGCCGAGGAGGAGGGCGGCGATCCCGGAGTGGATGAGCTGGGTGGGGTCGCCACCGGGTCCGCAGCGCCCGGCGGCTGCTTCGAGCACGTCCCGGGCGTCGTCGTAGCGACCTTCGAACGCGGCGGCGAGCGCGCCGAGCGTGCTGGGCGGCGCGATGCCGAGCGCGTCGGCGACGGCGGCGGCCTCCCGGCAGCGGCGCAGGTCGCCGGTGTAGATGGCGGCCTCGGTGGCTCGTGCCAGTAGATGGGCGGCCCTGTCCGGGGTGCGCTCGCCGACGTGCCGGACGGCGGCGGTGAGCAGGGCGTCGAAGGCCTCGGCGGCGTTTCCGGCGCGCAGGGCGAGCAGTCCCGCGAGGGCGTCGTCGTCGGTGGCGGCGACGAGGCGGCGGGCGCGGTCGCCGTCTCCCGACTGCCAGGCCTCGGCGGCGGCCTGGGCGAGCAGGGGCATGCGTTCGGCGGGTTCGGGGGTGAGCCCGGCGGCGCGTTCGGCGAGGGCGGAGGCGAGCGCGGGGTCACCGATGGCACGTGCCACCCGTGCCGACAGGCGCAGTTCGGCGGCGAGGCGGCGGCTGGGGCCGAGGGCGGCGGCGGCCCGGTGCCAGCTGCGGCCCGGCCGCTCGCCCTCGCCGCTGAGGACCGCGGCGAGGAGGCGGTGCGCCTCGCGCCGGTCGGCCATGGACGCCGACTCGTATACGGCGACGCGGGTCCAGGCGTCCGGGAAGACGATGCCCTGGGTCGTGGTGTGCGCGAGCCCGGCCGCCTCCGCCGTGTCGAGGGGGCGGGTGTCGAGCCGGGCGGCCGTGACGGCGCGCGCGTAGGCGTGCGTGCGGACCGGGTACTGGTCGGCGGCGGCGAGAAGCAGCAGGAAACGGGTGTCGTCGGGCAGGGCGCGTACGTCCCGCCGGTGGCCGCGCAACAGGACGGGGGCCAGCGCCAGGGGCTCGGCGGGGAGCGGGTCGAGGCCCGTGCGCTGACGGGGGGTCAGGGCGGCGGCGAGTTCCGCGGCGGCGCGCGGATCGCCGTGGGCGGCGTACAGCAGGCGTACGCGCACGCCTTCGGACAGCGTGGGCGCGGCGGCCGACGCTGTGTCCGGGCTCGGCCACGCGTGCGTGGGGGGCGGTGGCGAGCGATGCGGAAGCTGTGGGGGGTTCACCGGGGTCACCACGCTCATCACGTTACTTGCGAGTTAACCGACCAGTAAAGACCGGCGATTTCGCCGATGCGGCGCGCGTAGACCCCGCTGACACTCCAGACGAACCCCACCCGTTTCAGGAGGCACCATGCAGCGCCGCATGCGCCGTATCGCCACGGCTCTCACGACCGTGACCACCACGCTCCTTCTGTCGCTCTCCTTCTCCGCGACCTCCGCTCAGGCCGCGACCCGCAACCCCGTGGTCTTCGTGCACGGTCTGAGCAGTTCGTCCAGCAGCTGGGACGACTGGATCGCGCACTTCAAGGCCGACGGCTACACGTCCGCGGAGCTGTACTCCTGGTCCTACGACTGGGGCCAGTCCAATGTCACGACGGCCGCGCAGCTCAAGACCAAGATCGAGAGCGTGCGGGCCGCGACGGGCGCGGCGAAGGTCGACGTGGTCGTCCACTCGATGGGCGCGCTCAGCTCCCGGTACTACCTCAAGAACCTCGGCGGTACGGCGTACGTGGACGACTTCGTCTCCGCGGCCGGCGTGAACCACGGGACGACCGTGGCCGGTTGGTGCCGGTGGCTCTACACGTCCTGCGGCGAGATGTACACCGGCAGCTCGTTCCTGACCTCGCTGAACTCCGGTGACGAGACGCCGGGCAGTGTGTCGTACGCCAGCTACTGGTCGAACTGCGACGACGCGCTCACCCCGGACACCTCCGCGATCCTCAGCGGTGCGACCAACGTCGAGGTCGGCTGTGTCCCGCACAACGACATGAACAACGACAAGGGCATCTACGACCAGGTCCGCGCCTTCATCGCCTGATCGTCCCGGCGGTCGGCACCTCGTACACCCGTGCCCGTCGCGTGGCCTCCTCCCCAGGGACACGCGGCGGGCGAGGCGTTTTGCCCCGGTCGCGCTCCCCGGACCGTCCCCCCGTCCCGGCCGCGACGGGTGAGCCGGTGCTTCCCGGGGGACAATCGCGGTATCTGCCGTCCTCTTCGGGAGGTCCTCATGGCCCGCGCCCGCGCCACGACGGACGCCGTGCACCACCCCCTCTTCGCCCGGTTCTACGCCAGACTGAGCGTGTCGGCGGAGCCGAGGATCGGTCCCCTGCGCGAGGAGTTGCTGGCGGGGCTGTCGGGGCGGGTCATCGAGATCGGCGCCGGGAACGGTCTGAACTTCGCGCGCTACCCGAGCGCGGTCTCGGAGGTGGTGGCGATCGAACCGGAGCACTCCCTGCGGCGGCTGGCCCTGGAGTCCGCCCTGCGCGCCGAGGTGCCCGTGGACGTGGTGCCGGGCGCGGCGGAGGCGCTGCCGGTCAAGAGCGAGGCGTTCGACGCGGCCGTGGTGTCGCTGGTGCTGTGCAGCGTGCGGGACGTACGGCGCTCGCTGAACGAGGTGCGGCGGGTGCTGCGCCCTGGCGGTGAGCTGCGGTTCTTCGAGCACGGCCGGGGCGGCGGGCGGGCGACGCGGACGGCTCAGCGGGCGCTGGACGGCACGGTGTGGCCGTTGCTGTTCGGCGGCTGCCATGTCTCCCGCGACCCGGTCGCCGTGATCCGGGCCGCCGGGTTCGAGGTCGAGGCGGTCCGGGAGGTCCTGGTGCCCGAGCAGGGGCCGCGGCTGCCGAGTTCCTACTGCGTGCTGGGCCGGGCCCGGCGGCCCGGCGTCACAGGCTCCACTGACGCAGCTCCTGCGTGATGTCCTGCACGGTGGCCTCGCCGCTCTTGACCAGCCGGGCCAGTTCGCGCACCTGCTCGGCGGAGGTGACGACCTTGACGCCGCTGGCCACGAGGTAGCCGTAGGCGACGGCGGAGGCGAACAGCGCGTTGGAGCGCTCCAACGCCGGGACGTGCATGAGGACTTGGAGGAGGGCGGCGGCCCGGGCGTACGGGGTGTCGTAGACGGGGACGTCGAAGATCTCGGCCTCGTGCCGGGCGACGGCCGCGACGAGGGCGCCCCAGTCGGAGACCTGTGGATCTCCGGGCGTCTTCCGTTCGGCGACCATGAGGAGCCAGGACAGGTCGATTGTGAGCTGACTCAAGGGATCAGTGACGTCCCTCGTGCCGGCCCTCGTGATCGGCGCCGAACTCCTCGGCGAAGACCGCCTCGTACTGCTTCATGAAGTCGGCGGCGGACTCGACGAAGGTGTGACCCGCCTCGCCGGTGTCCTGCCGGACCAGTTCCTCGATGTACCGGTTCACACTCATCCCGCGCTCCAGGGCTCGTTCACGGGCGGCCCGGGCCGTGTCCTCGTCCACTCGGACGTTCAGCTGGGTCTTGGCCATGACTCGACGCTAGCGCCGGAGTGCTAGCAGTGGCAAGGGCGCCTTCGCCTCCGTCCACCCCTAAGGGTCCTTTTTGCGTGCCCCTTACACGGAGATCGGGAACCCGACCTGCGACGGAGACCGCCTCGGACTTCGGGGGGATTCCTGCTGTGCCGCACATCACACTAGGCTCGGCCGGGAGCGCCCGGAATTCGAACTGGTTCGAGCCTGGAGGCCGTTTTGTCCACTGCTGCCGCTGAGCACCCCCTCGGCCGCGCGGAAGCCGACGCCGTCGCCGCCCGCGCCCGGGGCCTGACGAAGGCGTACGGCTCGGGAGAGACCAAGGTCCTCGCCCTCGACTCGGTCGACGTGGACATCGCGCGCGGCCGCTTCACCGCCGTCATGGGCCCCTCGGGCTCGGGAAAGTCCACCCTGATGCACTGCCTGGCCGGGCTCGACACCGTCTCGGCCGGACAGGTGTGGCTCGGGGACACGGAGATCACCGGGCTCAGGGAACGCGATCTGACGCGGTTGCGCCGGGACCGGATCGGCTTCATGTTCCAGTCCTTCAACCTGATCCCGACGCTGAACGCGGCCGAGAACATCACCCTGCCGATGGACATCGCGGGCAAGAAGCCCGACGAGAAGTGGCTGGACCAGGTCATCGACACGCTCGGGCTGCGCGACCGGCTGGGGCACCGCCCCTCGCAGCTCTCGGGCGGGCAGCAGCAGCGCGTCGCCTGCGCCCGCGCACTCGCCTCCCGGCCCGAGCTGATCTTCGCCGACGAGCCGACCGGCAACCTCGACTCCCGTGCCGGGCTCGAAGTGCTCGGCTTCCTGCGCGAGGCGGTCGACCAGCTGGGCCAGACGGTCGTCATGGTCACCCACGACCCCGGCGCCGCCGCCCACTCCGACCTGGTGCTCTACCTCGCGGACGGGCGGATCGTGGACCGCATGGAACGCCCCACGGCCGAAGCGGTCCTGGAACGCATGCGTCTCTTCTCGGGGAAGAACCCCCAGGCCCCGGCCGCCGACACACCTCTGGCCTCCCCCGACGGGGAGGGCGCCCCCGGCAGCGGGTCCGCGGGCGGGCCCGGCGACCGGTCCGTCGGCCCCGGCAAGGACTGAGACCGTGCTGAGGGCGACCCTGCGGAGCTTCCTCGCGCACAAGGGGCGGCTGCTGCTCTCGGCGCTGGCGGTCGTGCTGTCCGTGGCGTTCGTCGCGGGCAGCCTGATCTTCTCGGACACGGTCACCCGCACCTTCGACCGACTCTTCGCCTCCACCTCGGCCGATGTGACCGTGGGCCCGAAGGACGACGAACTGACGGGTCAGCTGCCCACCGGGGCCGTCGAGACCGTGCCCGCCTCGCTCGCGCGGCGGGTCGCGGGGATCGACGGTGTGGCGGACGCCCGTGTCGACGCGTCCGTCGACAACGTCACGGTCGTCGACAGCGACAACGAGTCGGTGGGACCGACCACGGGCGCCCCCACCGTCGCCAGGAACTGGCACCCCACCGACCGCAGCCCGGTGAAGCTGACCAGCGGGCACGCGCCGCGAGGCGCCGGCCAGGCCCTGCTCGACGCGGACACCGCCAAGAGCAAGGACGTGGAGATCGGCGACACCCTGACGGTGCTCGCCGGGCCGGGCTCCTTCCGGGTGCGCGTCGTCGGCATCGCCACCTTCACCACCACCAACCCCGGAGCCGCGCTCGTCTACCTCGACACGCGGACGGCACAGACCGCGCTGCTGGGCGACCCCGACGCGGCCACCGGCATCTCCGTGACCGCCGAGCCCGGGGTGAGCGACGAGCTGCTCAAGCGGCGGATCGCCGACGAACTGGGGCCGACGGCGTACGAGTACCGGACCGCCGACGAGCGCGCCGAGTCGGCGGCCGCCTCGCTCGGCGGCTTCCTCGACGTGATCAAGTACGTGATGCTCGGCTTCGCCGGGATCGCGACACTCGTCGGGGTCTTCCTCATCGTCAACACCTTCTCCATGCTCATCGCCCAACGCACCCGCGAACTGGGCCTCTTGCGCGCGCTGGGCGCCGACCGGCGCCAGGTGCGGCGCTCGGTGCTCGCCGAGGCGGCGCTCCTCGGGCTCGTCGGGTCGACGCTGGGCCTCGCCGCCGGCATCGGGCTGGCCTTCGGGCTGATCGAGCTGATGGGCGCCTTCGGGATGAACCTGAGCTCGGCCGAGATGGTGATCGGCGTCGGGACGCCGATCGCGGCGTACGCCGTCGGGCTCGGCGTCACCTTCGTCGCCGCCTATCTCCCGGCGCGGCGGGCCTCGGCCGTGTCGCCGATGGCGGCCCTGTCCGACGCCGAGATCGCCGGTGTGGGGCGGCCGCTGAGGATGCGCGCGGTGGCCGGCGGGATCGTGGGAGCGGCCGGTGCCGCCGCGCTCGCGGGGTGCGCGGTGTCGTCCGACACGGGTTCCGCCGCCTCCCTGCTCGGTCTCGGCGTGGTCCTGACGCTGGTCGCGACCGTCATCGCCGGACCGCTGCTCGTACGGCCCGTGATCCGGGTCCTCGGTGGCGCCTTCCCCGCGCTGTTCGGCTCCATCGGCCGGATGAGTCAGCGCAACGCCCTGCGCAACCCGCGCCGGACCGGGGCCACGGCCTCCGCGCTGATGGTCGGGATCGCGCTGGTCGCCGGCATGTCGGTGGCGAGCGCCTCGATGACCAAGTCCTTCGACGACGAGATCGACAACACTCTCGGCGCCGACTTCGTCATCCAGAACCAGAACTTCATGCCGTTCCCGCAGGAGGTCACCGACAAGGTCCGCGCCACGGACGGCGTCGGCCTCGTCGTACGCCAGCGGTTCACGCCGGTCGAGGTACGGCTGCCCGACGGCGCGCGCGTCGAGACGACCGCCGCGGCCTACGACGCCCAGCTGGACGAGATCGCGAACGTCACCTACGCCGCTGGCGACAGCGGCGCCGCGCTGGCCGACGGCGCCATCGCCATGGACGCGGAGTTCGCGCGGGACCACGACGTGACGGTGGGCAGCACGATCCCCGTCCGGTTCCCGGCCGGGAAGAACACCGAGCTGAAGGTGGCCGCGCTCACCGACCAGGACACCGCCGACGGCTTCGGGGTGCAGGGCGGGCTGTACTTCGGGATGGCCACCATCGAGACGTACGTGCCCGAGGGGCAGGACTCCGCGCTGTACGTGAACGCCGGGTCCGGCACCGGCGCCGACGAGCTGCGCGCGAACCTGGACCGCACGCTGGACGCCTACCCGCAGGTCCAGGTCCGCGACCAGGCCGACTACAAGGAGCTGATCCGCGGCCAGATCGCCGTGCTGCTCTATCTCGTCTACGCGCTGCTCGGCCTGGCGATCGTCATCGCGGTGCTCGGGGTGGTCAACACCCTCGCCCTGTCGGTGGTCGAACGCACCCGGGAGATCGGACTGCTGCGCGCGATCGGGCTGGGCCGGCGGCAGCTGCGGCGGATGATCCGGCTTGAGTCGGTGGTGATCGCCGTGTTCGGGGCGGTCCTCGGGCTCGTCCTGGGTCTGATCTGGGGTGTCTGCGTGCAGCAGGTGCTGGCGCTGCAGGGCATGAAGGCGCTGGCGATCCCGTGGGGCACGGTCGTCGCCGTGGTGATCGGCTCGGCGGTGGTGGGCGTCGTGGCGGCCCTGCTGCCCGCGCTGCGCGCCTCCCGGATGAACGTCCTGGCGGCGATCGCGCACGAGTGAGCGTGCGCGCACGTGTGCTGGCGGCATGCCCGCACCGGTGATGTACTCACCGGCATGCCTGCCTCGAATCCCTGATGTGTGAGGAGAGTTCATGCCGCGCCCGTTCCGCTTCGGAGTCAACTTACTCAGCCCCATGTCGGCTGCGGAGTGGCGCGCGAAGTGCCGCCGCGCCGAGCAGCTGGGCTACGACGTGATCCTGGTCCCGGACCATCTGGGCATGCCGGCCCCGTTCCCGTCCCTGGTCGCGGCGGCCGAGGCGACCGTTCGGCCACGACTCGGCACGTTCGTGCTGAACGCGGGCTTCTGGAACCCGGCCCTGCTGGCGCGTGAGGTCGCCACCACGGACGCGCTGACCGGCGGGCGTCTGGAGCTGGGGCTCGGCACCGGGTACGTACCGGCCGAGCACGAGAAGGCGGGGCTGCCGTGGGGGTCGGCGGGCGAGCGGGTCGACCATCTACTGCGCACGGTCCAGGAGTTGGACCGGCTTCTCGGCTCCGAGGAGCACGAGCCGCGGCCGGTGCAGCGGCCCCGGGTGCCGCTGCTCGTCGGCGCCAATGGTGACCGCGTGCTGCGGCTCACCGCCGAGCACGCGGACATCGCGGCGTTCACGGGCGCCCGGACGGTGGAGAACGGCAAACTGGAACCGCTGACCGCCGAGGAACTCGACGAACGGGTCGGCCGGTACCAGGAGTTCGCCGCCGGGCGGAAGGAACCCGCCGAGCTGAACCTGCTGATCCAGATCGTCGAACTCACCGAGGACCGCGCCGCCGCCGTACAGCCGTGGCTCAGCCACTTTCCGAACCTGACCGAGGACCAGGCCCTCCGGCTCCCGCTGGTCCTCGTGGGAACCCTGGCCGAGATCGTCGACCAGGTACTGGCCCAGCGGGAGCGCTACGGCTTCTCGTACCTGACCGTCCTGGAGCCGAACATGGAGTCCTTCGCGAAGGTCGTGGAGGCACTGCACGGCCGGTGAGGGGGCGGGCGGACGGGGCGGGATGCGCGGCGCGCCGGAGCCGATGCGGGGCGCGCCGGCCCGCGGCCCCGTCCGGATTCTGGAATTCCCGGCCCCCCGTCGACCCCCGTGATGGGATCGCGTCATGACCGACCTGCGCATACGTGCCGCGACGCCCGACGACCTCGACGCCGTCCTCGCCTTCTGGAAGGTGGCCGCAGAGGGCACGAGCATCAGCGACGACCGCGAAGGGGTCGAGCGGCTGGTGGACCGTGACCCCGAGGCACTGATCCTGGCCGAGCTGGACGGGGATCTCGTGGGCACGGTCGTCGCCGGGTTCGACGGCTGGCGGTGCCATCTGTACCGGCTCGCGGTGCACCCGGAGCGACGGCGGAAGGGCATCGGCTCGGCCCTGCTCGCCTCGGCCGAGGAGCGGTTCGTCCGGCTCGGTGGGCGGCGCGGTGACGCGATGGTGCTCGTCCGCAACGAGTCGGCCCAGCATGCGTGGCGGGCCGCCGGGTACGCGCCGGAGGAGAAATGGCGGCGGTGGGTGAAACCGCTCGGGAGCTGATGCCGGGCGCGCACCGAGGCGGCGGGAGGCACTTTGCCGGTCCTTTACCATGAGGGGACCAGTCAACCTCTACGGAAAGGTTGTGAGCGTCCGCCCATGGGCGAGCCTCCCAGTACGCGGCCGGGTACCTCCCGTGCCCGAGCCGGTGCACGACACCGCGCGATCCTCCCGCACCTGCCCGATCATGGGACGGAGGTGACCCGATGACCGAAGTGCTCCTCCTTCTGGTGGCGGTGCTGCTCTCGCTGATCTGTGGTGCCTTCGTCGCCGCCGAGTTCTCGCTGACCACGGTCGACCGCGGCCGGCTGGAGCGGGCCGTGGAGCGCGGCGAGCGGGGCGCCGCCGGCGCCCTCAAGGCCGTACGGAACCTGACGTTCCAGCTCTCCGGCGCGCAGCTCGGCATCACCGTCACCAACCTGGTGGTCGGCATGCTCGCCGAGCCGTCCATCGCCAAGCTGATCGCGGGGCCGCTGGAGGCGGCCGGGGTTCCCGCGTCCGCGTCGAGTTCGGTGGCGCTGGTGATCGGTACGGCCCTGTCGACCGTCGTGCTGATGGTCGTCGGCGAGCTGGTGCCCAAGAACTGGGCGATCTCCGCGCCGCTGCCGGTGGCGAAGAAGGTGGCGAACCCGCAGCGCTGGTTCAGCGCCGCGTTCCGCCCGTTCATCACCCACCTCAACAGCACCGCCAACCGTCTCGTACGCCTCTTCGGCATCGAGCCCGCCGAGGAGCTGGCCTCCGCGCGCGGCCCCCAGGAGCTGGCGGCCCTCGCCCGGCACTCCGCCAAGGAGGGCGCCCTGGAGGCGGACACCGCCGAGCTGTTCGTACGGACGTTGAACCTCGCCGATCTCACCGCGGAGAACGTGATGACCCCGCGCGTCCAGGTCATCGCCCTGGACGCCCAGGCGACCTGCGAGGACGTGGCGAACGCGACCCGGGCCACCGGCCTGTCCCGCTTCCCCGTCTACCGCAGCAGCCTCGACTCGGTCGTCGGCACCGTGCACATCAAGGACGTGCTCGCCGTGCCCGCCGAGCGCCGGCTGCGCACCTCCGTCGCGGAGCTGCTGCGCGAGCCACTGCTCGTCCCCGAGTCCCTCACCGTGGACCGGGTGCTGGACCGGCTCTCGGGCAAGCGCACGATGGCCGTCGTCATCGACGAGTACGGCGGCACCGCCGGCGTGGTGACCCTGGAGGACATCGTCGAGGAGGTCGTCGGCGAGGTGCGGGACGAGCACGACCCGCACGAGACACCCGATCTGGCCCCCGTCGGCACCGACGAGCACGGCCGCGAGCTGTACTCGGCCGACGGCTCGGCCCGTACCGACCAGCTGGCCCGGGTGGGCCTGCGCGCGCCGGAGGGCCCCTACGAGACGCTCGCGGGCCTCGTCGCCACCGAGCTGGGCCGTATCCCGGCCGTCGGCGACACCGTCGAGGTCGTCGGCTGGCGGCTCGACGTGGTGGACGCCGCCGGCCGCCGGGCCGCGCGGGTGCTGCTGCACGCGCCGGTCCCGTCCGCCGAGGAACATGAGGAGGAGACACGATGACCGCCGTCCAGCTGCTGATCGGTTTCGCGACGCTGGTCGTCAACGCCTTCTTCGTGGGCGCCGAGTTCGCCCTGATCTCGGTCCGCCGCAGCCAGATCGAGCCGTACGCCGAACAGGGCGACCGGCGGGCGCACAGCGTGCTGTGGGGTCTGCAGCACGTGTCCGCGCTGATGGCGGCCGCGCAGCTCGGCATCACGCTGTGCACCCTGGTGCTCGGTGTGGTCGCGGAGCCCGCGATCGCGCACCTGCTGGAGCCGCTGTTCCACGCCGTGGGCGTGCCGGAGGGCGCGGGCCACGTGATCTCCTTCGTGATCGCCCTGACGCTCGCCACGTATCTGCACATGCTGCTCGGCGAGATGGTCCCGAAGAACATCGCCCTGGCCGAGCCGGTGCGCAGCGCCCTGCTGCTCGGCCCGCCGCTGGTGACGCTGTCGCGGGCGCTGCGCCCGGTGATCTTCACGGTCAACGCCTTCGCGAACACCCTGCTCAAGCTCATGCGGGTCGAGACGAAGGACGAGGTGACGGCGACCTTCTCGGACACCGAACTCGCCCGCCTGGTCCGGGACTCCAGCGAGGCGGGGCTGATCGACGACCGCGCGCAGGAGCGGCTGCGGGACGCGCTGGAACTGGGCCGGCGCCCGGTGCGCGACGTCGTGCTCCCGCTGGAGCGAGTCGTGTACGCGGGCATGGGGGTCACCCCGGAGGAGCTGGAGCGGCTGTCGGCCGAGTCCGGGTTCTCCCGCTTCCCGGTGGTCGACGAGGGGCGCCGGATCGTGGGCTATCTCCATGTGAAGGACGCGCTCGACGCGACCCCGCGCGACGTGCCGTTCTCCGTGCGGGACATGCGGTCCATCGCCCGGGTCCGGGAGACGACACCGCTGGACGACGTGCTCACGGCGATGCGCCGCAGCCGGACGCACCTGGCGGCCGTGCTGGGGGCGGACGGCCGGCTCGCGGGGATCGTGACCATGGAGGACGTGCTGCGGGAGCTGTTCGGGCAGCCGGCCGTGTGAGGTTCGTCGGCGGAGGGAGCCGACCGACCGCCGGGTATGTGAACGCGTTAGCATCGTTCACGCCATGCAGACGAATCCCACGTACTCCAGCCTTGTCACGGTCGGCGACTCCTTCACCGAGGGGATGTCCGACCTCCTCCCCGACGGTTCCTACCGGGGCTGGGCGGACCTCCTCGCCGGCCGGATGGCCGCTCGCACGCCCGGTTTCCGGTACGCCAACCTCGCGGTGCGCGGAAAGCTGATCGGCCAGATCGTCGCCGAGCAGGTGGACGTCGCCGCCGCGATGGAGCCGGACGTGATCACGCTGGTCGGCGGCCTGAACGACACGCTCCGGCCCAAGTGCGACATGGGCCGGGTGCGGGCCCTGCTGGAGGAGGCCGTGGAGCGCCTCGCCCCCTCCTGCAAGCAGCTCGTCCTGATGCGCAGCCCGGGCCGCCAGGGCCCCGTCCTGGAACGGTTCCGGCCGCGCATGGAGGAACTGTTCGCCTGCGTCGACGGGCTGGCCGCCCGGCACGGCGCCCTCGTCGTCGACCTGTACGGCGCACCCTCCCTCGCCGACCCCCGTATGTGGGACGTGGACCGGCTGCACCTGACGCCCGACGGACACCGCCGGGTCGCCGAGGCGGTCTGGCAGACGCTCGGCTACGAGGCCGAGGACCCGGAGTGGCGGACGCCGATCCCCCTGACGTCCCCGCCCGGATGGGCCGCCCGCCAGGTGGCCCACGCGCGGTTCGCCCGCCAGTACCTCGCGCCGTGGATCGTCCGCCGTCTCACCGGCCGCTCCTCGGGCGACGGCATGCCGGCGAAGAGGCCCGAGTTGCTGCCCTACGAGGGGCCGCTAGCGTAGGGAGCCGCCGTACCGGGAGGCGCGTGTGGCCACGACCGTGATCAACCTCAAGGGCCGTATCCGCGACTTCGGCCCCCGGCTGGAATTCGCCCCCAGCGACCTGGTGTACATCGGCCGCCGCTGGACCATGGGCCACTGGGACCTGCCGCGGCATCCGCTGTTCAACCCGTTCCAGTACGACACCGAGAAGAAGAAGCGCGACGGGACCCGGGCCGAGGTGATGGCCAAGTACCGGGAGTACCTGACGTCCGACCCCGAGCTGATGGCCCTCGTACCGGCGCTGCGCGGCAAGACACTGGCATGCTGGTGCGCGCCCGAGCCCTGCCACGGGGACGTGCTGGCGGAGATCGCGGACGGGCTGTGAGGCGGCGGAAGCCGCGGGCGCCGACGCGGGCGGCCGCGGCCCCCGACCGCCGCGGCCGGGCTTCGTAGGTTCCTCCGAAGAGACCCTCGGCGCCCACCTGCACGAATCGCCAGTAGAATCCGTACACGTGACTTCCGCGCCAGCCAAGCCCCGCATCCCCAACGTCCTCGCCGGACGCTACGCCTCCGCCGAGCTCGCCACGCTCTGGTCGCCCGAGCAGAAGGTGAGGCTCGAGCGGCAGCTCTGGCTGGCCGTGCTCCGGGCGCAGAAGGACCTCGGTATCGAGGTGCCGGAGGCGGCCCTCGCCGACTACGAGCGGGTTCTCGACACCGTCGACCTGGCCTCCGTCGCGGAGCGCGAGAAGGTCACGCGGCACGACGTGAAGGCGCGGATCGAGGAGTTCAACGACCTCGCCGGGCACGAGCACGTCCACAAGGGCATGACCTCCCGCGACCTCACCGAGAACGTCGAGCAGCTGCAGATCCGGCTCTCCCTGGAGCTGGTGCGCGACCGTACGGTGGCCGTGCTGGCCCGGCTCGGCAAGCTGGCCGGTGAGTACGGCGAGCTGGTCATGGCCGGCCGCTCGCACAACGTGGCCGCGCAGGCCACCACCCTCGGCAAGCGGTTCGCGACCGCCGCCGACGAGCTGCTCGTGGCGTACGGCCGGGTCGAGGAGCTGCTCGGCCGCTACCCGCTGCGCGGCATCAAGGGCCCGGTGGGCACGGCCCAGGACATGCTGGACCTGCTGGGCGGCGACGCGGCCAAGCTGGCGGAGCTGGAGGACCGGATCGCCGGGCACCTCGGCTTCGCACAGGCGTTCACCTCGGTCGGCCAGGTCTACCCGCGCTCGCTGGACTACGACGTGGTGACCGCGCTGGTGCAGGTGGCGGCGGCGCCGTCCTCGCTGGCGAAGACGATCCGGCTGATGGCCGGGCACGAGCTGGTGACCGAGGGCTTCAAGCCGGGCCAGGTCGGCTCCTCCGCCATGCCGCACAAGATGAACACCCGCTCCTGCGAGCGCGTCAACGGCCTCATGGTCATCCTGCGCGGCTACGCCTCGATGACCGGCGAGCTGGCGGGCGACCAGTGGAACGAGGGCGACGTGTCCTGCTCGGTGGTCCGCCGGGTCGCGCTGCCGGACGCCTTCTTCGCGCTGGACGGCCTGCTGGAGACGTTCCTGACCGTCCTCGACGAGTTCGGCGCCTTCCCGGCCGTCGTCGCCCGTGAGCTGGACCGCTACCTGCCCTTCCTCGCCACGACCAAGGTGCTGATGGGCGCGGTGCGCGCGGGTGTCGGCCGCGAGGTCGCGCACGAGGCCATCAAGGAGAACGCCGTCGCCTCCGCGCTCGCCATGCGCGAGCAGGGTGCCGAGCGCAACGAACTCCTCGACAAGCTCGCCGCCGACGACCGCATCCCGCTGGACCGTGCCCAACTGGACGCGCTCATGGCCGACAAGCTCTCCTTCACGGGCGCCGCCGCCGACCAGGTCGCCGTCGTCGTCGGCCGTATCGAGGAGATCGTGAAGCAGCGTCCGGAGGCCGCCGGTTACACGCCGGGGGCGATCCTCTGACCCGCTACACCCAGGCCGAACTGGAGGCCGCCCGCGACCGGTTGGTGCCGGATGTCACCGCGGACGGCCTCCGGGTCCTTTTCTGCGGCATCAACCCGGGGCTGATGACGGCCGCTTCGGGCCATCACTTCGCCCGCCCCGGCAACCGTTTCTGGCCCGTACTGCATCTGTCCGGCTTCACGCCCCGCCTCCTGAAGCCGTCCGAGCAGGGCGAACTGCCGTCGTACGGGCTCGGCATCACCAACGTCGTCGCGCGGGCGACGGCACGCGCCGACGAGCTGACGGCGCAGGAGTACGTCGAGGGCGGGCGTCTGCTGACCGCCAAGGTGGAACGGCTCCGGCCGCGCTGGCTCGCGGTGGTCGGGGTGAGCGCCTACCGGGCCGCCTTCGGCGACCGCAAGGCCGCCGTCGGCCCGCAGGAGCGGACGATCGGGACCTCGCGCGTGTGGGTGCTGCCCAACCCCAGCGGGCTGAACGCGCATTGGACGGCGGCGACGATGGCGGAAGAGTTCGGGCGGCTGCGGGCGGCGGCGGAGGGCTGACCGCCGAGCGCGGGGGCGCTCGACCGGTCACGGCGGGTCGATCTCCGTTATCAGCGCGACGAGTTGGAACGGCAGCTCCTTGTCCCACTGGGAGACGCCGAGGGCGACCCAGCGGCCATGGCCGTCCGCCTGCCAGAGGTGCACATCCGGGACGTGGGAGCTGAGGGTCGCCCAGGGTCCGGGTATCTCCTCGCCCTCCATGGACCGGTCGAGGACACTCCAGAGGCTGAACACGGACGGGGCACCCCATCGCTCGGCGAGCCGCTCCGACAGTGCGTCCCGGTCCGCCTCGTACTGCTCCTCCGTCTCCTCCCGCCGCGTGCCGTCGTCCTCCCAGAAGTCGGCGCTCGTCGCTAACTCGGCGACGTGGTAGCCGGGTCCGGCCTCGCCGATGTCCGACCGGCCGCGCTCCGCCGGGAAGGCCTCGGAGCACAGCCGGTCGATGACGGCGAGGTGCTGGGTGATGCTCATGCGGTCCAGTAAAGCGGGCGCCACTGACAATTGGCGTGGTGTCAGGCGGCGGTGCAGGGGGGTGAGGCCGTCCGCCGCCGCCGGGGCCCTCCCCGTGCCCGGCCTCGCCGTCGGGAGGGGTCGGGACCCCCGGCCGCGCGGCCGAGAGCCGGCGGACGTGCCCAGCCGGTTCGGCGACCAGGCGCGGGGGCCAGGATCCCGCAGGTCGGGGGCCTCAGACCCTCGCCCGGGGTCGCCGCGGCGAGTACCATCCGGCAAACACGCGCGCGAGCTGGGAGGACGGACGTTGGGGCGACTGACCGGCGGGGATCCCTCTCTGCTCCGCAGGATCAACTCGGCCGTGGTGCTGCACGCGCTGCGGGCCACGGACCACGCGACACTCACCGAGGTCACCCGGGTCACCGGCCTGTCCCGGCCCACGGTCGAGGGCGTCGTCGAGGGGCTGGTCGAGGCCGGGCTGGTGGTCGAGCAGGCCGCCGAGGAAGGTGCCGCCCGGCGGCAGGGGCGGCCGGCGAGGCACTACCGGTTCCGGGCGGAGGCGGGCCATCTGCTGGGCCTGGACGTGGGCTCGCACCAGGTGACCGCACTGCTCGCGGACCTCGACGGCAGGGTGCTGGGCTCCCTGTCCAGGGAGATCTCCGAGGCGGCGTCGGCGGACGACCGGCTGGAGCGGCTGCGCTCGACCGTGGCCGAGCTGCTGCGCAGGTCCGGTGTCTCGCGGGCCTCGCTGCGGGCGGTCGGTGTCGGCAGCCCGGGGGTCATCGAGGCCGACGGCGCCGTTCGCCTGTGCGCGGCCCTGCCGCAGTGGACGGGCCTGAACCTGGGCGAGCGGCTGAGCCGCTCCTTCAAGTGCTCCGTCCTGGTCGAGAACGACGCCAACGCGGCGGCGGTCGCCGAGCACTGGAAGGGCGCGGCCGCCGAGTCCGACGACGTGGTGTTCGTGCTGGCGGGGCTGAGCCCGGGCGCCGGTTCGCTGATCGGCGGACGGCTGCACCGGGGCTACGGCGGCGCGGCCGGCGAGATCGGCGCGCTGCACCTGCTGGGCCGCGAGGCCACCCCGGAGGCGCTGCTGTCGACCACGGGCGAGCCTCTGCATCCGCTCGACGAGCAGGCGGTCGCCGAGGTCTTCAAGCACGCGCGCGAGGGCGACGAGCGGGCCCGCGAGGCCGTCGACCGCTTCATACAGCGGCTCGTGCACGACGTGACGGCCCTGGTCCTCGCCCTCGACCCCGAACTCGTCGTCGTCGGCGGCTGGGCGACCGGTATCGACGACGTCCTCGACCCCCTCCGCGACGAGCTGGCCCGCTACTGCCTGCGCCCGCCCCGCGTCGCCCTCTCCCGGCTGGGCGAGACGGCCGTAGCCATGGGCGCGCTCCGTCTCGCCCTGGACCATGTCGAGGAACAGCTGTTCGCGGTGGAGGGCACGGTGACGGCGCGGCGCTGAGCCGGTCGGCGCCGGGCCGGGCCGGGCCGGCTCGAACACGGGGACCCGTCCGTGGGTCACGGGCGGGCCGGTCCGTAGGCCACGGGCGGACCGGCCCACGGACACGAGAACGCCGCGTCCCGGAGACCGGAACGCGGCGGGTGCGGCCGGAAGGGACCGCCGGCGTGGTCAGGACGCGCGACGCTCCGGACCGTGGTGGATCTCGACGCCGCCGGAGTCGCCGAAGGTCAGTCGGCACGTGTCGGCACGGTAGGTGGCCAGGGACACCGCCGCCGTGCGCCCCTCGGCGTAGAAGCGGGTGGTGACGACGAGGACGGGCGCGCCGGGCAGCCGGTCGAGCTCCTTGGCGTCCTCCGCGCGGGCGGACCCCAGCTCCACCGAGCGGTCCTGCCCCTCCAGCTCCAGGCGCTGCAGCTCGCGCAGCACGGCACGCGCGCGTGCGGCACCCGAGGGCGCGTCTATGGCGGAGAGGGCGGGTACCGAGTCCGCCGGGATGTACAGCAGCTCGGCGGCGACGGGCTGGCCGTGCGACATGCGGGAGCGGCGCACGACGTGCACCTGCTCGCCGTGCCCGCTCTCCAGGATGCCGGCGACCGCGGCGGGCGGCGCGGCGGACCCACAGTCCACGGCCTGCCAGGAGTCGTCGGCCGTGCCCGGCCACGCGTGCTGTTCGGTGCCGACCGCCACGCCCACGCGCGGAGGCGCCACGGTGGTGCCGACGCCGCGACGGCGCTGCAGCCGGCCCTCCAGTTCGAGCTGCTCCAGCGCCTGGCGGAGCGTGGCCCGTGCGACCCCGAAGCGGGCCGCGAGATCACGTTCGTTGGGCAGGATCTCTCCCACCGAGAACTCGGAGTCCAATGCCTCACTGAGCACGGTCTTCAGATGCCAGTACTTCGGTTCCGGCACCGTTTCGAGCTGCTGGGTCCCCACCCTGTCCTCCGCTGCTTCGCCGTGGCCGGCGGTGTTTTTGGCGCCCTTGTTTATTAAAGGTTGTTGCACTTTCTTGCGACCATAGGCCTGCCCCCACCCTTGGTCAAGACCAATCCTCGAACGCCCGGGCATCCGGCGGGCCGGACGCCCGGCGGCGTTCATCGAGGCTTCACGCCAGTGCGGCGAACCGGGGCGGGAACGGGCGGGAAACGGACACGAACGGACTGCCCTGCGCCGCCCCGCGCACTACTGCTCCTCCGTCATCTCCGGCAGGGAGAGCAGTTTCTCGGGGTTCCGCAGGATGTAGACGCACTGGATACGCCCGTCGGCGGCATCGAGCTGGAACACGCTGTCGACCTTGCCGCCGGACAGGAGGACCACCGCGAGGCCGCCGTTGACCTCCAGGAAGCGGAACGAGGCGTCCACCAGGCCCTTTCCGGCCACGCCGTGCAGGAACCGCCCCACCTTGTCGGCGGTTTCGAGGACACGCACCGGGGCCTTGCCCAGACCGCCGCCGTCGCCCACCAGACGCACGTCCGGGGCCAGCAGCGCCATCAGTCGGTCCAGGTCACCGCCGGCCGCGGCGGCGAGGAACCGTTCGGTCAGCTCGCGGCGTTCGGCCGGATCCACCTCGTAACGCGGACGCCGCTCGTCGACGTGCCTGCGGGCGCGCCCGGCGAGCTGGCGCACGGCGGGCTCGGCACGGTCGATCATGGCGGCGATCTCGGCGTAGGGGTAGCCGAAGGCCTCCCTCAGCACGAACACCGCCCGTTCGAGGGGCGAGAGGGATTCCATGACGACGAGGACGGCGAGCGAGACGGTGTCGGCGAGGACGGCCCGCTCGGCGGTGTCCGGCACAGTGGCCCCGTAGTCGGTGACGTACGGCTCGGGCAGCCACGGGCCGGGGTACGCCTCGTCACGCGACCGCACCTGGCGCAGCCGGTCGATGGCGAGCCGGGTGGTGACGCGGACCAGGTAGCCGCGCGGTTCGCGCACCTCGGACCGGTCGGCGCCGGACCAGCGCAGCCAGGCCTCCTGGACCACGTCCTCCGCGTCGGCGACCCGGCCGAGCATGCGGTAGGCGACTCCCATGAGGACGGAGCGGTGCTCTTCGAAGACGTCGGTCGCGATATCGGTCGTCACCGTCCCATCCCATCCCGGGTGACGCGGGCCTGTCCAGGCGATTCCGCGCCCGCTCGCGGGCTTGTTACCCACAGGGACTACCCGCCGGTAGCAGTTGCTGACAAGCTGTCTACGAACGTCGTACGTCAGCGCGCCCACTCCCAGACGAGGAGCTGCTCCATGTCCGCCGCCACGGTCTCCTTCCAGGTCCCCTCCCCGCTCGGCCCGCGGCCCGTGACCGTCTCCTACACGCGCGAGGGCACCGGCGAGCCCCTGCTCCTGCTGCACGGCATCGGCCACCACCGGCAGGCCTGGGACCCGGTGACACACATTTTGGCGGCCGAACGCGAGGTCATCACCGTGGACCTCCCCGGGTTCGGCGAGTCCCCCGCGCTGCCGGACGGCCTCACCTACGACCTGCCCACGACGACGGCCGTGTTCGGCGCCTTCTGCGAGGCCCTGGAGCTCGACCGTCCCCATGTGGCGGGCAACTCCCTCGGCGGTCTGCTGGCCCTGGAACTGGGCCGCGAGAAGCTCGTGCGATCCGTCACCGCCCTGTCCCCGGCCGGGTTCTGGAACGAGGCCGAGCGGCGCTACGCGTTCGGCATCCTGCTCACCATGCGGCACATGGCGCGGCGGCTGCCCCTGCCATTGGTCGAACGCCTGTCCCGTTCGACGGCCGGCCGCACCGCTCTGACGAGCACCATCTACGCCCGTCCGGGCCGCCGTTCACCCGAGGCGGTGGTCGCCGAGACCCTCGCGCTGGCGAGTGCCACCGGGTTCGACGACACCCTGCGGGCCGGCGGCAGCGTCCTGTTCACCGACGACATCCCGGGGCTTCCGATCACCGTGGCCTGGGGCAGCCGGGACTGGCTGCTCGTCCCCCGGCAGGGTGTGCGGGCCAAGCGGGTCATCCCCGGCGCCCGACTGGTGCGGCTGCCCGGCTGCGGCCACTGCCCCATGAACGACGACCCCGCCCTGGTCGCACGCGTCATCCTCGACGGCAGCCGCTGACCGGCGAGGGGCCGCCGCCCCCCGAACCCAGGACGAACCCAGGACGACCCCGGCGCCGACCAGCACACCGCCCACGGCCCTGTGCGGCGTCGCAGGATCCCGTGCCGACGCCGGTGGGGCGGAACGCGCAGTTTCCCCGCGCCCCTGAAAAGCAGGGGCTTCGCCCGCCGCCCTCAGGGCCGCCCCCGGCATCCCGGCCCGGCGACCCGTCGCCTTTCAGGCCCGCAGGGCCTTGGTATGCAGATTGGTTTGCAGAGGCGCGGGGAAGTGCGCGAGAAGCCCCACCCAACCGCGCCCACCGACGCGACCTGGGCCCCAACTCTCCGGGAGTGTCGCCGCTTCCCCCAACGCCCGGCCAGTTGTTCACTTGTCGTTCGCGTGTGCGCTGCGGCGTACCCGTAGTTGTGACTGTGCACATTGGCCGGATCCGTCACTGGAGGCGCATTCATGTCACATCGTCCGCCGAGTCCCCTGCCCGGTCGCCGCAGCGTGCTGCGCGGCTCGCTCGCCGCGTCGGCCGCGCTGGCGCTGCCCGGTTCCGTCGCGCTCGGTTCGGCGCCGGCGCTGGCCCTGTCGGGGCGGCCGACGGCCGGCTGGGGTGTGCAGGCCGGGGACGTGACCGCGCACTCCGGTCTGGTGTGGGTGCGGTCGGACCGGCCGGCCCGGATGATCGTCGAGACGTCCGCCACCGAGTCGTTCCGCAACCCGCGCAGGTGGCACGGCCCGCTGCTCGGCGCCGGCACGGACTTCACGGGGACGACGCGGCTGCGCGGCCTGCCCTCGGGCGAGCAGATCCACTACCGGGTGCTGCTCGCCGACCCGGACGACCCGCGCCGCACCGGTGAGCCGGTCACCGGCACCTTCCGTACGACGTCGTCGAAACGGCGCTCCGGGGCGCGGTTCGTGTGGTCGGGCGACCTGGCCGGGCAGGGCTGGGGCATCAACCCCGACCGCGGCGGCTACCGCATCTTCGACGCGATGGGCGCGCTGGACCCGGACTTCTTCCTGTGCAGCGGTGACACGATCTACGCCGACGGCCCGATCGCGGCGACGGCCGCGCTGCCCGACGGAAGTACCTGGCGGAACGTCACCACCGAGGAGAAGTCCAAGGTCGCGGAGACGCTCGCCGAGTTCCGGGGCAACTTCCGCTACAACCTGCTGGACGAGAACCTGAAGCGGTTCAACGCGCAGGTCCCCTCGATCGTGCAGTGGGACGACCACGAGGTCACCAACAACTGGTACCCGGGCGAGATCCTCACCGACACCCGGTACACCGAGAAGAGCGTGGACGTGCTCGCCGCCCGGGCACGGCGGGCCTTCAGCGAGTACTTCCCGATCTCCACGCTGCGGCCGGGCGCCCGGGAGGGCCGCGTGCACCGCGTGCTGCGCCACGGACCCCTGCTGGACGTGTTCGTGCTGGACATGCGGACGTACCGCAACGCCAACTCGCCCGACACGCAGACCACCGACCCGGTGGGCATCCTGGGTGCCGAGCAGTTGGAGTGGCTCAAGCGTGAGCTGTCGCGGTCGCGGGCGGTGTGGAAGGTGATCGCCTCCGACATGCCGCTCGGTCTGGTGGTGCCGGACACCGGCGACGGCAAACCGAACATCGAGGCCGTCGCCCAGGGCGACCCGGGCGCGCCGCTCGGGCGGGAGCTGCAGATCGCCGAGCTGCTGCGCTTCGTCAAGCACCGCAGGATCACGGGCACCGTGTGGCTGACGGCCGACGTGCACTACACCTCGGCGCAGCACTACCAGCCGTCGCGGGCCGCCTTCACCGACTTCGAGCCGTTCTGGGAGTTCGTCTCCGGCCCGCTCAACGCCGGCGCCTTCCCGGCGAACACGCTGGACAACACCTTCGGTCCCGAACGGGTGTTCATGAAGGCGCCGACGACGGCGAACGTCTCACCGGCGGGCGGCTACCAGTTCTTCGGAGAGGTCGACATCGACGGCCACAGCGGGGAGCTGACGGTACGGCTGCGGGAGCAGGACGGGACCGTGCTGTACACGAAGGTGCTCCAGCCGGGCCTCGTCGGTCAGTGACCCGGGTGCCGTAGACCTGCCCTGAGCTGCTCAAACGCGGCTGAATCGCGGCCGTTGTCAGTGGTCGCGCCTACGGTCTTCCCATGACGCGATCGCTACAGGCCGTGGCCTACACCCGACCCTCCGTGCTGGAGTCCGTGGCGGGCGGACTCCGGCTCGGGCTGGAGACCTCGCGGGGCGCCACCCCGACGGGGGTCCGGGACCATCCGCGGTTCTTCAGCGGCTTCCTGACCTCCCCCCAGGTGGCTGCGGCGGGGCTGCTGGCGGTGGCCGACGTGGCGGCCGCGCGGTACCACCAGCAGCAGCTGCGGACCTCGCTGGACCCTGTGGTGACGGGCAACGGCGACCGGCTGCGGTTCGAGTCGTTCTCGGGCTGCGGCGGGGTCTACGCTCGCCTGGACGTGCTGGAGCCGGGCCTCGACGGCGGCGAGGTCGGCCACGGCACGACCAATGTGGACGTCAACAACCCGCTGCGGGAGGCGCTGTCCCGGATCGGCGGGGACGATCCTCTCCATCTGCGGGTCGGCCCGGAGGAGTTGGCGGTGACCACCCTGGACGGTCCGGTGGTGGAGAAGAAGGTGCCGCTGCCGGACCGCTGGCTGCGCGGTTTCGCCGAGGCCCAGGTCGTCGCGACCGGCTTCGACCTGCGGGCCGAGCTGCCCGCCCCCGAGGCCGTACGGTTCCTGGGGTCGCTGCCCCGTGGTGGTGCGCGCGGGGCCTCGCGCGGCGCTCACTGGGTCGTGCCCGCCGGTCGCTCCCTGCGGCCGACCACCCGACCGGTGCCGGGCGCGGTGTGCCTGCCCGGTCCGGAGCGGCTGGCGGCGCTGCGGCGGGTCCTTCGTCATGCCACGGCCCTGCGCGTCTACGGCCCGCCGGTGGCCGGTGCCGCCGCCCTGGCCAGTGCCTGGGAAGTCGTTCTGCCCGGTATGCGGCTCACCCTCACGTTGTCCCCGGAGGCCGGGCGCGGCTTCTCCGGCGAGGGCGGTGTCCTGGAGGCACTGGCCACCGACGAGGCCGCCGGGGACGCGGAGCTGATCGCGGTCCTGCTGGCCTGGGAGCCACGTGTCGACGTCGGTGAGCTGGCCGCCTCCTGCGGCCTGCCGGCCGACCGGGTGCGGGCGGCGCTGACCCGGCTGGGCACCTCCGGGCGCGTCGGCTACGACACGGCGGAGGCCGCGTACTTCCACCGCGAACTCCCCTACGACGCCGCCCGGGTCGAGCGGCACAACCCCCGTCTGCGCTCGGCCCGCGCCCTGGTGGCCGCCGGTGCCGTCCTGCTGGACGGCGACCTCGGCACGGTCACCGCCGAGGACGGCCATGTCCATCGCGTACGGGACAGCGCGGGGACCCTGAGCTGCTCCTGCCTCTGGTGGGCGAGGTACCGGGGCGGCCGGGGCCCCTGCTCACACGCGCTGGCGGTCCGCATGGTCCGCCGGGGCGGGGTGGCGGAGGCGGACGGAGCAGGGGTCGGCGCCGGGGCGGGCGTCGGCGCGGGGACCGGCGGGGGTGCGCGATGAGTTCGACGGCGCTGATCGGGGCGGTGCGGGCGGGGGCGATGAGTGAGGTGATCGCTCTGGTGGACGGGATGACGGACGCCGAACGGCGCGCGTGCGTGCCGGAGCTGAAGCGGCTGCGCGGTCAGCTGCGCGCGGAATCCTGGCAGTTTCCGGCCCAGCGGGCGTATCCCGCCCTGCACGCGGCGGGAGCCGCCTGCCAGACGGGCGCCGCCGCCGTGGCGGCCTGGCTCACCGGGTCCGAGCTGCGCCTGCGCCAGGCGCCGCCGGCGGTTCTGATCGACGTGCTCGGCGACCGCGATCCGGCCTGGCTCGCCGACCTCGTGCGCCGCCTGGCGGAGTGCCCCGCCGCCGCCGAGGTGCCGTACGAGCTGATGGCCGGCCTCGTCCGGCTCGCGGGCTGCCCGGTGCCCACGTCCGAGGCCTATGTGCGGGGCTGGATGGACCACATCGGCTGGGCGCGCCGCAACGGGGGCACGGTCGTCGGGAACCTCCGCAAGGACCCGCATCTCGGGGAGCTCGTCGCCGCGCTGTTCGAGACGGAGGAGATCGGCGCCCGCGGCGAGTGGCGGTACGGCGAGGGCCTGAACGACTGGACGTACGCCCTGACCCAGCTCACGAGGGTCGGCCTCCTGGACCGCAAGGTCATGGTCGACGGCTGTGTGGCCCGGCTGCTGCGCGGCGGCGCCTCCACGGCGGACAACAGGACCTTCCTGGGCCTGCTGACCGCGCTCGACCTCACCCGCGACGAGCGGCGCGAGCGGATCGCGGACTGGACGGCGCTGTGCTCCGACGGTCCCCCGACGGTGGCCGCCCACGCCCAGGCGCTCCTCGCCGGGCTCGCCCTGGACGGCGAGCTGGGTCCGCGTGCACTCGCCGAGATGTCGGACGCGGTCCTCTTCCGCACCGAGAAGAAGCTCGTCCGGGCCC
Organism: Streptomyces bottropensis ATCC 25435; assembly: GCF_000383595.1. Lineage (NCBI taxonomy): Bacteria > Bacillati > Actinomycetota > Actinomycetes > Kitasatosporales > Streptomycetaceae > Streptomyces > Streptomyces bottropensis. Next base: position 3,902,757 of record NZ_KB911581.1, on the reverse strand, counting down.
AGCTCGTGCTGCTGGGCAAGGTGCTCAGGCAGGATCCGTCCACGGTGGCCGAGCTGCTGCCCGCGGTGGCGCGGGCCTTCGGGCACGCGGACACGGAGGTGCAGGAGAGGGCGCTCAAACTGGTGGAACGGCATCTACCCGACCTCGGTTCCGGTGACCTCCTCCACGACGCCGTCGGCCTGTTGAGCCCCGGCCCGCGGGCGCGGGCCCGGAAGCTCCTGGGCGCCCCGGCCGCGCGGGCCGACTCCGAGCCGTACCAGGAACTGCTGCCGCCCGTCCCGACCCCGACGCGGCTCGCCCCCGCGCCGCAGACGGCGGCCGAACTGGCCGAGGAGGTGAACGCCCTGCTGGCGTCGGACGGCGAGGTGGGCGCGTTCGAGCGGGCGCTGGACGGGCTCGTACGGCACGCGTACCGGGACCGGGAGGCGCTCGTGGCAGCCCTTGAGCCGGTGGCCGCGCGCCGCTGGTGGGCCGGGAGGGAACAGACGGCGGTCGACCGTCATTTCCGCGAGTTCCCGGACGGGCTGGAGGTGGTCGTGGCGACGCTCTTCGAGCGGGCGGGCACGTCAACGCCGCTTCCGTCGCGCGACGGGGCCTCGGAGGCGGCCGGTTGTGTGCACAGCGCTCTGGCCGGGGCGTTCGAGGCCAGGTTGTGGGAGGTCGCGTACCAGATCCGGGCCGAGCCGCTGCCGTTCCTGCTGGCGACGCCCACCTGGAGCACGGGGGCGCTGGAGCCCGAGGAGCTGGTGACACGCCTCGACGCGTACCGTCGGCTGGGGGCGCGTCCGGGTGAGGTGGACTTCGCGCAGGCGCTGGTGCGGCTGCGGCGCGACGACTCGGCCGCGCTCGCGTCGGCGGCGGTGGCGGCCCGGGAGCTGGGCACGCGGGAGGGCGACCGGCTGGCCGAGTGGCTGCTGACCGACGTACCGTCCCAGCCGCTCCAGCGAAGCCGCACGGCCGGGCCGAGGATCCTCGTGGAGTTCGGTGAGCTGCCGGAGCTGCGGAGCGCGTTCTTCCCGCCCGCGTTCCGGCGGCTCGGCCGTCCCCTGTCGGTGTACCGGGGCAGCTGGCGCTGCCCCCACTGGCGCCACGAGGAATGGCGGCACTGGCTCGCGGTGGTGCCGGGCCGTCCGGAGCTGATGGCCGGGCGCGTCCTGCGCGATCTGTCACTGGGGGCCATCGAGGACACCCGCACGGGGTTCTCCTTCCTGCCGACACTGGCCGAGGCGGAGGGGGAGACGGGCGAGGCCGTACGCCTCTGCGTCGCGTACGGCCTGGGTGCGCGGCGTCCCGAGGACCGGCTCGCCGCCGTGGACGCCCTGCTGGTGCTGGCGGCACGGGGGCGGTTGGACGCAAAGCGGCTGGGCGCCGACCTCGGCAGCCTCGCGGCGGTGGGGAGCGTCAGGCCGTCACGGCTCGCCGAGGCGATAGGGACGGCCGCGGCGACCGGGGCGTACGGCACCGCCTGGTCGGTACTGCGCGAGGTGCTGCCGCCGCTGCTCGCCGCCCTCACCCGCGAGGGAGCGGCGCGGACGCCGACGCGGGGCCTCGGGGATCTGCTCGCCGTCGCCGCCGAATGCGCGGAGCGATGCGGGGCACACGGGGAGCTGCCCCATCTCGCGGCGGTGGCGGACCGCCGGGGCTCGTCCCGCCTGCTGACCCAGGCCCGGCGACTGCGGGCGGCGCTGGAGGAGACCTCGGCGGCCTGACCGTCGGCCTGGCACCTCTACGGTCACCCTGGGCATCGGTTCCGACAGCACCAGTCATCCAAAATGCAACAAAAGGTGCGGAACAATGCTTTTACCGGTCAGTCACAAAGCGTTCGTGATCACGCAACACGATTCGTTCACAGTGGCCCCATGACTTCTGACATGTCTGATGTGACGCGGGCGCTCGACGGCCGCACGACGCACCACCGGCTGCGCTCCGCCACGGCCGGGTTCCGCAGCTGGTGGGATCGGCGCCACGGTCACGCGCCGCCGACGAGCGATACCGACGCCCGGCCGCCGCTCAGCGAGGGGCAGCAGGCCGGGCCGTCCGAGGCGGCCGTCGCCGTGGGCACGGGTGCGACCCTGATGTGGCGGATGCGGACGACGGTGAAGGACGCGCCGGGTTCGCTGGCCGTGCTGTGCACGGCGCTGGCGGAGCACCGGGTCGACATCCTGAGCCTGCAGACGCACCCGCTGGCCGAGGGCACGGTGGACGAGTTCCTGCTCCGCGCGCCCGAGGAGCTGTCGGCCACCGAGATCGGCCGAGCCGTGTCGGCGGCGGGCGGCACGGGCACCTGGATCGAGCGCGGTGACGCCCACGACCTGGTGGACGCGCCGACCCGGATCCTCGGCCTGGCCACCCGCACGGCGCTGGACGCGGCCGAACTTCCGCTCGCGCTGCGGCAGTTGCTGGGACGCTGCACCATCCGCTCGCTGCCCGCCACCGCGCCCGGCTCGGGCCGGGCCCAGGAGAGCGCTCCGGTCGAGGGGGTCCTGGAGGAGACGGTGATGCGACTGCGGGCGCCCGAGGGCGGGACGATCACGGTGGAGCGGCCGTATCTGCCGTTCACGCCGACGGAGTTCGCGCGGGCGCGGGCCCTGGTGGAGCTGGACTCGCGGCTGGGGCCGCGGATCCCGCGCCACCGGGACGTGCTGACGCTGCCCGAGGGCAACGACATCATGGTGCGACGCGCCGACCTCGGGGATCTGCGGGCGGCGAAGGCCATGCACGAGCGGTGCTCTCCGCGCACACTGAGCATGCGGTACCACGGGCCCGTGGGCGACGCCGACCGCTATCTCCGGCACCTGCTCAGCCCCCGCTTCGGACGGACGCTCGCCGCGCAGACGGCGTCCGGCCGGCTCGTCGGACTCGGGCACCTCCTCTGGGACGGCGACGAGACGGAGATCGCGCTGCTCGTCGAGGACGACTGGCAGCGGCGCGGGATCGGCGGCGAACTGCTGCGCAGGCTGGTGGACATGGCGGCGGACACGGGCTGCGCGAACGTGTACGTGGTGACGCAGTCGTCCAACACGGGGATGGTCGCGGCGATGCGGGGGCTCGGGCTGCCGATCGACTACCAGATCGAGGAGGGGACACTGGTGATCACCGCACGGCTGGACGAGGCGGCGGCCGCCGCGCGGTCACCCGAACGGTCGGGCGAGAGGGCCGAGTAACCGGACGGGACACGCCACCCCTGTCGGGCGGAGGCGCGGGCCGGCACCGGCACCGGGTGCGGGTGCGGGTCGGTGCCGGATCCGCGTCCCGGTCGTTGCCGGGTGCGGGTCGGTGGCGGGCCCGGGTGCGGGTCGGTTCCCGTGCCCGGGTGCAGGGGTCGCCCGGTTTCCCGCCCCCGGCGCACGCCCGCGAGGCCCTGGCATGGAATCACCGCTCCGCACGACGCCCCGGGTGACGCGCACGAGAGCCGAGGTGACGTGGCCCAGGGCCGCGTGCCTCAGACCCGCCCCGCGGACAGCGCAGCCCCCTCCTCAGCGCCCCGCGCCCCGCTCGCTCCGGCGGCGGCCCCGCAGAGCGCCCCGTCCAGGTCCGCCCAGAGGTCTTCCACGTCCTCCAGGCCCACCGACATCCGCAGCAGCCGGTCGCTCACCCCGGCACCCCGGCGGTCGGTCTCCTCCACGATGCGGTGGCTGATCGAGGCCGGGTGCTGGATCAGGGAGTCCACGCTGCCGAGGCTCACCGCCGGGGTGATCAGCCGGACGGCGGCGATGACCTCGTGGGGGTCGCCGTGGACCTCGAAGGCGATCATGGCGCCGCCGATGCGCGGGTAGTGGACCCGGGCGACACGCGGGTCGGCGGCCAGGCGGCGGACGAGTTCCGCGGCGGTCGCCGAGGCCGCGCGGACGCGTACGGGGAGGGTGGACAGGCCGCGCAGGAGGAGATAGCCGGCGAGCGGGTGGAGCACACCGCCGGTGGCGAAGCGGATCTGACGCAGTCGCCCGGCGAACTCCTCGTCGCAGGCCACGACGCCGGCCATGACGTCACCGTGCCCACCGAGGTACTTGGTGGCGCTGTGCAGGACCAGCCGGGCGCCCTGCTCGACGGGTCGCTGCAGGACGGGTGTGGCGAAGGTGTTGTCCGCGAGCAGCGGGACCGAGCCGCAGGCGTGGGCGAGGGCCCGCAGGTCCAGTTCGGCGAGGGTGGGGTTGGCCGGGGTCTCGACCAGCACCAGTCCGGTGTCGGGCCGCAGCGCGTCCGCGACGCCGGCCGGGTCGACCCAGGTGACCTCGGTGCCGAGCAGCCCGGCGGTCAGGAGGTGGTCGCTGCAGCCGTACAGGGGGCGTACGGCGACGACGTGGCGCAGGCCCATCGAGGCGCGGGCGAGGAGTACGGCGCTCAGCGCGGCCATTCCGCTGGCGAACGCGACCGCGCTTTCGGTGCCTTCGAGGCGGGCGAGGGCGGTCTCGAAGCGGGCGACGGTCGGGTTGCCGAGCCGCCCGTAGACCGGCGGGCCCTCCGGCTCGGCGCCGTCCGTGGCGAAGGCGTCGATGCGGGCGGCCTCGCCCCGGCTGTCGTACGAGGGGTAGGTGGTCGACAGGTCGATCGGCGGGGCGTGCAGGCCCAGGCGCGCGAGGTCGTCGCGGCCCGCGTGCACGGCCTCGGTGGCCAGTGCTCTCGGCGTGGTGCGTGCGTGGTCGTCCGCGTGCGTGCTCGCTGAGTTCATGACAGGAGGGTGAACATCACACGGGCCAGGACGCTCAGAAGCCGTGTTACGTTCGGGCAATGGCCGAATCCGTCGCACTCGATCCGGTGGATCTCCACCTCCTGCGGCTCCTGCAGAACGACGCCCGGACGACGTACCGGGATCTCGCCGCACAGGTCGGGGTCGCGCCGTCGACCTGTCTGGACCGGGTGACGCGGCTGCGCCGCGCGGGCGTGATCCTCGGTCATCAGCTGCGGCTGGATCCGGCCAAGCTGGGGCGCGGTCTGGAGGCGCTGTTGTCGGTGCAGGTCAGGCCGCATCGGCGGGAGCTGGTGGGGCCTTTCGTGGAGCGGATCAGGGCACTGCCGGAGTCGCGGACCGTGTACCACCTCACCGGGCCGGACGACTATCTCGTGCATGTGGCGGTCGCGGACATGGCGGATCTGCAACGGCTGGTACTGGACGGGTTCACGTCGCGGCGCGAGGTGGCGCGGGTGGAGACCCGGTTGATCTTCCAGCAGTGGGAGTGCGGACCCCTGTTGCCGCCGGACGGGGAACGAATCCGGCCGACGTAGGGCGCACGTGCCCGTCGAGCGGCTGACGCGACCCCCGTCGGCGTACCAAGATTGTCCGCATGTCTGACATCAAGAGCCCGCTGCCCCGCGAGGTCGCCGACGCGTACGTCGACGACCTCGTCGCCCTCGATCCCGTGACCGGTACCTACCTGGGTGTGAAGGAGAGTTCCAGCAGGCTGCCGGACACCTCGCCGGCGGGCCAGGAGGCTCGTGCGGAGCTGATCCGGACGACGCTCGCGCGGCTCGACGAGGCCGAGCGGCAGCCGGGCGCGGACAGTGACGTCGAGCGCCGGTGCGCGCGCCTGCTGCGCGAGCGGCTGACGGCGGAGCTGGCGGTGCACGAGGCCGACGAGGGGCTGCGCGCGGTCGGCAACATGGTCACGCCGCCGCACGAGGTGCGGGAGGTCTTCACCATCACCCCAGCCAAGACCGAGGAGGACTGGGCCGCGATCGCCGAACGCCTGCGCGCGGTGCCCACGGCGTACGCCGGTTACCGCGAGTCCCTCGCGCTCGGCCTGGAGCGGAAGCTGTACGCGGGCCCGCGCCCGACCACTACCTTCGTCGGCCAGCTCACCGAGTGGGCGGACACGGACGGTTCGGGACGCGGCTGGTTCGAGGACTTCGCCGCCGCCGGCCCCGACGCGCTGCGCACCGAACTGGACGAGGCCGCCCGCGCCGCGACCCGGGCCGTGGTCGAGCTGCGTGACTGGATGCGCGATGTGTACGCCCCGGAAGTCGCGGACGCGCCCGACACGGTCGGCCGGGAGCGCTACGGCAGGCTGGTGCGCTTCTTCACGGGCTCGGACCTGGACCTCGACGAGGCGTACGCGTACGGCTGGGCCGAGTTCCACCGGCTGCTCGGCGAGATGCGGCAGGAGGCCGCGAAGATCCTGCCCGGCGCCGGTACACCGTGGGTGGCTCTCGCGCACCTGGACGAGCACGGCCGGCACATCGAGGGCGTCGACGAGGTCCGCGCCTGGCTGCAGTCCCTGATGGACGAGGCGATCGAGGCGCTGGACGGCACGCACTTCGACCTCGCCGAGCCGGTCCGCCGGGTCGAGTCGTGCATCGCCCCGCCCGGCGGCGCGGCGGCCCCCTACTACTCGGCACCGACCGAGGACTTCTCCCGTCCGGGCCGCACCTGGCTGCCGACGATGGGCGCGACCCGCTTCCCGGTGTACGACCTGGTCTCGACCTGGTACCACGAGGGCGTCCCCGGCCACCACCTCCAGCTGGCGCAGTGGGTGTACGTCAAGGACGACCTGTCCCGCTACCAGGCCACGATCGGCGGGGTGAGCGCCAACGCGGAGGGCTGGGCGCTGTATGCGGAGCGGCTGATGGACGAGCTGGGCTTCCTCAAGGACGCGGAGGAGCGCCTCGGTTACCTGGACGCGCAGATGATGCGCGCGGCCCGGGTCATCGTCGACATCGGCATGCATCTGGAGCTGGAGATCCCGGCGGACTCCCCCTTCCACCCGGGCGAGCGCTGGACCGTCGACCTGGCCCAGGAGTTCTTCGGCGCCCACAGCAGCCGCCCGGCGGACTTCGTGGAGAGCGAGCTGACCCGCTATCTGACGATGCCGGGCCAGGCGATCGGCTACAAGCTCGGCGAACGCGCCTGGCTCCTCGGCCGGGAGAACGCCAGGCGCCGTCACGGCGACGCCTTCGACGCCAAGGCCTGGCACATGGCCGCACTGTCCCAGGGGTCCCTGGGCCTGGACGACCTGGTGGACGAGCTGTCCCGGCTGTGATCCGGGCCGGCCGGGCCCCCGCCGTGCGCGGCCGGGCCCGGCCGCCGTTCGGGTCCACCGACGCCCGGCAGGAAACCGCTCGGCAGTACGGGTTCAGCCCGTCAGAGGTCTCACCTGGACCAGACCCAGCCAGGTCTCTCGGCCCGTCGCGACGCGGGCCGCGCGCACCCCGTACCGGCCGGGGGCCAGCTCCACCCGTACGTGGTCCGTCTCCCGGACGGCGTCCCCCGGCCGGGCGGCGTCGAACAGGACGACCGGACCCGGCACCCGCCACCGCGCCTCCGGCTCCCAGGCGGCCGCTTCGAGCGCCGCCGGGACGTCCCCGAGGAGCGCGGACCCGGAAGCGGCGGCGTACCGGCGTACGAAGGTGCCGTGCTCGGGCAGATACGTGGTGGCGGCGCTTCCCTGGCCCAGGACCAGGGCGCGGGTGTCGCCGACCGGCAGCAGGCCGACGGGTCCGTCGATGTCACAGGCCCGGTCGTGGTCGGACGACGTCTCGTCGCCGTCGGCGCCCGCCCAGAACGGCAGCACCGCTTCCGGCAGCGCTATGAGCGGTCCGCCGCTCGACTCCACCCACCGCACCGCATCGGGAACAACCGCCGTATCCGCGTATCGAGCCATGCCCAGAAGCTACACGGCGCCCTCGATCGTGAATTCTTCACCCCTGAAAGCCTGTTGACACTCTGTCAGCAACCGCAGTCGGCGGCGTCCACCGGAGCGGTCAGCGGGTCGGCCGCACGCCGCGCCGTACCCTCCCGGGTCTCGTACACGAAGCCCTCGCGCGCCCAGTACTCGAAGCCGCCGAGCATCTCCTTGACCTGGTAGCCGAGTTCCGCGAGGGCCAGAGCGGCACGGGTCGCGCCGTTGCAGCCGGGGCCCCAGCAGTAGGTGACGACCGGCACGGACCTGTCGAGGAGCTGCCCGGCCTGTTCCTGGACGAGCGCGGTGGGCAGGTGGACGGCGCCCGGAATGTGGCCCTGGTCCCAGGACTCGGTGGAGCGGGAGTCCACCAGCACGAAGCCGGGGTCGCCGTCGGCGGCGAGGGCGGCGGCCACGTCCGACACGTCGGCGTGGAAGACGAGGCTCGCCCTGAAGTACGCGGCGGCCTCTGCGGGGGCCGCCGGAGCTACCCGCAGGACGGGGTCGACGGCGGACGTGACGACGCTCATGAGCTGGCCTCTCCCTCATGGAACCCCTCGCGGCTCCGATTCCCTGACCAGGAATCTACGACCGCCGAACCGCTCCCAGAAGGGGCGTTCCACGGCTGGGATCTTGATCGGCCGGGGATTCACCTGCTATCCATCGAACATGGCCACGCAATCCCCGTACGAGCCCGACGCCACCGACTGGCGCATTCTCGACCTCCTCCAGCGCGAGGGCCGGACCGGCTTCGCCGAACTGGCCCGTGCCGTGTCGATGTCGGCGAGCGCCGTGACCGAGCGGGTGCGGCGACTGGAGGAGGCCGGTGTGATCCAGGGGTACGCCGCCGTCGTGGACCCGGAGCGGCTGGGGCTGCCGATCCTGGCGTTCGTCCGCCTGCGCTACCCCCACGGGAACTACAAACCGTTCCACGACCTGGTGGCCGTCACGCCCGAGATCCTGGAGGCGCATCACGTGACGGGCGACGACTGCTTCGTGATCAAGGTCGCCGCCCGTTCGATGCGCCATCTGGAGGAGGTGTCGGGCCGGATCGGCGCGCTGGGATCGGTCACGACGAGCGTCGTCTACTCCTCACCGCTCCCCCGACGGCCCCTGGGTCACTGACCTCGCTGCCGCACGACCGAGCCCGTGCGCTCCTTCACGACCTCCAGTTGCGCGTGGACGCGCCGCCGCAGATCCGCCACGTGGCTGACGATCCCGACGCTTCGGTCGCGTTCGCGCAACGCGTCGAGGACGTCGAGCACCTCGTCGAGCGTCTGGTCGTCGAGGCTGCCGAACCCCTCGTCGATGAAGAGGGTGTCGAGGCGCACCCCGCCCGCCTCGTCGGTGACCACGTCGGCCAGGCCGAGGGCGAGCGCGAGGGAGGCGAAGAACGTCTCGCCCCCGGAGAGCGTGGCCGTGTCCCGCTCCCGCCCGGTCCAGGCGTCGACGACGTGCAGGCCGAGGCCGCTGCGCCCCCGCCCGGCCCGGTCGTCGGAGTGGACGAGGGTGTAGCGGCCCGAGGACATACGCTGGAGCCGTACCGTCGCGGCGGCGGCGACCTGCTCCAGACGGGCGGCGAGGACGTACGCCTCCAGACGCATCTTGCGCTCGTTGTCGGCCGAGGTGCCGGCCGCGAGCCCGGCCATCCGGGCGACGCGCTCGTACTCCTCGCGCAGCGGTGCCAGCCGGCGCACGGAGGCGGTGGCCCGCGCGGAGAGCCGGTCCAGTTCGGCGCGGCGCCGCTCGGCGGCGTCCCACGCGGAGACGGTGTCCTGGAGCCGCCGGGCGGCGGCCGTGGCGTCCCGCTCGGCGGAGGCGAGGTCGGCGGGCGGCTGTCGGGCCGCGGCGGCGGTCTCGGCCTCGGCGAGCACGGCCCGTACGGCGGCCTCCTCCGACTGGCGGGCGTCGAGGCGGTGTTGCAGGTCCCGGTGGGCGGCGTCGTCGAGGACGGCGGCGGCAGCGGCCTGCGGCGTGTCGAACCCGGCGCGGAACGCCGCGTCGGCGAGGCGCGCGTCGGCGTCCTTGAGGCGCTGCGCGGTGTCGTCGGCCGTGCGCACGGCCTCGGCGGCCTCGGTGAGCAGCGCGGCCAGCAGCTCCCACTGCGCGGCCCGCGCGGCCACGCTCTCGGCATCGCCCCGCGCCTGGGCCAACTCGTCTTCCAGGGCGGTGCGTTCCCGCTCCAGCGCGTCCCGCCGGGTGTTGCGGGACGCGGCCCGCACGGCCGCCTCACGCTGGGCGGCGATCCGCCGGTCACGCTCCCGTTCGGCGTGCAGCAGGGCCTCCCGCGCGGGATGCAGCCCGGAGGCGCCGGCCCGCGCCCGCGCATACTCCTCGGCCAACTCCGCGACCAGGGAGGCGAGTTCATCCGTAGGAGCATCACCGGCCTCGGCACTCGCCGCCGCGTACGCCTGCCGTACGACTCCCAGCCGGCGCTCCGCCTCGGCCCGCTCCTCGTCGGCTCGCTGGGCCGCGGCGAGCGCCCGTTCCTCCGTCTCACGGTCCACGTGTCCGGCGACCTTCCGGGCCGGCTCGGGGTGTTCCGTGCCCCCGCAGACGGCGCACGGCTGTCCCTCGACGAGCGCGGCGGCCAGCTCCGCCGCGATGCCGGACAGCCGCTGTTCCTTCAGGTCGAGCCAGCGGGCACGGGCCTCGACCGCCCGTTCGGCCAGCCGGAGCACACGCGCCTGCGCGTCCTCCGTGTCCCGCCCGAGCTGATCGCGCTGCCGGGCTGCCGCGAGCCGCTTCTCCGCGGGGTCTCGGCGCTCGGCGAGCTGTTCGGCGCGGGTGGCGGCCTCCTGGGCGGACTCGATGCGGCCGCGCAGCTCCGCGCGGGTCGTCTCCCATTCGGCGAGCCAGCCCTCGGCGTCCTGGAGGACCTCCTCGTCGGCCCGTTCCTCGCTGTCCGACTCGGCCCGCTCGGTGAGCAGCACGGCGAGCCGCCGCTCCGCACGACGCGCCGACTCCAGCCCGCCCAGCTCCTCCGCGGCCTTGCGGGCGGCGGAGGCGAGTCCGGCGGCGCCCTCGTCGGCGTACGTCCCCGACAGCCGCGCCCGCACGGCCTCCTCGTCCGCTCTCGCCCGTCGGTGCGCGGCCTCGGCCTCGTCCCGCAGCTCCAGCGCGGGCACCACGGCCTCGGCCTTGCGGCCCCGCTCCATGCGCGCCCGGTCCTCGCGGTGGGCGTCGGCCCGCTCCTCCAGCCGCGCGGCCCGCTCCCGCGCCTGCGCGAACCGGCTCTGCAGCCGCGCCACTTCGCGTACGTCGTCCAGGGCGCGGTCGGCGGCGGCCCGCGCCGACTCGGCCGCCGCCCGCGCGCAGTGGGCGATCGTGAGCCGTTCACGGGCGGTGCTGCGGGCGACGGCGGCCCAGCCCAGCACGGCGTCGGCCAGGCCCGGGTCACCGGGCGCCAGGTCGGGCAGCTCCGGGGCGTCGCCCGCCGCCTGCTGCATCCGGTGGGCGTCGGCGAGCAGTTCCGCGTCGCCCTCGCGCACCTGCGCTTCGGTCACCCGGCGCCGGTCGGCGAGACGTTTCTCGACGGCGGCGAAGTGGTGGGTGTCGAAGAGGCGGCCGAGCAGCCTGCCCCGCGCCTCGGCGTCGGCGCGCAGAAAACGCGCGAAGTCGCCCTGCGGCAACAGCACCACCTGGCAGAACTGCTCCCGGCTCATCCCCAGGACCTGGGTGATCTCCTCGCCGATCTCCTGGTGGGAGCGGCTGAGGTCCTTCCAGGAGGCCGCCGCCGTGTCGTACTCGCGCAGCCAGCTCTGTGCCTTGTCGACCGTGGTGCCGGCGCCACGTTTCTTGGATCGCTCCCACGGCGGCTGCCGGGTGATCTCCAACCGGCGCCCGGCGACGGTCAGTTCGAGGCGGACCTCGGTGCGCGTCGCGGGTGCCGCGTGGTCGCTGCGCAGGGTCATGCCCTGGCCGCTCTGCCGGGCGCCCGGCACCGCGCCGTAGAGCGCGTAGCAGACGGCGTCCAGGACCGAGGTCTTGCCGGCGCCGGTCGGGCCGTGCAGCAGGAAGAGCCCGGCCGCCGAGAGGTCGTCGAAGTCGACGGACTGGGCGCCGCCGAAGGGGCCGAAGGCGGTGATGTCGAGCCGGTGGAGCCTCATCGGACACCTGCCGTGCCGCTCCAGACGGGCAGTCGGCCCGCGTGGGTGGTGGCTCGTCGGCCTGTCGTCATCGGCCGTACTCCCCCGCGTGCCCGGTGCCAGCGGGTGGCCGGACCGCGGTTCGTCGGGCCCCTCATCGGGCGACCTCCCGAACCGTGTCGTCGGCCCGCACGGCGTCGAACGCGTCCCTGAGCACGGTCCGTTCGTGTGCGTCGGGGCCGGTGCCGCGGACATGGGCGACGAAGTCCTCGGCGATCTGCTGGTCGTCGCGGCCGGCGAGACGCCGTGCGTAGGAGAGGTCCGGGTCGCCGGGGGCGCGCTCGGGATCGAAGGCGAGGCTGAGCGTGTGCGGGAAGCGAGCGGTCAGCCGGGCCATGGGCTCGGCGGGCCGGACCGGATCGGTGAGCGTGGCCTCGACCCATGCCTCCTCGTGCCGGGTCAGCTCCGGTTCGGCGAGCAGGTCGTCCAGCCGGCCCCGGATCCGGGCGAGCGGGCGGGGCACGGGGCAGTCGATCCGCTCGGCGTCCACCGAGCCGTCGGCGCCGAGGTCCACCAGCCACATGCTCTTGCGGTGCTCGGCCTCGGAGAAGGAGTACGGCAGCGGGGAGCCGGAGTAGCGGACGCGGTCGGTGAGGGTCTGGCTGCCGTGCAGGTGACCCAGCGCCACGTAGTCGACGCCGTCGAAGACTCCGGCCGGCACCGAGGAGACTCCGCCGACGGAGATGTCCCGCTCGCTGTCGCTGGGCGCGCCGCCGGTGACGAAGGCATGGGCCAGCACGACGGAGCGGGTGCCCGTCGCACGCGTGGCCAGGTCGGCCCGGACCCGGTCCATGGCGGCGGCGAGCACCGCCTCGTGGCTCGCTCTGTCCACCCCGAACTCGTCCTTCACCAGGGCTGGTTCGAGATACGGCAGCCCGTAGAAGGCGACCTCGCCGTGGGCGTCGGACAGCATCACGGGGGTCCCCGCCGCCGAGGCCGCCGTCCGCAGATGGATGCCCGCCCGGCCGATGAGGCCCGCGCCGACGCCGAGCCGCCGCGCCGAGTCGTGGTTCCCGGAGATCATCACCGTGGGCACGCCCAGCTCGGCCAGGCGGTGCAGGGCGTCGTCGAACAGCTCGACCGCCGCCAGCGCGGGCACCGCCCGGTCGTACACGTCCCCCGCCACCACCACCGCGTCCACCTCGCGCTCGCGCGCGGTCGTGACCAGGTGACCGATGAACTCGGCCTGCGCGCCGAGCATGTTCACCCGGTGGAACGCCCGACCGAGATGCCAGTCGGAAGTGTGCAGCAGCCTCATGATCCCCGAACCTAACAGGCGGGTCGGACATCACGGGCGGCTACCGGCGAACCGACCCGCGTACGCCGCCCACGTCCGCGCTACCCGCGCGTGCCCCTCCGTCACAGCAGTGGTCCGCCCTCACGCGTCCCCGTAGGCCTCGCCCCCGAGTTCGAAGGCGGCGGTGCCCGCGGTGGTGTCGGCGAGCCATGCGCGGAAGGCGTCGACCTCGGCGTCGGGCAGGCCGATCTCCATGGTGACGGCCTCCGCGTAACGCACGTCACGGACCTCGCGCCCGGTGGACCGCAGGTCGTTCTGCAGTTTGCCGGCCCGCTGGTGGTCGACCGTCACCGTGGCCAGCCGGAAGCGCCGGCGCGTGATGCCCCCGAGCGCGTCCAGGGCCTCGCCCACCGCGCCGCCGTACGCCCTGATGAGTCCGCCGGCGCCCAGCTTGACCCCGCCGTAGTACCGGGTGACGACGGCGACGACGTACCGCATGTCCCGGCGTAGCAGCATCTGCAGCATGGGGACGCCGGCGGTGCCGCCGGGTTCCCCGTCGTCGCTCGCGCGCTGGACGGCCGCGTCGGCGCCGATGACGTACGCGTAGCAGTTGTGGGTGGCGTCGGCGTGCTCCCTGCGGACGGCCGCGACGAAGTCCTGGGCCTCCTGTTCGGTGGCCGCCGGGGCGAGCGCGCACAGGAACCGGGATCGGTTGACCTCGGTCTCGTGCACGCCGGCGCGGGCGACGGTGCGGTACTCGTCCTGCATCCGGCCAGCCTAATCCAGGGTGTAAGCGGTTCGGTCTGGTCCCCACAAGGGGCCGACGGGCGGCTTGCGACGGACGGCGGAACGCCTTCGGCCCTCTTGGTCCTGGAGACCCGCTTTGAGATTGGTGCCGCTGTCCACCCGGTGGGTTCCGTGGCGGTGACATGGGCGTCGGGCAACGCCTGTTGCCAGCCTGGCCCCAGAGGCCTTCGCATAGAGCGGCGAGACCCGGCGCCTTCGCCACCGCCACGGGACCCACCCCCGTCGGTGCCTCGCGGTGATGACGCGGGCACCGGGCTGATGCCTCCGTTTCCCCGGGTCCTTCGAGGCCTCTGTCAAGAGCGGCACAGCCCGGTGTCTCCGTGATCACCACGAAACTCACGGCTGCTGGCCGGACGTTGACTGTCACGGCGCGAGCCCGCTCCAGGGACTACCTCTTGCTTCCATCCGCGAGCCCGTGAGCTCTGCAATAGACCGAGCCCCTGGGGTGCGCTGGTGTCGCGAACGGCTACTGAGATGGCGGACCTGTGAGTCCTGGGATTAGGGCGCCGCGTGACCCGCATGTGCTCGTGACCTGCACAAACGAACGGACCCAGGAGGACAGCTTGAACGTGTTCTGCGGCATCGACTGGGCGGAGCGCCACCACGACGTCGCCTTCGTCGACGACACCGGCACCCAGCTCGCCAAAGCCCGCGTCACCGACGACGCAGCCGACTACCACAAGCTCCTGGACCTCTTGGCCGAACACGGGGACAGCCCAGAGAACCCGATACCCATCGCCATCGAGACCAGCCACGGCCTGCTCGTTGCCGCCCTGCGCACCGGCAGCCGCCAAGTCTTCGCCATCAACCCGCTCGCCGCCTCACGCTACCGCGACCGGCACGGCGTCAGCCGCAAGAAGTCCGACCCCGGCGACGCCCTCGTCCTGGCGAACATCCTGCGCACCGACCGACATGCCCACCGGCCGCTGCCCACCGACAGCGAACTCGTACGAGCCATCGCGGTTTTGGCGCGCGCTCAGCAGGACGCCGTCTGGAGTCGCCAGCAGGTCGCCAACCAGGTCCGATCCCTGCTGCGCGAGTACTACCCCGCCGCCCTGCACGCCTTCCAGGGCAAGGAAGGCGGCCTGACCCGGGCAGATGCCCGAGTGATCCTCACCCTGGCCCCGACCCCGGCGAAGGCCGCCCGGCTCACCCTCGCCCAGATCCGGGCGGCCCTCAAACGCAGCGGACGCACCCGGTCCTTCGACACCGAGGCCGAACGCCTGCGGAGCGTCTTCCGCGCCGAGTACGCCCACCACCTCCCTGCTGTCGAGGGCGCCTTCGGTCAGCAGCTGCTGGCCCTGCTCAAGCAGTTGGACGCCACCTGCCAGGCCGCGGACGACCTCGCCACGGCCACCGAAGCTGCCTTCCATCAGCACGCCGACAGCGAGATCCTGCTCAGTTTCCCCGGCCTCGGTCCCCAGCTCGCAGCCCGTGTCCTTGCCGAGATCGGCGATGACCGGACCCGCTTCGCCGACGCCAGAGCACTCAAGTCCTACGCCGGCTCCGCCCCGATCACCCGCGCCTCCGGCAAGAAACGCTTCGTCGGCCGCCGCTTCGTCAAGAACAACCGGCTCATGCACGCCGGCTTCCTCTGGGCCTTCTCAGCCCTCCAGGCCTCACCTGGCGCCAACACCCACTACCGGCGCCGACGCGAGCACGGGGACTGGCACAACGCCGCCCAGCGCCACCTGCTCAACCGCTTCCTCGGACAGCTCCACCACTGCCTCCAGACCCGGCAGCCGTTCGATGAACAACGTGCCTTCACACCGCTGCTTCAAGCATCCGCGTGACTCGGGAGACAGCCGCAGGCTGCGTCAGCGAGTGCCTGGCACCTCTCCTTGCGAAGCCGCGCCATCCGAACGCTGAGATTCAGTGAGGGTGCGAAGGTCAGCGTCCAGCACGCGGATCAACTCGCCAACCCGTCCGCCGCCATCCGGCGCCGTCGGGAAGCGCTTGAGCACGTCAACGACGATCGGTGTTGCACGATGCATCATCCGCTTGAGGTGTTCAGCACCGACGCTCCGATCGTCGTCGGCGGCGATTTCGGCCGCTCGGGCTGCATAAGCGCTGGCTCCGAGAATGTGCTTGACCTGGGTGGCCTTGGCCAATGGATGCAGAAAGGCGGCGCCTGCCGCAGACATCGCTGCCCACGCTGCCTCGCGCGCAGCCGCAGTCTCCGCGCTCTGGGCTGCCTTGAGAGCCGCCGACGCTGTGTCGCGCAAAGATTTCCCGCGCTCGCCGCCCCGGGCGAATGCCCACGCGGCACTGATGGCGTCTCGAGGTCGCGAGTCGTCCGGCTGATCAGCCTCGAATACTTCCAGGACGACCTCCGCGCATGCCGCAGCGAACGCGGTGACCTCACGAAGATCCTGCTTGCTCAGAATGATCTCGCTCGCTTCCCCTGTCATGCCCCCATCCTCGATGACTCCCACCGGACAGCGCGGCGGGAAGGCGGTCTTGGCCGCTCCTGCTGGCTGGCCTCCGAAGCAGACAGGATCTTCGGACTTGACTTCTTATCCCCCTGAGATGTCTATGCGCAGGCCGGCGCCCGCCCGCGCGGGGCGTCGACCGGCGCCGGATCCCTGGCCGGGGCCGTTCAGGTCCTCTTCGTCCCCCTGGCCACGATCATGTCCGTCAGCAGTGCCGTGCCCGGGGCGAGCTCGGCCCACGTCGCGCCGTGCCAGGAGAGGAAGGCGATCGCCGAGGTGGGGAACTTGACCCGCATGTCGTCCAGCGCGGTGTCGAGGGCGTCGCCGGCCAGGTCCAGCACCAGTTCCTCCAGCCCCGGGTTGTGACCGACGAGGAGCAGCGTCCGCACGTGGCCGGGAGTCTCGCGCACCACGTCGAGCAGCTCCGCCACGTCGGCCGCGTACACCCGCCCGTCGTACCGGACGGGCGGCGGCGTCCCCCACTGCGCGGAGGCCAGCTCCCAGGTCAGCCGCGCCCGTACGGCCGTGGAGCACACGGCGAGGTCGGGCAGGCAGTCCGCGTCGGCGAGGACCCGGCCCGCGGCGGGGGCGTCGCGGTGGCCGCGTGGTGCCAGGGGCCGCTCGTGGTCGGGGACGCCCACGGGCCAGGCGGATTTGGCGTGGCGCAGGACGACGAGTCTGCGCAGCGGGCCCGCGCCGGCGCGCGCCGTCATGCCGTCGCCCCGATCTCCCGGGTGAGTTCCAGACCGAGCAGCCGGTCCGCGTAGGCGTACGTCTCGAACCGCGCACCGTCCGGAATGTCCCGAGCCTCCTCGACGCCGCGCAGCACGTCGAGCATCGCGCGTACGTCGAGGTCGTCCTCCCAGGCGTCCCTCAGCGCCTGCCGCACGGGCTCGGGGACCGGTTTCGACGGCTGTGTCGCCCAGGTCGCCACCGACGTGCGCCAGTGGTCGAGCGTGTCGGCGGCCTCGGTGAGGGTGGTGGCGTCGAGGGTGACCGGGGTGCGGCGGGGGTGGCTGAGGAGAGCGAGCCGCAGGGCGGTACCCGCCACGGCCGTCTCGCCCGCCCCCGTCAGGGCGCCGACCTCGACCCCGATGCCGGTGTCGCTGTCGGCCGTCTCCCCCGAGCCGGTCACGTGCAGTACCTGCCGCCCGCCCCGCGTCCCGGAGGGTTCGCTTCGCCGGATGCCCAGGTCGTCGGCGCGCTCCCGCAGTGCGGCCGGCGGGTCGGCGACGAAGAGGACGGCGCTCCCGCCGAGTTCGAGAGCGCGGGCGAGGACGTCGGCGACCAGCAGGACGCGCAGGGCCGAGGGGTCGTCCCCCGGCACATGGGCATGGACCCGAGTGAGCGCCCTGGGGATCTCGGCGGGCTCGCCGGTCCGGGCGTCAGTGATACGCAGCACGGGGTGAGCGTAGGCGCGGGAACGGCCGAACGCAGTGCGGACGACGGCATTCCGGACAGCGCGCCGTACATCGAGCCGGACGCCGGGCCGGTCACCGAAGAAACGGAGGCCCGGGAATCGGCGAGCGCCGCCCGCTGTTGCCGCAGGGCATACGGCCCGAACAGAGGAGACGGCATGTACGGCGACCCCGCCACGATCCGCAAGGTACTGACGGAACTCGGCGACACCTGGGCCGTCGTGGGCCTGTCCGACAACCGCAACCGCGCGGCGTACGGCGTCGCGGAGGTCCTCCAGCGCTACGGCAAGCGGGTCGTCCCGGTGCACCCCCAGGCCGAGACGGTCCACGGCGAGCAGGGCTACGCCTCGCTGTCCGACATCCCCTTCCCGGTCGACGTCGTCGACGTCTTCGTCAACAGCGACCTCGCGGGCCCTGTCGCCGACGAGGCCGCCCGCATCGGCGCCAAGGCGGTCTGGTTCCAGCTGGGCGTGCTCGACGAGGACGCCTACCACCGAACCCGCGAGGCAGGCCTGGACATGATCATGGACCGCTGCCCCGCGATAGAGATCCCCCGCCTGCCCGCCACCTCCTGAACCGGCGGGCGGCGAGACACACGACCGCACCGACCGCCATGGCCTCAGGGCATGATCCAAGCGCCCTCGTCCAGGCTTCGCGCCTCAGCACTGACGCGGCGCAGGGCGGCGGCACCCAGCGTGGCGTCGGCGCAGGGCCGGGGGCCGGCGCGGGGCTGGAGGCTGACGCGGGGCCGGGGGCCGGCGCGGGGCTCTCGGGCGCGCGCGGCCGGTCTTTTCAGGGGCGCGGGGAACTGCGCGACCAGCCCCCACCCACCCGCAGCCGACGAACGCGCCCGCGAGCGGGGTCGAAGGGGCGGCAGCCCCTGGGGACGGGACGGGTAGGGGCGGCGGGGGCGAAGAAGGCCCCGTCACCCAGGACGTCACTCGTGCGCGACCACCACCACGGGCACCCCCGCATGATGAAGCACCGCATGCACGACCGGCCCCACATGCACCCCCACCGGCGAATGCCGCACCCGTCGCCCGACCACCAGGAGGGACGCGTCCCGAGAAGCCTCCAGCAGGTGTTCCGCCGCCTTCCCCCGCCGCGACTCCTCCACCACCACGACCCCGGGAAACTCCCGCCGCCACGGCACCAGCACCTCATGCAACGTACCGGCCTCCACCTCCCCCACATCGGCATCGAGATCGGCCTCCAGACCAGGCCGCTCCCGCAGCCCGGAGTGTGGCGGCGGACGCCAGTCATGCAGAATCCGCAACGGCGCCCCCCGCGCCGCCGCCGCCTCGAACGCGAACCGGATCAAGGTGTGATCCGGCTGCGCGGTGTCGAGACCGAGCACGACGGGCCGGAACGGCGTCACGGCGGACGGCCCCCCGGCCGCGCCCGGCGCATGCTCGTCCGCGGCCCTCTCCCCCGCCCGCACGAGCACCACCGGCCGCTCGGTGTGCGCGACGACATGCAGCCCGACGGACCCGAGCAGAAACCCGGCGAGACCGCTCAGCCCACGGGACCCCAGCACCAGCAGGTCCCCACCGTGCGCGACCCGCACCAGCTCCTCGCTCGCCCGCCCCGTCAACTGCTCGACGCTCACGTCGACCTCGGAGTGCCGCTGCCGTATCCCGTCGGCGGCCTCCCGCAGCACCTTCCCGACCCCGGTGTCCGCCGCGGGGCCCGGCCCCGCCCGCCCGTCCTGCCCGTCCTGCCCGTCCTGCCCGTCCTGCCCGTCCTGCCCGTCCTGCCCGTCCTGCCCGTCCTGCCCGTCCTGCCCCTCGGGTGCCGGTTCAGCGTCCAGCACCGGCGGCCGCCCCATCGGCTCGGGCACCGGCTCCCAGACGTTGACCAGCCGCAGCGGCAACGCACGGAGCCGCGCCTCCCTGCCCGCCCACTCGGCGGCGGCCAGGCTCTCGCGCGAACCGTCGATACCCGCGGTGACGGTGCGGAACATGGGCGCACCTCCTGAGGTCGAGGTCTGTTTCCAGCATCGCCGCACGACAGCGGATCCGCAGGGGCGAGAATCGGTCCATGCTGAGCATCGGTTCCGTGGTGATGGGCGCGTCCGACGTACGGCGGGCCACCGCGTTCTGGACGCAGGCCCTCGGCTACGTCCCACGTGAGGAGCCGGAGGACGACTGGGTCGTGCTGGTGCACCCGCAGGGCACGGGCCCCCAGCTCTCCCTGGGCCTCAGCGAGACCCCGGTGCAGGAGCGCCCCCGGGTGCACCTGGATCTCTACGCGGGCAACGCGGAGGACCAGGCGGCGGAGGTCGAACGGCTGCTGGGCCTGGGAGCACACCGCGTCCGGTGGGACGCCTACCCGGAGGGTGCCGACTTCGTCGTACTCGCCGACCCGGAGGGCAACCGCTTCTGCGTGATCGACACCGGCGGGGCGTAGGACCGGGGCACTGGCCGAACCGCCCCGGCTCGCGTCACACCGGGAGCAGCCGCGTCACCAGTTCCCCCAGCCGCCGAGCGTTCCGGCAGGCGTGCATGTCGACGATCTCGGCGTAGACCAGGGCGGCGGAGTCGCCCGTGCCCCACTGCTCGGGCGACTCGGGGTTCAGCCAGTGGACGCGGCGGGCGCGGGCCGCGATCCGCCGCAGTGCCTCCGCGTGGGGATCGAACCCGTTGGTGCGGGCGTCCCCGAGCACGATCACCGACGTACGCGGTCCGACCGCGTCGAGGTGACGCTCGGCGAACTCCCCGAGCGCAGCACCGTAGTCGCTGCTGCCGTGCCACCCGGAGACCGTGGCCTCACCGGCGATCCGGCGGCCGAGTTCGGCGGGATCGGCCTCGCCGTTGGTGACGAGGCGGGTGACCTCGTCGACCCGGTTGACGAACGCGTACACCCGCACCTTGCTGAACTGGTCCCGCATCGCCTGCACCAGCAGCATCGTGAAGTTCGCGAACCCGGCGACCGACCCGGACACGTCACAGAGCAGCACGATCTCCGGGCGTGCGGGCCGATGCCGCCGGTAGGCGGGCCGCAGCGGCACACCGCCGGTGGACAGCGAGCGCCGGAGCGTGCGCCGGATGTCGATCTGGCCGCGCGCTGCCCTGCGCCGCCGAGCGGCCAGCCGGGTCGCGAGCCTGCGGGCCAACGGCTGGACCGTGCGCCGCAGTTCGACGAGTTGTTCGCGGCTCGCGACGAGGAAGTCGACCTGGTCGGCGCTGGGTGCGATGCCCCGCTGGGCGATCATCTCCGCTCCCCGGCGCTCGGCGACCCGCCGTCGCGCCTCCGCTCGTACCCGGTTCCGGAAGTCCTCGATACGGCGCCGGATCTCGTCGGCGTCCAGCCGATCGGTGAACCCGCCCGCACCAAGACCGGACCCGCCACCGCTCCCGGAACCCAAGGCCGAGCCCGCACCCGCACCCGCACCCGCACCCGCACCCGCACCCGCACCGAACGTGAGCCCGCCACCGAATCCCATACGGAACCCGCCCCCGGCCCCACCCCCCGCACCGGAGAACCCGGCGCCCTCGCCCTCCGCCCCGCCGGCCCCCCGAGAACCCGCCAGGATCCGCGCCAGCAGCGTCTGCGGCCGGAGGCGGTCCAGCGTCTGGTGGGCGGACCAGCCGTCCGCACCCGGGGAACCGTAACGGCCGAGCAACTCCACGGCCTCGGCCGCGAGCCGGTTGAGCATCGCGGTGTCGTTCGCGGCCAGCGCCTCGGCCAGCCGGTCGCGCAACTCGTCCCGGTCCCCGGCGGACGCACTCCGCGCGCCCGCCAACTCCCCCACCCCGAGCGGGAAGTACAGCTCGAAGGCCGTGTCGAACACGGCACGCTGCCGGTCGGCCCGCAGCAGCGCCGCCGCCAGCCCCTCCCGGATCCGCTCCCGGTCGGTGAGGCCCAGCACCTCCAGGACGGCGGCCGCGTCCACGGTCTCGCCGGGCCCGATCCGTATCCCGTGGCCGCGCAACGCCCGCACGAACGCGGTCAGCCGGTCGGGGAGCGTGGATCCCGGCGACGTACCGTTCGCGCCGCGGGCCCCGGCGCTCATACCAGCGTCAGCTTCCGCGCGGCCTTCTCGATGTCGTCCTGGTGCTTGAGGATCACTCCCAGGCTGTCCCGGACGACGCTCTCGTCCAGGGTGTCCGCGCCGAGGGCCAGCAGGGTGCGCGCCCAGTCGATGGTCTCGGCCACGGAGGGGGCCTTGCGCAGCTCCATCTCGCGCAGCGCGCCGACCACCCGGACCAGGGAGTCGGCGAGGGTGTCGTCCAGGCCCGGAACTCTGAGCGTGACGATCCGCCGCTCCAACTCGGCGTCGGGAAAGCCGAGATGGAGGAAGAGGCAGCGGCGGCGCAGGGCCTCGGAGAGTTCCCGGGTGGCGTTGGAGGTGAGGACCGTGAAGGGTCGCTGGGTGGCG
Organism: Streptomyces bottropensis ATCC 25435; assembly: GCF_000383595.1. Lineage (NCBI taxonomy): Bacteria > Bacillati > Actinomycetota > Actinomycetes > Kitasatosporales > Streptomycetaceae > Streptomyces > Streptomyces bottropensis. The sequence continues at coordinate 3,880,721 of NZ_KB911581.1, read as the reverse complement.
GTGATCGTGCCCAGTTCCGGGACGGTGACCTGGAAGTCGCTGAGCACCTCCAGGAGCAGCCCCTCGACCTCGACGTCCGCCTTGTCGGTCTCGTCGATGAGGAGGACCGTCGGCTCGTCGCCCCGGATCGCGGTCAGCAGGGGGCGGGTGAGCAGGAACTCTTCGCTGAAGATGTCGGAACGGGTGTCGTCCCAGGCCTCGTCGCGTCCGGCGGTGATGCGCAGCAGCTGCTTGGCGTGGTTCCACTCGTACAGGGCGCGGGACTCGTCGATGCCCTCGTAACACTGGAGCCGGACGAGCCGGGCGGCGCCGACCCGGGCGACGGCCTTGGCCAGCTCGGTCTTGCCGACCCCCGCCGACCCTTCCACCAGCAGCGGCTTGCCGAGCCGGTCGGCCAGGAAGACCGTGGTGGCGACGGCCGTAGAGGCCAGGTACCCCACCTCGGCCAGGCGCGCGGCGACATCGTCCACGGAGGCGAAGAAGCCGGTGCCGGGGGCGTCCGAGCGGTCCTTCTCGCCTGCCGCGCCCCCGTCGATCACGCCCCCGTCGATCACGCTCGCGCCCTTGTCGCCCGCGCCGGTCTCGGCGTCCTCGGCGTTCTCGGCGATCTCGTCGGTCATGTGGCCTCCCCTCACCCGGCGTACGAGGCCGCTCCCCGACACCCGCCCCCAAGTTACCAAGCGGTCGCTTTGAATGTCCCGGCTTGCTGTCCCGGCCCATCGCCCGTCGGCACGCGGCTGCTAGGCGGTCACGACGAGCCGCTCCACCAGGTCCGCCCATCCCAGCTCCAGCCGGTCGAGCGACATCCCCCGCCGCTGCACCAGATGGTCGACGAGGCCGATGTCCAGACAGCCCAGGAGGGCCTGCGCCAGCAACTCGATGTCACCCGTCGCCCGCGCGCGGCGCAGCAGCATGCACAGGTGACCCAGGCGGAGCTGGTTGGCCGGGCTGGTGTGACGGCGGGAGACGTCCGCACCGGCGGCGAGGTAGAGGTCGCGGTGGGCGTACTCGTGCCGGATGACGGCGACGCCGAAGGCCCGGAGCCGGTCCAGGGCGGGCGCGTCGGGGCCGAGGGGCGGCGGGCCGGTCAGGAACGCGGCCTGCAGTTCCCGCTCATGGTGGTCGAGAAGCGCGAGCATGAGCCCGATCCGGTCCCCGAACCGCCGGAAGACGGTGCCCTTGCCCACCTCGGCGGCCGTCGCCACGGCTTCCATGGTCAGATTGGCGGCCCCGCAGTCCGCCGCCAGCCGGGCGGCGACCTCCAGCAGCCGGGTGCGGTTGCGGGCCGCGTCCGCGCGCAATCGGGGCTGGTCGGGGGCAGCGGTGGCCACATTCAGCAGTCCGTCGAGGGGGTCGGGGTCCTGAGGCGCCGGGAAGGGCGGCAGCGACTCGTTCATGAAAAGAGCGTAACGCTCACCACAGAAAAGTGGACCCTGGTCCGGATAGCTGCTACAAATTTCAACGGACCCCGGTCCGTTTAACTTCGTCACGCGCTTGTCCCTGCCTAGGAGTCAGCTCATGTCCGTACGCATCCTCGCGCTCGTCGGCAGCCTTCGCGCCGGTTCGCACAACCGCCAGCTCGCCGAGGCCGCCGTGAAGCACGCCCCGGAGGGCGTCACGATCGAGCTGTACGAGGGCCTGGCCGACGTCCCGTTCTACAACGAGGACATCGACAACGAGGCCGCCCTTCCGGCCACCGCCGCCCGTCTGCGCGAGGCCGCCAACCAGGTCGACGGCTTCCTGCTCTTCTCCCCCGAGTACAACGGCACCATCCCGGCCGTCCTGAAGAACGCCATCGACTGGCTGTCCCGCCCCTATGGCGCCGGCGCCTTCACCGGCAAGCCGGTCGCCGTGGTCGGCACCGCCTACGGCCAGTTCGGCGGCGTATGGGCGCAGGACGAGACCCGCAAGGCCGCCGGCATCGCCGGCGCCACGGTCCTGGAGGACGCCAAGCTGTCCATCCCCGGCTCGGTCGTCCGCTTCGCCGAGACCCACCCGGCGGACGACGCCGAGGTCGTCACCGGCCTGACCGAGGTCCTGCGGCAGCTGGGCACCCAGGCCGGCTCCGCCGCCGCCTGATCACCGCCGCGCCGTACGACGCCGGGTTCCGGCCCACCCGCCCGGGGCCCGGTGTCGGCGTTCCGGCACCCCGGCACCCCGACCTCTGCGGAAGGTGCGGGTCAGGCGACCCCCAGCCCCTCCAGCACGACCGCGTTCGGCAGCTCCGCGAACGCCTTCCCCGGCACCAGCAGCTTGCCGCGCCGCCGCCCGCTGCCGACCAGGACGTACGGCAGGTCGACCACGGCGGAGTCCACCAGGACCGGCCACGACGCGGGCAGTCCGACGGGGGTGATGCCGCCGTACTCCATCCCGGTCTCGCCGGTGGCGGTGTCCATCGACGCGAACGAGGCCTTGCGGGCGCCGAGTCGGCGGCGGACCACGCCGTTGACGTCGACCCGGGTGGTGGAGAGCACGACACACGCGGCCAGACTCGACCCGCCACCGCGCCTGCCCGCGACGACCACGCAGTTCGCGGACTTCTCCAGCAGGTCCTGACCGTAGTGCTGGACGAACACGGCGGTGTCGGCCCACTCCGGGTCCGTCTCGACGTACAGGATCCGGTCGGCGGGCACGCTGCCGGGCCAGGCGCGGACGGCGTCGGCGACCGGGCCGACGAGGTCGTCGAGGCAGTCGGGGGCGGGTGTGGCGTGGTCGAAGTTCCCGATGGGTGCGCGCATGGGCGGCACGGTAACAAAGACCGGTCGGCGGCCGGGGCGGCCCTCAGGGCACGGCCGGCACCGACACCGTCAGCACCATGCGCGTCGGCACGTCCCCCCGATTCGCGTACTCGTGCGCCGCGTTGGCCTCGAAGGTGACGCTCGCACCGGCCGGCACGCGGTACTCCGTGCCCCCGACGGTGAGGGCCAGCTCCCCCTGCGTGACATGCGCGATCTCGACCGTACCCACGGGGTGCGGGTCCGAGCGACTGCCCTCCCCCGGCATCAGCAGCCAGTCCCACATCTCCAGCGGGCCGGGCGCCTCCGCTCCGGCCAGCAGCTTGCTGTGGCTGCCCGCCTCGGTGTGCCAGAGCCGGACCACCTGCTCGGCCGGGACGATCCGGACCTTGGGCCCCCGCTCGTAGTCGAGCAGCGTGGTGATGCTGACGCCGAGCGCGTCCCCGATCTTGACGACGGTACCGATGCTGGGGTTGGTGCGGGCCTGCTCGATCTGGATGAGCATGCCGCGGCTGACTCCGGCGCGGGTCGCGAGGGCGTCCAGGGTGAAACCCCGCTCGGTGCGCCAGCGCTTGACGTTGCGCGCCAGGGACTGGGTCAGCAGGTCGAGATCCGACACATTCCGTCCAATGTTCTCGATACGGGAGTTCACCGCGGCGAACCCCCGTGTGGTGCACCGGACACGCACCGAACTGTACTGCGGGGGCCGGGCCCCCGAGCGGCTAGGCGGACTCCTCCGCCCCCTCCGCGTCCCACTCGGCCAGCGCCAGCAACTGCTCCGGCGTGACCCCGTCGGGGATCGGCACCGGCGCGGGCGTCCGGATCGGCGGCTGCCAGCCCTCCACGGGGTCCCAGCGCCGCACGACCCGCGCGGGCGCCCCCGCCACCACCGAGTGGTCCGGCACCACGCCCCGCACCACGGCTCCCGCGGCGACCACCACGTTCCGTCCGACGCGCGCGCCGGGCAGGATCACCGCGCCCGTACCGATCCAGCATCCCGGCCCGATCGAGACGGGGTCCATCCGCGGCCACTGCTTGCCGATCGGCTCGTGCGGGTCGTCGTACGAGTGGTTCGTGGACGTCACGTACACGTACGGGCCGAAGTAGCAGTCGCTGCCGATGGTGACGGTGGTGTCGGCGATGACATGGCTGCCCCGGCCGAGGACGACACCGTCACCGATGCGCAGGATCGGCTCCGCGCCGAGGTCCAGGTCGGGCATCAGGCCGGCGGTCAGGGTGACCTGCTCGCCGATGATGCAGTGGGAGCCCAGATGGATCCACGGCTCACCGAAGACCGTGCCGAGCGGGAAGGCCAGCCTGGTACCTGTTCCCATCGCGCCGAAGCGCAGGCTCCCGGGCCGGTCGGCCGTCACCGAGCCCGTGCGCTGCAGCCACGCCCAGCCCGCGTGGACGGCGCGCTGCACGAGGCGGCCCCGCCAGGACGAGAACGTGTTCTTGCTTTTCGGCACCCGCTCACGGTACTCACCGCGCGGCACACCGAGGACGCCGTACGGCTGTGATCTTCACCCCACGGGATGCGGGCACCATGGCTTACGGTGCGGGTGAGGACTGATCCTCGACCACCACCAGGAGGCGGCGATGAACCGGCAGCGGGCCCTGATCACGACGTTCGGCGGCAACAAGCCGGATGTGGAGGAGGCCGCGTTCGTCTCCCCCACGTCGGTGGTGATCGGCGACGTGACGCTGCGCCCCGGGGCGAGCGTCTGGTACGGGGCCGTCCTGCGGGCCGAGTTCGAGCCGATCGTGATCGGCGCGGACGCCAACGTCCAGGACAACTGCACGCTGCACGTCGACCCCGGGTTCCCGGTCTCGATCGGCGCGCGGGTCTCCATCGGGCACAACGCGGTGGTGCACGGGGCGACCGTCGAGGACGACTGTCTGATCGGGATGGGCGCGACGGTGCTGAACGGCGCGGTGATCGGGGCGGGGTCGCTGGTGGCCGCGCAGGCGCTGGTCCCGCAGGGCATGCGGGTGCCGCCGGGCTCGCTGGTCGCGGGGGTGCCCGCGAAGGTGAAGCGGCCGCTCACCGACGAGGAGCGGGAGCTGGTGACCTTGAACGGCACGCACTACACGGAGCTTGCCGTGGCGCACCGGGAGGCGCAGGAGGAGTACGGCGCGTAGACCGCGCGCGGGGCCGGCGCGACCGGCCCCTTCTTCCTCAGGAGTCGGCGGCGGGGACCAGTTCCGCCTCGGTGCTCTCCGCCGCCTCCGCCGCCTTCTTCGCCTTGTGCTTGATCACCAGCATCGACGCGACCCCGATGAGGACGGCCAGGACCAGGCCCAGCCAGGAGAAGCGCTTGAGCCAGGCCTCGGCGACGACACCGACGTAGTAGATGACGGCGGTGGTGCCGCCGGCCCAGAGGATGCCGCCGAGGACGTTGGCGACGAGGAAGCGCCAGTAGGGCATCTGGAGGACGCCGGCGAGGGGGCCGGCGAAGATGCGCAGCAGGGCGATGAAGCGGCCGAAGAAGACGGCCCACATGCCCCACCGGTCGAACGAGCGCTCGGCGACGGCGATGTTGCTCTCACTGAAGTGTTTGGGGAAGCGCCGGTTGAGCTTGGCCAGCAGCGGGCGGCCACCCTTGCGCCCGATCGCGTAGCCGATGGAGTCGCCGATGATCGCGCCGGCGGTGGCGCAGGCGCCCAGGACGAACGGGTCGATCTCACCGTGCTGGGAGGCCAGCAGCGCGGAGGAGACCAGGATGATCTCGCCCGGCAGCGGGATGCCCAGGCTCTCCAGCCCGATGACCAGCCCCACCAGCAGGTAGATGGCGAGCGGGGGCACTGTTTCGAGCCACTCCTGGACGTGCAAGACCGGTTCCTCCCGTGTAGCGGATCAAAGGCCCCCGGCGTGCGCTCACGACGGGGCGCACGCCGGGGAAGCCTACCCGCTTACTCGGACGGCGACGGAGCCCTCCAGGTTGTCCCACCGACCGCACCGATGCTCGGCGCGCACAGTCGCGCTCAGCGCGTCGGCGCCCCCGCGGGAGGGCGGAGAGGGCCGTGGCACCGGGTGTGGGGCGCCCGACGCCGGGCCGGGGCCGGGCGGAGGGTTCAGGGGGAGCGGGCGGGGGTCAGGCGTTGGGGCGCAGGGTCCAGACGACGGTCATCTCGCCCGTGACGGCGCCGTCGGCCCGCCGGATGGCGACGGCGACGGGGAACTCGGGGCGCTGTCCGGCGTCGAGTTCGGCGACGACCTCGGCGGCGGGGCGGCCCAGGGTGGCGGTGGCCGTGACGGGGCCCATCGCGAGCTTCCGGTACGCGATCTCCGCGCTGACCGCGAGCGGCACGGCGCGGGAGAGCTGGTCCCCGAACGCGGCGAGCACGATCGCCCCGCTCGCCGACTCGCCCAGCGTGAACATCGCGCCGGCGTGCGGCCCGCCGACATGGTTGTGGAACTCGCCCTGGTCCGGCAGTGACACCACGGCCTTCTCCGGCGTGGTCTCCAGGAACTCCAGCTTCAGCGTCCTGGCCATCGGCACCGTGGCGGCGAGCATCTCGCCGATCGACATCTGGTCTGCGCTCATGCCGCGATGTTACCCACGAGTAGCAGCGTCTGACCAGGGGCCGCCGCATGATCGTCGTATCGCCGTCGTCCGACGGGAACCGGCCGGCCGGGGCGGAGGAAGCCGGTCGGCGCGGGACGGACGGCAGGCCGAGGACGTTCGCGTTCAAGAACGAGGAAGTCGCCCTGGCGGCCCTTCCGTTCGACCGGCCCCCGGTGACGCCCGAGGAGGTCCCCGCCCGCGGAGGTACGGAGGAACCGCGCGCCGACGGGTGTTTTGAAGCTGTTCGTCCCGCGTGCAAAGCTGCTTCGTGGACTCCCGTGGCACCCCGCCCCCCGGCGCATCTATGGTTACGAGCCATGTGGCCAGGACAGCAGCAGCCGCCCGGGGGCGAGCACCAACCGCAGCAGCCGAACCCGTACCAGCAGCCGGGGTACGACCAGTCGGGACAGCCGGGACAGCCGGGATACCAACAGCCGGGGTACGACCAGCCGGGGTACCAGCAACCCAACCCCTATCAGCAGCCCGGATACCAGTCGACGGGCCAGCAGCCCCAGTACGGGCAGCCCCAGTGGGGCGCGCAGGGACACGCGGGTCCGCCGGTGCCGCCGGGCGGAGGCGGCGGCAACCGGACGAAGCTCATCGCGATCGTCGCGGCCACGGCCGTCGTCGTGGCGGCCGGTGTGACGGGCTTCCTGGTCCTCGGGGGTGACGGCGACAAGGACAAGTCGAAGACCCAGTCCGCCCCTTCGGTCTCCCCGTCGCCGACCCCGACCGAGAGCACCGAGGACAACCCGCGCGGCGAGGACGCCGGAGCGAAGCCGACCGTCGCGGGCTGGAAGGTCGTCGTCAACCCCAAGTGGGGTACGGCCTTCGACGTGCCGCCCGAGTGGGCCGTCCAGTCGGCCGACACCTTCATCGGCTTCGAGGACGACAAGAAGGGCGACGGGTCGGTCCTCATCGGCATGTCGGCACCCGCCATCCTCAAGGAGAAGTGGTGCACGTCCGACGACGACAAGGACGGTAACGAGGAGACCAGTTCGCTGGCCGCCGCGGGCACCAAGGGCCAGCAGGGCGCCAAGGGCACCGAGGACGTCGCCCGCAACGACGCGGCGTGGTGGATCTTCGGTGGTTACACCGACCAGAAGGACGGCGCCAAGAAGAAGATGACCATCGGCAAGGCCAAGCCGTACACCACGGCATCGGGCGTCGAGGGCAGTGTCGCGACGACGTACTCCAAGGGCGTCGCCAAGAAGGGCAAGTGCGACACCGACGGCAAGGCCACCACGTTCGCCTTCAAGAACTCGGCCGGTGACTACGTCTCCTGGACCTTCCACGGAGCCAAGGACGTCGACGACGAGGTCCCGGACGCGACGGTCCAGAAGATCCTCAGCACGGTACGGCTGTACGGCGAACCGACGGGCGGCTGAGCCGGTACCGGACACCGGGGCCGGCGTCGGAGCCGTCCGCTCCGGGCCCGGACCGGCCCAGTTCCCTGTGGCCCGATCGGGCCCCCTCGCGTGCGGAAACGGTTTGGCAGACGGGGGCGGGGCGGCGATAGTCGGCGGGTGACGACTCCCGCCGCCTCCCGCCGCCCCGCCTGGGCGGGTCGCAACTACACCCTGCTGACGACGGCCGCGGTCGTCACCAACCTCGGCAGCAACGGCGCCCTGATCGCGGCCGCGTTCGCGGTGCTGGACGCGGGCGGCGACGGCGGTGACGTCGGTCTGGTCGCGGCGGCGCGGACCCTGCCGCTGGTGCTCTTCCTGCTGATCGGCGGCGCGGTCGCGGACCGGCTGCCCCGCCACCGGGTGATGGTCGCGGCGAACACTCTCAACTGTCTCTCCCAGGCCGTCTTCGCCGTGCTCGTCCTCACCGGCGGGGCCCACCTCTGGCAGATGATGCTGCTCTCCGCACTCGGCGGCACCGGCCAGGCGTTCTTCGGCCCGGCGGCCGAGGGCATGCTGCTGTCCTCGGTCACCGCCGAGCAGGCGGGCCGGGCCTTCGCGCTGTTCCGCTTCGCCTCGCAGGGCGCGACCATGACGGGCGCGGCCATCGGCGGCGCCCTGGTCGCGGTGATCGGCCCCGGCTGGGTGCTCGCGGTCGACGCCGTCGCCTTCGCGTGCGCCGGCGCCCTGCGCGCCTTCCTCGACGTGAGCCACATACCGGAGCGCGAGCCGGGGCACGGCATGCTCGCCGATCTCCGGGACGGCTGGCGGGAGTTCACCGGCCGCACCTGGCTGTGGGCGATCGTCGTCCAGTTCTCCCTGGTGAACGCGGTCATGGTCGCCGCCGACGCGGTCTACGGCCCTCAGGTCGCCGACGACAGCCTCGGCGGCCCCGGGCCCTGGGGTCTGGCGCTGGCCCTGTTCGGTGCGGGCAACGCCGCGGGAGCACTGCTGATGACCCGCTGGAAACCACGCCGCCTCCTCTTCGTGGGCGTCCTGTGCGTCTTCCCGTTCGCCCTGCCGAGCGCCGCGCTCGCCGTGCCGACCCCGATCGCCGTCCTGTGCCTGGCCATGTTCGTCAGCGGTCTGTCGATCGAGGTGTTCGGGGTCTCCTGGATGACCGCGCTGCACCAGGAGATCCCCGAGGACAAGCTGTCCCGTGTCTCGGCCTACGACTGGTTCGGCTCGGTGGCGATGGTGCCGCTCGCCGCCGCGCTGGCGGGCCCGGCGGAGAGCGCCTTCGGCCGCACGGCGGCCCTGTGGGGCTGCGCGGCGTTGTGTGTGGCGGCCACGGCGGCGGTCCTGTGCGTCCGGGACGTCAGGAATCTGACCAGACGCACCGTGCCGGTGACCCTGGCCAAGCCCGACGCCGCGCCCCACGCCGCCCCCGGCGCCGGCACTGCTGCCGAAACCGGCTCCACGCCCGGCTCAGCCGATACCGAAGGCCCCGTCGGGCGGCTCCGGTGACGGTACGGCGTCCTCCTCGCGCACGGGTGCGGCGCCATCGACGAAGCGGCGCAGCGCCGGGCCGTGCTCGACCCGGGCCGGGAAGGCGTCGGCGGCGGTTCGCCGGGCCAGGGCGGTGATGTCGGGCGGCTGATGGGCCGCGACCAGCACGGCGTTGCCGAAGCGCCTGCCGCGCAGCACCCCCGGCTCCGCGATCAGCGCCAGCTCCTCGAACACCGTGGCCAGCGTGGCCAGTTGGGACCGCAGGAACGCGAAGGGCGCGGCGTCGGCCAGGTTCGCGAGATAGACCCCGTCCGCGCGCAGCACCCGCTCCACCGCTCGCGCGTACCGCACGGTCGTCAGGTGCGCCGGGACGCGTGAGCCCCGGAACACGTCCCCCACGATCACGTCGGCGGAGTCCGCGGGGGCCGCTTCGAGCCATTCCCCGGCATCCGCGCCGTGCAGCGCGATCCCCGCGTCGTCGGGCAGCGGCAGCTGTTCGACGACGAGCTCCAGCAGCCCCCGGTCGTACTCGACGACCTCCTGCCGCGACCCGGGCCGGGCGGCGGCCACGTACCGGGGCAGGGTGAGCGCACCCCCGCCGAGATGCAGCACGTCGAGCGCCCGTCCCGGTTCCGCCATCGTGTCCAGTACATGCCCGAGCCGCCGCGTGTACTCGAACTCCAGATGCGTCGGCTCGTCCAGGTCCACGTACGACTGCGGCGCCCCGTCCACGGTCAGCAGCCAGGCTCGCTCCCGGTCGACGTCGGGCATGAGCTTGGCGGTCCCCTGGTCGACGGCACGGGAGACGGGTATGGCTTCGTTCACGCGCCCCATTGTGCCGGGCCTCTTTGCGCCGGGCCCCACATCGACCCGGGGGCCGTCGAGGCACCCCCGGGACGGGTGCGAGGACCGCGCGACCGGCCTTGACCGGCCCACGGCCCCCGCACCCCGCGACCGCCTACCGAACGGCCGACACGGTTCCCGCTCCCACGGTCCGGCCACCCTCACGGATCGCGAATCCGAGCCCCGGCTCCAACGGAACCTCCCGGCCCAGCTCCACACTCATCGTGACCCGGTCCCCGGGCCGCGCGACGGCGATCTCGCCGAGGTCCACATCCCCGACGACGTCCGCCGTACGGATGTAGAACTGCGGCCGGTACCCGGTGGACACCGGGGTCGAGCGCCCGCCCTCGCGCGCCGAGAGCACATACACCTGCGCGGTGAAGTGGCGCCTGGGCACGACGCTGCCGGGCGCGGCCACCACGTGCCCGCGCCGGACGGCGTCCCGTCCCACCCCGCGCAGCAGCAGCGCCACGTTGTCCCCCGCCTGCGCCTCCGACATCGGCTTGCCGAAGGTCTCCAGCCCGGTGACGACCGTCTCCACCTCGGCACCGAGCACCTCGACCCGGTCGCCCACGTGGATCGTGCCCCGCTCGACGGCGCCCGTGACGACGGTCCCCCGGCCCGTGATCGTGAGCACGTTCTCCACGGACAGCAGGAACGGCGCGTCCAGATACCGCTCGGGCATCGGGACGTACGTGTCCACCGCGTCCAGCAGCGCGTCGATGGACGCCGTCCACCGGGGGTCCCCTTCGAGTGCCTTGAGCCCGGACACCCGTACGACCGGTACGGAGTCGCCGCCGTACCCGTGCGCGGTGAGCAGCTCGCGGACCTCCAGTTCGACGAGGTCGATCAGCTCCTCGTCGCCGGCGTCGGCCTTGTTCAGGGCGACGACGACGTGGTTCACCCCCACCTGCCGGGCCAGCAGCACGTGCTCGGCGGTCTGCGGCATGATCCCGTCGAGCGCGGAGACGACGAGGATCGCCCCGTCGAGCTGCGCGGCCCCGGTGACCATGTTCTTGACGTAGTCGGCGTGGCCGGGCATGTCGACGTGCGCGTAGTGCCGGGTGTCGGTCTCGTACTCGACGTGCGCGATGTTGATGGTGATGCCGCGCGCCGCCTCCTCCGGGGCGCGGTCGATGCGGTCGAACGGCACGAAGGTGCCGGCCCCGCGCTCGGCGAGGACCTTGGTGATGGCGGCGGTCAGGGTGGTCTTGCCGTGGTCGACATGGCCCATGGTGCCGATGTTGAGATGTGGTTTCGTGCGGACGTAAGCGGTCTTGGACATGGCGGTACCTCGAAGTCTCTTCAGCGGTACTGAGTGAGGTCCCGGCGGGACTGAGGGCGCTGCCGGGACGGGGACCCCGAGGTCTTGCCGACCCTCCCCCTGCGGGGTCCGCCGGAATGTCCGGGAAGAGTCAGCTTCGGGCGCCGTCTGCGGCGGCCACGACGATCAGAAGGGCAGCCTTCGGGGCATCCGCGCCTGTGGCGGATGCGGCGAGAGCGAAGGCGTGCCGGAACATGACGTCGATCATCGTCGACAAGTCGGCTGTCGTCGAACGGTTTTCGGTACGGACGGGTTCCGGGAGACGGCCGAAGAGAGATGCTTCACAAGGGGATGGCGGGGTGAACGGCGCCCGGCCCGGAGCCGTGTTCGGGAAGGTGCAGGCGGCACGGTGCGCGGTGCCCGTGGGGGACCCGGGTGGGCCGTGGCCGGCGAGCCCCATGTTCCGCTCCCTGTGACCCCCGTGAGACGTTCCGTACGGCATACACGTACATGGGTCGGTTACCGTCGACGAATGCTCGATGCCACCACCCGCTCTGGGGGCACCGCCACGGTTCTTCCCCGGACCGCCGCAACGGAGCTCGCCGTCGCCGCACCCGTCGTCCCACCCGTCGCCGTTCCGACCGTGCCCCTCGGCCGGGCCGCCCGCTGGGGCAGAGTGCTGCTCGCGCCGTGGGCGCGGTTCTCGTTCCTCGTGATGCTGCTCCTGGGCGCCGTGTCGACCGTCCTGCTGTTCGAGCCTCAGCGGCTGCTGGCCGACGGCTGGCCGCCCCAGCTGAGCGGCGCCGCGGCGGTCGTGATGTTCGCGGTGGCGTACGGGCTGTGCACGGTCGCGTTCGTGCCCCGGCCGATCCTCAACATCGCGGCGGGCGCTCTCTTCGGTTCCCAGCTGGGACTGGCGTCGGCGCTCGCGGGCACGGTCCTCGGGGCCGGGATCGCCTTCGGTCTGGGCCGGATGCTCGGGCAGGACGCCCTGCGTCCCCTGTTGCGCCACCGCTGGCTGAAGTCGGCGGACGGTCAGCTCAGCCGCCACGGCTTCCGCTCGATGCTGGCGGCCCGGCTGTTCCCGGGAGTGCCCTTCTGGGCGGCGAACTATTGCGCGTCCGTCTCCCGCATGGGTTATCTCCCCTTCCTGCTCGCCACGGCCCTCGGCTCGATCCCGAACACCGCCGCGTACGCGGTCGCCGGCGCCCGGGCCTCGTCCCCGACCTCCCCCGCCTTCCTGATCGCCATGGCCTGCATCGCGGTGCCGGCCCTGGTCGGCGCGGCACTGGCCTGGCGCAAACGCCACCACCTGCGCGCCGGCTGACCTCGTGGGCGCGGTCCGCAGGGCCGCGGTCCCATCCCGGCAGCGCGCGGCCGGCCCCGGCCCTCGCGCGACCGGCGCCCGCGGCTCAGACGGCCTCCAGGACCATCGCGTTGGCCAGCCCGCCGGCCTCGCACATCGTCTGCAGCCCGTAGCGGGCGCCGCGTTCCCGCATGGCGTGCACCAGCGTCGTCGTCAGGCGTGTGCCGCTGGCCCCGAGCGGATGGCCGAGGGCGATGGCGCCCCCGTGGACGTTGACCTTCGCCAGGTCGGCACCCGTCTCCTGCTGCCAGGCGAGGACCACGCTGGAGAACGCCTCGTTCACCTCGAAGAGGTCGATGTCGTCGAGGTCCAGCCCGGCCCGCCGGAGCACCTTCTGCGTGGCCGGGACGACCCCCGTGAGCATCAGCACCGGATCCGAGCCGGTGACGGCGAAGCTGTGCAGCCGGGCGAGCGGGCGCAGGCCGAGCCGGGCCGCCGTCTCCCCTGACGTGATGAGGACGGCCGAGGCACCGTCGTTGACGGGGCTCGCGTTCCCCGCGGTGACGTTCCACTCGATCTGCGGGAACCGCTCGGCGAACCCGGGGTCGTGATACGCGGGCCGCAGCCCGGCGAGGATCTCGGCAGTGGTGCCGGGCCGTACGCACTCGTCGCGCGTCAGTCCCTCCAGCGGCGCGACCTCGGCGTCGAAGAGGCCGCCGTCCCAGGCCGCGGCGGCCTTGCGGTGGGACGACACCGCGAAGGCGTCCAGCCGATCCCGGCCGAGCGACCACTTCGCGGCGATCAGCTCGGCGCTGATGCCCTGCGGGACGAGCCCCTCGGGGAAGCGCGCGGCGACACCCGGGCCGAACGGGTCCTTGCCGGGCGGCACGTTGGACCACATCGGCACCCGGCTCATCGACTCCACCCCGCAGGCGACGACCATGTCGTACGCCCCCGACATCACGCCCTGGGCCGCGAAGTGCACGGCCTGCTGGGAGGAGCCGCACTGCCGGTCGACCGTGGTCGCGGGCACCGTGTCCGGGAAGCCCGCCGAGAGGACGGCGTAGCGGGTGGTGTTCATGGCCTGCTCGCCGACCTGGTCGACGGTGCCGCCGATGACGTCGTCGACGAGCGCGGGGTCGACACCCACCCGGTCGACGAGGGTGCGCAGGGTGTGGGCGAGGAGTTCCACGGGGTGGACATGGGCGAGGGCGCCGGTCGGCCTGCCCTTGCCAATCGGGGTGCGTACGGCTTCGACGACGACTGCGTCACGCATGGGCGGGCCTCCACGACTGCCGGGGGACTACCAGTGAGTAGGATTTCCCAACTCACCATAATCCTGCGAGTTGGAAAATCAAACCCTCCTTTAGACTGGGTGCATGCCAGCCTCCGGAGATCCGCGCCCCTGTTCCATCGCCGACACCCTGGCGATCGTCGGTGAGAAGTACTCCCTGCTGGTCCTGCGCGAGGTCTGCCTCGGCAACGGCCGCTTCGACCAGCTGGTCCGCAACATCGGGGCGCCACGCGACGTGCTGGCGAGCCGCCTCCGGCGCCTGGTGGACGCGGGCGTCCTGGACAAGCACGCCTACCACGAGCGCCCGCGGCGCTACGAGTACCGGCCCACCCGGGCGGGGCTCGAACTGGAGCCGGTCCTGATGACCCTCATGGCCTGGGGCGACCGCCACCTCCACCCGGACGACGACCGCCCCATGGTGATCGAACACTCCTGTGGCGAGCCACTGCTCCCGAAGGTCACCTGCACGGCCTGCGACACCGAGATCCACCACGAGGACCTCAAGGCCCACCCGCGGACCCCGGGCTGGTCGGTGAAAGGCCCGACGATCCCCGCCCCATAGGAGCGCGGTGAGCTGCGCGAGCAACCGCACACCACCGGCAGCCGCTCGACCACAGCACTCCCCGGGCTCCGAGGCGCCCGGGACCCCCTGCTCAATCCCCCTTGTAGACGTCCAAGCGCCCGCACATCCCGAACTTCCCGGACTCGGAGGGCTTCTCGGCCCACACCCCGGCATCGGCCAGATGGGACACGTCCCCCCGCTCCAGCCGGTCCAGCTGCTCCCGCGTCGCGGCGGCGGCGGCCCGCGCCCCCCGCTCCCAGCGCGCCCGCCACTCGGCGAGCCGGGGCCGGACCAGCGCGGCGGCGGCCCGGTGGAACGCGGCGAGCGGTTCGGGGCCGGACGCGTCGCGCAGCGCCCGGTAGCCCGCCAGGGCGAGGTCGCGACGGACCCGGGCGGCCCGCTCCTGCTCCTCCTTCGGCGCTTCCACCGGGATGCGGGTGGCGGCGGCGTACGTGTCCGGGTCGGTCAGGTACTCCGGGGGCAGGGTGAGGACGGCGTCACCCGCCTCCGGCAGCCCGCTGTTCTGCATGAGGACGGTGATCCGCAGATCGTCCTCGTTGACCAGCCGGTGGATGGTGCCGGGCGTGAACCGGGCGACCGTCCCGGGCGCGAGCGGCGTCACCTCGTACCCGGAGACCGTCAGCGTCTGCACCGCCCCCCGCCCGCCGGTGACGACGTACGCCTCCGAACAGGTCAGGTGCATATGGGGAGTTCCGCCGCAGGGCCCGTCGGCCGCGGGCCAGTCGTAGACGGCCAGGTGCGAGACGGCGACCCCGCCGGGCAGTCCCTCGTATCCGCTCACCACGGGTGCGCCTCCAGGTACTTGGCGATCTCCTCCCGTTCCCAGGCCCCGTCCGCCACGACGACCCGGTAGCGACGGGTGAGCGTGTCACCGGGAGCCAGCGCCAGCTCGTCGTAGAAGGCCCAGGAGGGGGCGACTGCGGCGAAGGGCTCGTTGCGGACGAACCAGTGCGCCGGGTGGGCGCCCCCGGCTCCCGTGTGGTCGTTCTCGGGCGCGTGCGCGAAGACGAGCGTGGCGTGTCCGTCGGTGCCGTCGTGCTCGCCCGAGTAGGCCAGCCAGGCGGCCTGCTCCCCCATCAGGTCGGGTCCCGCGGAGTCGGGCCCGATGATCCGCCCGTCCCGGAAGGCACGCGGGCCGCGCCAGAACAGCCCCGTGTAGCCCGCCATCTCGCGCCCGGCGGTCGTGGGGCTGCCGAACAGCAGCGGCTCGTCGCGGCGGTTGGTGATCGCGCTCGTCCATGTCAGCGCCCAGGAACCCGACTCGGTGTCCACGTCGTGGATCTCGATCCGGCGCTCCTCGTCGGCCCACAGCTCACCCGTGTGCGGGTGCCAGGTCAGCCGCTCGGCGATCACGACCCGCTCGCCGTCCGACTCGACGACGTCGAAGCCGGCGTGCGCCATCGAACCGACCCGCTCCGGGAGCGGCAGATACCCCTCGCCGTGCACGTACGAGTTGCCGCCCCACAGGTTCTGGCCCGACAGGTGCGAGGCCGTCAGCTGCAGCCCCTTGTGCCAGCGGTGGTCGTTGGGCCGGAAGTCGGTGACGACGTCCCCGGCCAGCGTCCGGACCGGGTGCAGATACGGCTTCGGCGCCTCCCAGGCGGCCTCCGGCCGGTAGACGTAGCTCAACAGCTCCACACCGGTGGCGGGTTCGGTGACCGTGATCCGGTCCCCGTGGGCGTGGACGACGCGCAGCCCGTCGTGGAAGGTCATGCCGTGGTCTCCTCGGTCGCGTCGGCGGACACCTGGACGGTTCCGGGCGCCCACCCGGGGGCGCCGCCGTGCATGGCGGTGTAGTACGGATCACCGGGCCCGATCTCGCCGCGCCGCACGGTCACATCGGTGAACGCGGACTTGTACAGCGCGGCGATCAGCTCCAGGCTCGTACGCCCGTCGGCGCCGCTGCTGCGCGGCCGCTCGCCGGCCCGCATGCTCGCCACGAGTTCACGCAGCTGCGCCAGGTGCGAGCTGGGCACGTCCTCGCCGAAGTCCCGCCAGGCCGCCGCGTCGGCCTCCGGGGTGCCCGGGGCGGGGGTGACGGA
This sequence comes from Streptomyces bottropensis ATCC 25435, assembly GCF_000383595.1. Classification (NCBI taxonomy): domain Bacteria; kingdom Bacillati; phylum Actinomycetota; class Actinomycetes; order Kitasatosporales; family Streptomycetaceae; genus Streptomyces; species Streptomyces bottropensis. The sequence goes on along the minus strand of NZ_KB911581.1, from coordinate 3,864,230 downwards.
CCAGTCGGCGTTGGAGTGGCCGTACAGATGGGTCAGTTCGACGGTGGCGCGCTCGCAGTCGATGCGGATGCGGCTGACCTCGTCGGGGCTGAGGACGCTGTTGACGACGGTCGCCAGGGCGCCGCTCTCGAAGCGCACGAGGGCCGTGGAGACGTCCTCGGTCTCCACGTCGTGGACCAGCCGGCCTGCCATCGCCCGGACCTCGCTCCACGGGCCGAGCAGATCGAGCAGCAGGTCCATCTGGTGGATGCCGTGCCCCATCGCGGGCCCGCCGCCCTCCGTCGCCCAACGACCGCGCCAGGGCACGGCGTAGTAGGCGGTGTCCCGGTGCCAGGTGGTCTGGCAGTGCGCGACGAGCGGGCGCCCGAGGCTCCGCCCGGCGATCAGCTGCCGTACGTGCCGCGCACCGGAGCCGAAGCGGTGCTGGAAGACGATCGAGGCGTACGGCCCCCCGCTGTCCGCCCCCTCCTCCGCCTCGACGGCGTCGAAGTCGGCCAGCGTCGGCACCGGCGGCTTCTCGCACCACACCCAGGCGCCGGCCCGCAGCGCGGCGATCGTCTGGTCCCGGTGCAGGGTCGGCGGGGTGCAGACGCTGACCAGGTCGGGGCTCTGCTCCGCCAGCATGCGGTCCAGATCGGTGTAGCCGTGCGGGATGCCGTGCTCCGCGCAGAACTTCGCCACCGCGTCGGCATCGATGTCGACCGCCGCCACGACCTCGGTCTCGCCCTCCTCGGCGAGCCGAGCGAGCGCGGGCAGGTGGGAACCGCCGCCGATGGCGCCGATGCCGATGATCGCCGCACGGACACGCCGGCCGGCGAGCGGGGCCGGCGGTCGGTTCGGCCGGTGGTCCGCAGCCGGGCTCGGGTCGTTGCTGGGTGTGGACATGGACGTGATCAGCACTCCATCGAACGTGACATCGGACGTCGGCCAACGCCTGGTGGCGGGGGCTCCGGCGGTGCGGCGGCCCTCACGACGGCAAGCGCTTTCCCTCGCCAGCAAAGTATGTGCGGACATAGTGACTGGTCAACACCACGGATCCGGCCGTTCCACGCCTCGGGACGCCGATGCTCCACCCGTGCCGCGCACACCCTCCGCCCGCCCGCCGGACGGCCCTGCGAAACCCCTGTGACAGCCCTGTCCTCACGGGGCGCTAGGCTGCCCCCAGCACCTGTGATCACCCGCCCCGCGGCGCGGCACGTCTTCCGTCGGCCCTCCACGATCAGCGCTTGGACCACGTAACTTCATGTCTTGGTTTGAATCCATCATCCTCGGACTCGTCCAGGGGCTGACCGAATTCCTCCCCGTCTCCTCCAGCGCGCATCTGCGCCTGACCGCGGCCTTCTCCGGCTGGGAGGACCCGGGCGCGGCCTTCACCGCGATCACCCAGATCGGCACCGAGGCCGCCGTGCTGATCTACTTCCGCAAGGACATCGCCAAGATCATCTCGGCGTGGTCCCGCTCCTTGTTCGACAAGGAGATGCGCAGCGACAACGACGCCCAGATGGGCTGGCTGGTGATCGTCGGCTCCATCCCGATCGGCGTCCTCGGCGTGACGCTCAAGGACCAGATCGAGGGCCCGTTCCGCGATCTGCGCCTCACGGCGACCATGCTGATCGTCATGGGCATCGTCCTGGGCGTCGCGGACCGTCTGGCCGCGCGCGACGAGACCGGCGGCAAGCACCGCGCCGCCAAGGAGCGCAAGAGCCTCGAACAGCTCAGCGTCAAGGACGGCCTGATCTTCGGCCTCTGCCAGGCCATGGCCCTCATCCCCGGCGTCTCCCGCTCCGGCGCCACCATCAGCGGTGGCCTCCTCATGGGCTACAAGCGCGAGGCCGCGGCCCGCTACTCCTTCCTGCTCGCCATCCCGGCCGTGATCGCCTCGGGCGGCTACGAGCTGAAGGACGCGATGGAGGGCGGGCACGTCTCCTGGGGACCGACGATCTTGGCCACGGTCATCGCCTTCTTCGTGGGTTACGCGGTCATCGCGTGGTTCATGAAATTCATCTCCACCAAGAGCTTCATGCCGTTCGTCTGGTACCGCATCGCGCTCGGCATCGTGATCGTCGTCCTGGTGTCGATGGGCGTACTGAGCCCGCACGCGGGCGAGTCGGCGGGCTGAGGCGGGCCGGGGCGGGCTGATCCGCGTCGGCATGATCGAACCGTTCCGCCCCGACTCCCTTCCGTGACCAACCACATACGGCATCCGTAGCCGCCCCGTAGCGCACTGTCAGTCGGGGCGCCTACTCTTGTCGACATGTCCCCCGATCCCCTTGTCCGTGGTTCCGTGCGGTCCGCCGACGACCTGAACGACCGGATCCGAGCGCTGTGGCGGCGCGCCGGCGGGTCGCTGTCGGCCCAGGAGCGGGCGGAGTACGAGCTGTTGGTCGCGGAGTGGGCCGCGGCGATACGCGCGGACGTCGTCGAAGCCGCGTGAACCCCGCCCGGCGAGCCCCGGCCGCCGCCGAGGCCGACGAGCCGGAGGGCGGCACCGGCGGCCTGATCATCTTCCTGAACGGCACGTCCAGTTCGGGCAAGTCGAGCATCGCGGCGGAACTGCTCCACATCCTCGACGAACCGTCCTTCCACATCCCGGTCGACGCGTTCCACGCCATGCGGACCGGACGGCGGATACCCCCCGAACGGCTCGCCGGCGTGCTGCACGACACCTGGCGGGGTTACCACCGCGCGATCGCCGGCATGGCCGCCGCGGGCAACCTGGTCGTCATGGACCACGTCCTGAGCGCGGAATGGCGCCTGCGGGACTGCCTCGACCTCTTCGTGCCGCAGGACGTGGTGTTCGTCGGGGTGCACTGTCCCCGCGCCGAACTGGAACGCCGCGAACGGCAGCGGGGCGACCGGCCCCCGGGACTGGCCGCGCGGCAGCTGGCCCAGGTCCACGCGCACGGCCTCTACGACGTCGAGTGCGACACGAGCCGGGCGGATCCGCCGCGATGCGCGGCCCGCATCAAGGCCTTCCTGTCCGACAGACCGACACCGACCGCGTTCCAACGCCTACGCGACGAACGGGACACCGGCCGGCTGACCGCACCCCGGACACGGGCGCGGGGAACTGCCTGACCACACCCCGGACAGGGGCGCGGGGAACTGCGCGAGCAACCACCCACGACCGGCAGTCGACCGACAACCCGGGCCTACCCCCACGACCCGCAGGCGGACCGCGGACCCCTACCCCCGCGCCGCGTCAGCGACCGCCCGACACCCGCAGCACCGCACCCGTGGTGTACGACGCCTCCGGGGACATGAGCCAGGCGATGGCCGAGGCGATCTCGTCGGCGCGGCCGGGGCGCCGCAGCGGTACGGACGCGGCGATACGGTCGGCGCGCTCCGGGTCCCCCATCCGCGCGTGGATCTCCGTGTCGATCACCCCGGGCGCCACCGCGTTGACCCGGATGCCGTCCGGCCCGAGTTCCTTCGCGAGCCCCGTCGTCAGCGCGTCGACCGCGGCCTTGGTCGCCGCGTAGTGGACGTACTCGCCGGGGCTGCCCAGCGTGGCCGCCGCCGAGGACACGTTCACGATGACGCCGCCCCCCGCGGCCGTCATCACCTTGGCCGCCCGCCGCGAACACAGCAGCACGCCGAGGAGGTTGACCTCGACCACCCGCCGCAGCACCTCCGTGTCGGTGTCCGCCAGCCTCCCGAACGGGCCGGTCACCCCGGCGTTGTTGACCAGCCCCGTCACCGGTCCGATCCGGTCGGCCGCCGTCTCGAACAGGCGGTCCACGTCGGCCTCCACCGCGGTGTCCGCCCTGACCGTGACACAGCGCGCCCCGTTCGCCCGCGCCCCCGTCGCGATCCACTCGGCGGCCGCCCCGTCGTGCACGTAGCCCACGACCACGTCGTGCCCGTCCGCCGCGAGCCGCAGGCAGGTCGCGGCGCCGATCCCCCGGCTCCCACCCGTGACCACCGTGACCGGTCGTGACATCCCAACCCCCCTGAAAGCGGACGTGGTCCACGCGGTCGCGCGGCCACCGAAGACCCGGCGATCGATCATCCTACGATCGCCGCCCGCGCGGTGGCTCACATCGAGGGCAACCATTCCGGCCCCGGCGGCAACCCAGGAGTGGAAGGCTCCTCCACACGAGCCCCACAGACATCACACTTCCCCCGAATCACACTTTTCCGGACCCGCTCCCTCTCCCCGAACCAGCACGGAACCGAAGGATCTGAACGTGGCAGCCCGTTCCCATCGCTCCTCCCCCCGGCCCAAGCGGCGCACCGCCCTCATATCCGTCGCCGCTGTCGCGGCCGCCGGACTCGCCGCGTCGCTCGTCATCGCCTTCGGCCCCGACCGCGGAAGCGACACCGAGGCCGCCGGGAAGGTCGGCGCCGCACCCGTCGCCACCACCTCCGAGGCGACCGCCCCCTCTTCCGAGGCACCGAAGCGGAAACCCTCCGCCACGCCCTCGAAGTCCCCGTCCCCGTCGCCCTCGAAGTCCGGACCCACCCGGTCGGCGACCGCGACCACCGAGCCCACCCCGCCATCACCCGCCGCCACCCGGCAGGGCGGATCCGCCTCGGGACAGCTGGCCGGGCGGATCCGTCCCGGGGTCGAACACCAGGGGATCGCCACCTTCTACGACTCCGACGGCAGCGGAGCCTGCTCGTACGACCCCAGTGACGACGTCATGACGGCGGCGATGAACACCACCGACTACGAGGTCTCCAAGGCCTGCGGGGCTTACGTGCGCGTCCGCGCGGCGGGCGGCGCCGCCATCACCGTCCGGATCACCAACGTATGCCCGGCGCCCTGCAAGCCCGGCCAACTCGACCTCAGCGCACAGGCCTTCGCCAAGCTGGCCACCCCCTCCCAGGGCCAGATCCCGATCACCTGGAGTCTGGTCAGCCCGGACACGTCCGAGCGGATCTCGATCCGGTACAAGACGGGTTCCAGCCAGTACTGGTGCGGCATTCAGGTGATCGGTCACCGCAACCCGGTGGCCCGCCTGGAGGTCCGCGCCGGCGGGGCCTGGACCCGACTGCCCCGCACCGATTACAACTACTTCCTCTCCGAGCAGGGCGGCGGGTGCGGTGGCGCGCTCAGGATCACCGACATCTACGGGGAGCAGCTGACCGTCGACGGGCCTGCGGTACGGCCGAACATCGTGCAGCCCACCGGGGTGCAGTTCACCGCGCGCTGACGCCGCCGTCCTTCTCCCGCGCCGCGAACGGCTCGCGGGGCCGATCGGCCGGACAGCGCAAGCTCGCGCGCGAGCGACCGTGGTCCGGCCGATGCTGAGGGTGTCCTGCCCGCCGATCCTCCCGGGACCCTCATGTCACTCACCCCCGCTTGCCGCCCGCACAGCCGTACGCGCACCCGTACGGGTCCTCGCTCCCGCCGCGGTCTGCGCCTGTCCCTCGTCGCTCTGCTCGGCGCGTCCTGCCTGGGTGGCCTGCTCCTGGCCCCCGCGGCGGGCGCCGCCGGCGACACCGTCCCGGGGTACGGCTCCGGCGGGAGCGAGCAGACCCTGCAACGGCAGCTCGAAGAACTGGTCGGCGCTCCCGGAGGGCCGCCAGGTGTGATCGTCGTACTGCAACGGGACCGCACGTCACGTGTCCTGCGCGCCGGGGTCGCCGACCTGGAGACCGGCCGTGCGATCGAGCCCACCGACCACACGCGGATCGCCAGTACGGCGAAGGCGTTCAGCGGAGCCGTGGCACTGAGCCTGGTGGAGCGGGGCGCGCTCGGCCTCGACAGCACCATCGGCCGCACCCTGCCCCGGCTGCCGCGCGCCTGGCGGTCGGTCACGTTGCGGCAGTTGCTGAACCACACCAGTGGCCTGCCGGACTACAGCGAGGACCCGGAGTTCCTGGAACTGCTGCTCGCGGACCCGCGCCGCACCTTCGACCCGCGCCGGCTGCTGGACTTCGTCGCGGACGAACCGCTGCGCTTCCGCCCCGGCTCCCGGTACCGGTACTCCAACTCCGACAACATCGCCGCCGCACTGATGGCGGAGGCGGTGACCCGCCGGCCGTACGAGGAACTGCTGAGCCGGCTCGTGTACCGGCCGCTCGGCCTGACCGACACCAGCCTGCCGCTGGGTTACGAGATGCCGGAGCCGTACATGCACGGCTACGCCGTCGAGCCGCCCGCGCCGCCGGAGGACGTCAGTGAAGCGCTGAGCGCGTCCGGTGTCTGGGCCTCGGGCGGGATCGTCTCCACCCCGCGTGACCTGACCCGGTTCATCCGCGGCTACGCCGCCGGGGAGCTGACGTCGAGATCCGTTCTGCGCGAGCAGCGCCGCTGGATCGAGGGGGCGTCCGAACCGGCCGGCCCGGGCCGCAACAGAGCGGGACTCGCCCTCTTCCGATACGACACCCGCTGCGGGGTGGTGCTGGGGCACACCGGGAACTTCCCCGGCTACACCCAGCTGATCGCCGCGACCCCCGACGGCCGCAGATCCCTCACCTTCTCGCTCACCACCCAGGTGAACAGGACACTCGACCCCGGCCTCCTGGAGCGGCTCCGCGCGGTCGAGGAGAACGCGGTCTGCGAACTGCTCGGCCGAAGAGGCGACTGACCCTCCCGACAGAGCCGAGGCGTCTACCGCTTTTCAGCCAGGCACCGTAGCATCCCGAGGATGTTCACATCGTCAACTCGGCTCGCACACAAGCCTGTTGAGGGCGATTGACGCGTGGGGGGAGTTGCGATGGTGGCCCGGAACCTCTGGGACGAGATCCCGTCGACAGTGCCGGCTGCGGCGGCGGAGCGACAGCTCGGGGACGGACGGTACGCCTTCCGCGCACGGACGAGCGCGGTGTCCTGGTGGGGCTCCTTCATGCTCCTCCTGGTCACCGCGTTCTGCGTGATGATGGTCTTCGTCATCAGCGGGGAGAGCGAGTGGACCAACGCGATCCTCTTCATCGTCCTCGGCGGATGCAGCTTCCTCGGGGCGATCGCCGTTCCACTGGCCGCACTGTTCAGGCCCGTCACCTGGTGTGCCGTGTTCGCGGACGGTGTGGTCTACCAGTACGGTTCGCGGCCACCGATCGCCGTGTCCTGGGACGAGATCACCGGATGCCGGCGCCATGCGACGCAGCACGAACGCAACGGGGTCACCATGTCGACCACGCACTCCGTGTACGTCCAGACGCCGGCCGGCAACTTCATGGTGTCGGGCGACACACCCGAGGCGCAGCACCTGGGCACCCTCATCGCGGACGGCTGGCTCGCGGTACGGAGCCAGAGCGCGGAGGAGGACGCGAGGGCACGACTGGCCGAACTCGGCACGCTGTTGGAGACCGGGGGACGGGCGGCATTCGGCCCCTTCACGGTGAGCCTGGCCGGGCTGGAGCACGCCGGCCGGGTCCTGCCCTGGGAGAAGATCAGCGAAGTCGATCTGATGGGGTCGACCATCCACGTCCTGGTCACCGGTGAGCGCAAACCGGCGGCGCGGGAGCCGGTCTCCGACGTGGCGGACAGCGTCCTGTTCCTCACCGTCGCGGACGCCCTGCGGCGATCGGCGCGGCAACCGGCGCAGTGAGCGGTCCCCCGCCGCGCACAACCGCCGCCCGTCGGAACCACGCTTGGCGGATCTCGTCACCGCAGATGACCCGGCGCATCCTCCGCCACCGGATACGGCCGCTCCACCGGCAACAACGCGGCCGCCCGGCCCGGTTCCCCCGCACGCACATGACCGTGCACCTCCCGGGCTGGCGGCGTCACGTCCTCGATCCCGACGATCCACTCGTCCGCGTACCTCACCGCCGCCTCGCCCGTCAGCCCCAGTTGGAGGGACAGGTGCGGCAGCGGGTTGAGGTGCAGATCCCGCTCCGGGTCCCACTGCACCCGCGCCGACGACCGCCTCAACCGGCGCTTCCACTCCGCCTGATCGCCGTGCAGTTCGGGCACGTAGTGCGAGAGACAGGAGTGCCGCAACGCCCATGCGAACCCCTCACGGGTGATCTCCACGGCCAGCACGGTCTCCTGCCCCTCCTTGGTGGCCCAGCCGCAGCGGTACATCATCCACAGGAAGGAGGGCTTGATCCAGGTCAAGCCGTGTTCGCAGACTGCATCCACCGTGATCGGGGTGGCTTCCTGCCTTCTTTGGAGGGCTGTACGTTCTGCACGGCCGACGGCTACCACCAGCAGTATCTTGACCGCAACACAACGGCCACGCCGGGACCCGCGTTTCCTGTCCGATCGGTGTGGCTCTGGCCAAGGGGTGAGTTTCGCCATCGACCCTGATCTTCTAGCGGCTTTGTGGAGGGAACGGCATCCGTCGGGCCCTCCCGTCGCTCACACGTTTCGCACTAGGTATGCGGATCGCTGGGTGCGTTTCCACAGCCTTCCCAGCTCGAAGCGCTACCCGGAGTCCGAGGACGAGTACGCGATCGTGCTGGACCGGTACAACACGATCCTCGACGAGTTGTTCGCCGACACGGACGTGTTCGTGGTGACCATGGATTGGTCGAACACACCGACCGGGCCCGCAGGTTACCCGACGCCACGACAGATGCTGCACCCTGACGGCATCCGCTGGTGGACCGAGTCGCAGCAGGACGACCCCGACCCGGATTTCCACACCCACACACGTCTGTACATCGACCGACGCAAGTGGGAACGCGGCTGCGTCGATGAGCTGTTGCGAGCGGTCGCGGACGATGCACTCGCCGAAGTCTTCCTCACCGACACGGAGCTTCGATGCATCCACCATCCCTACGACGGCGGCGCAGACGTCATCCTCGCCATGCCTGCGGAGCGCGACCGTGTGCGTGACCGACACACAAACTGGCTCTCCAGTCACCCAGCCGGCCTCTGAGAGCCACGGCGGCTCCCCCTTCCCCGACCGACGCGCATGAGTCTGTCAACGCTGTTCGATGACTTTGTCAAGCCTCGTTCACAGACCCTTTCGCCTGTCACCGACTCCTCTGCACAGCCCCCGACAACCCGCACGATGCTGCGTCCGACGTGCACCGTCGCAACGAGCGGCGGTCGAAAATCGCTGGCCTGCTGACCTGGCCGACTCCACGCTGTACGCCATGGAAGAACCGCACCGCAGGATCCGCGCGCTTCACACGGCATCGACGATCACCGTCTACCAGGCGTACTCCCCTGAAATCGGATTGCCCACCATCCGCGACGGCCGTTTTCCCGCCGCGTGGAAGCCTGACCGCATGACGTGGATCAAACCCAGTTTCATGTGGATGATGTACCGCTCCGGCTGGGGCACGAAGGAGGGGCAGGAGACCGTCCTGGCCTTCGAGATCACTCGCGAGGGCTTCGACTGGGCGCTGCGCCATGCCTGCCTGTCGCATTACGTCCGCGGACTGCATCCCGATCGCGACACCTGGCAGCGTGACCTCAAGCGCGCACCGGCCCGTGTCCAGTGGGATCCCGAACGCGATCTACACCTCCATCCCCTGCCGTACCGCTCGCTGCAACTGGTGCTCTCGGGTGAGGCGTCGTCGCGTTACGCCGACGAGTGGATCGTGTCCATCAGCGACGTCACCCCGCTCGCCCACGAGATCCGCGCACTCGTCAGGGACGGCGAACTGGACTCAGCTGCCCGACTGCTCCCCCAGGAACAGGAGTACCCCGCCAGTGCAGAACTCCTGGCCCACCTGTGTCCCTGACCGGCACGCCGGGCACAGCCGCCAGCATCACCCACGGTCACATGGCGGCAAAGGTCTGTGAACGCTGCTTGATGATCCAGGTCAAGCCGTGTCCACAGACCTTGTCACCTGCACGGAGGCATCGGTCGCCTCACTTGCGCGGACCGGAGACCCGCACTGAGCGCCGGCACCGGTCTCAGAGGCGACTGTACTTCTCGATGTCCTCGGTGAACTCCTTGATCGCCAGTGCGGTGAGCGTCGGCCGGGTGTCGGCGATGGCGGTCATGAAGTCATCGGTGGTGGCCGGTCGGCCCTTTCGCTGTGCGACCTCGCGCTCGAACGCCGCCTGCGCGCCCTTGCGGGCTGCGAATTCGATGTCGGCCGGAGTGAACAGCTCGCTGGCCTCGACCAGTTGCATGAGGTCCACCGAGTCACCGGCGGCCCTGAGATAGCGGGCCCAGATCGCCGCGCGGGCGGTCGGGTCGGGTGGGCCGATGGGAATGACGTAGTCGAACCGGCCCGGCCGCAAGAAGGCCGGGTCCAGAGAGCGCACGGAGTTGGTGGCACAGGCCAGCAGCCGTGCGTCGTGTTCACGGAAGACAGGGATCAGTTTGAGCAACTCGTTGGTCACCCCATGTCCCGGATCGACCGCTTTCCCGGACCGCACGCCGGCGATCTCTTCGACCTCGTCGATGAAGAGCAGCACCGAGTCGAGTTCCGCCAGGTCCGCGAAGGCCTCCCGCAGCGCCGTGGCCAGCCCCTCGCTCGTGTCGGCCGCGAGCCGGGAGGGGAAGAGCTCCACGAACGGCCAGCCGAGCCGGGAGGCGACCGCCTTGGCGAAGCTGGTCTTCCCGGTGCCGGGAGGGCCGAACAGGATGATTGCCTTCGGAGGGACGACCCCGTAACGGTCGGCCAGCCCAGGCTCCGTCAGTGGGAGCACGACCCGGCGTTCGACGACCTGTTTCTCCCGCTCCATGCCGGCCATGGCGTCCCACAGTTCCCCGAGCAGCATCCGGCCGCCCAGTGACGCGAGGACATCAGCGTTGGGGGCTCCGGGTGGTTCGAGCTTCTCGTAGTAGGTCAGGCCGTCGCGGGACTGGTAGCCGGAGTGCTCCAGAGCCTTCGTGCCGGCGGCGTGGGCGGGCAGCAGCGCGCTGATGTGGCGCACGCCCAAGGCCCGCAGGCGCCGTTCGAGCTCGGCGAGGAGAGCACTGCCGATCCCGCGTTCACGCCAGCGGGAGGCGAGTGCCACCAGGAGGATCCACCCCCGCTGGCCGTAGGCCTGCGCCACGGCCATGCCCACCAGTTCATCGCCGACCACCGCGACCACCGCCGTCTGCCCTGCCTTGGCCGCGGCCATCACCTCGGAGACTGGAAACACCCGGTCCTCGTCGGCCTGACGGCTCTGGTCCCAGATCTCGATGGCCTGGTCAAGATCGTCATCGTGATAGTCGCGCAGATGCCATGGGGGCACCGCCATCACCTCACCTACCGCGGCGAACCCTCATTGTCTCCTGCGGGGGTGGTGAGTGCCGAGCGCGGCAAACTCCTCGCACCTCATCACCACAGTGTCCCAGTGAGGTGAATGCCTCCCGTCTGCCATGTCCGCCGAGCCGTCGGCCACGGGCCGGGGCGACCGTGATCGGGCCTGCCGGCCGTTGGCGGCATCAGCGGCACGGCCGAGCACACCTGCTTCCCGGGGGTGGGACGGCGATGGTTCGTTCTTCGACGCTGGACCGCGCTCGAACGGATCACTCGGCTTGCCCCGTCCCGGCGCGCCCCTGCAGGCTGTGAACGCGGCTTGATGACCCAGGTCATCCGGTCCCGCTTCCACGCGGCCGGAAAACGACCGTGGCGCGCGGCCGGGCCGCCGATCCGCGGGCTGTACGCCTGGTAGACGGTGACCGTGTCGGCGGTGTGCCGGGCACGGATACGGAACTTGGGCTCGCTCTGCGCGAGGTGGTCACTTTCCTTCACGGGACCAGGCTCGATCACGGTCGCGTGCGGGGCCACCGAATATCGACGGCCCGGAGCCGTGCCGCCGTACCCGGCGCCTCGCCGTACGGACGGGAATCCCGCCGTACGGACGTGAGTCCTGCCTTACGGCCGCGAGTCCCACCGTCCGGCCGCGAGTGACACCGTCCGGCCATGAACCGTGTCGTACGGCTCCTCCCGCTTCCGCCGCCCGCCCCCGATCCCTGACATATCCCCCATCTGCGCGCACGCCCCTTGGCGTGGCGCGTCTCCTGCCCCAACACTGAGCCGATGACGCAGCGCGTGGAACTCGCGACCGTGATGGACCGACTCGCCGTCGACGGCCTGATCACCGAGTACGCGGTGGCGGTGGACGACGGCGACTGGCCGGCCTTTCGGGAACTGTTCGCACCGGGGGGACGCGCGGACTACCGCTCGGCCGGTGGCATCGAGGGCGACGCCGCGCAGGTGGCCGGGTGGCTGGCCCGGAGCATGGAGCTCTTCCCGATGCGGCAGCATCTGATCGTCAACCGCCGGGTGCGCTTCGGGTATCTGGAGCAGGACACCGGCGACACCGCCCAGGTCCAGGCGGACTACATCAACCCGATGCGCTTCGCCGGAGGCGACGGCGGCTCCACCGCACCCGACTTCGTCTGCGGCGGCCGCTACGCGTTCACCCTGACCCGCACCACCGACGGCTGGCGCCTGCGCGAGGTCCTCGTCCAGGAGAAATGGCGCCGCGCCCCGGAGGGCCTCACCCCCGCCCAGCGGCCTTCCCCGGCCTGAGGGCGCCCCGGCCCGACCACCGGCGGGGCGGGGCCGAAGCTCCGCCACTCGGCCCAACCGCGTTCCCCTCCCCGGGCGCCGAACCGCCCCACCCGCACCGAGCGCACCACCCCGCCCCGCCCACGCCCTCTGTCGGAGATCGTCCCCGGCGCGCACACTGGAGGGACGCTCGGTGGCGGGAGGGAGGCGCTGTATGAGGACACCGGACTGGGTCGCCTCCCCGTGGCGGCGACGGTCGGCCGTCGTCGTGGCGGGTGCTCTGCCCGTGCTCGCCTTCCCGGCGCCGGGCCTGTGGTGGGCGGCCTACGCGGCGCTGGTCCCGTGGATCCTGCTGATCCGCACGGCCCCGACCGGGCGCCGGGCGGCGTACGACGGCTGGCTCGGCGGCTTCGCGTTCATGCTCGCGATGCATCACTGGCTGCTGCCGAACCTCCACGTCTTCACCTTCCTCATCGCCGGCCTGCTGGGCGCGTTGTGGGCGCCCTGGGCATGGCTGACGCGCCGGTTCCTGGCCGGTACGCCCTCGCCGGGGCAGGTCGCCGCCGCGCTGCTGGTCGTGCCGTCGGGCTGGCTGATGATCGAGCTCGTCCGGTCCTGGCAGGGTCTGGGCGGGCCGTGGGGCCTGCTGGGGTCCAGCCAGTGGCAGGTGGAGCCGGCGCTGCGGCTGGCCTCGGTCGGCGGGGTCTGGCTGCTCAGCTTCCTGGTCGTGGCCGTCAACGTCGCGGTGGCCGTACTGGTCTCGGTACGCGCCTCCCGGGCACCGGCGCTCGCCGGTCTCGTCTCCGCGGCCGTCGCGACGTCGGCGGTGTGGCTGTGGTCGCCGCGACCCGACGTGCGGGGCGACGTGCGCGTCGCCGTCGTCCAGCCCGGTGTGACCGACGGCCCCGACGCCCGGTTCGCCCGTGAGGAGGCGCTCACCCGGCGGCTCGCCGGGCAGGACGTCGACCTGATCGTGTGGGGCGAGAGCAGTGTCGGTCACGACCTGGCCGACCGCCCGGATCTGTCCGACCGGATCGCCGCGCTGGCCCGTGCGACGGGCACCGACATCCTCGTGAACGTCGACGCCCGCCGCTCCGACCGCCCCGGCATCTACAAGAGTTCCGTGCTCGTCGGCCCTGACGGTCCCACCGGCGACCGGTACGACAAGATGCGTCTCGTGCCCTTCGGCGAGTACATCCCGATGCGCTCGCTGCTCGGCTGGGCCACCTCGGTCGGCGAGGCGGCCGGCGAGGACCGCCGCCGCGGCACCAGGCAGGTCGTGTTCGACGCCGGGAAGGGGCTGCGGATCGGCCCCATGGTGTGCTTCGAGTCCGCGTTCCCGGACATGAGCCGCCATCTCGCCCGGGACGGCGCCCAGTTGCTGCTCGCGCAGTCGGCGACCTCGTCGTTCCAGCAGAGCTGGGCGCCCGAACAGCACGCCTCGCTGGCCGCGCTGCGGGCCGCCGAGACCGGCCGCCCCATGGTCCACGCGACGCTCACCGGCGTCTCGGCGGTGTACGGGCCGGACGGCGGGCGGGTGGGCGCGTGGCTGGGCACGGACGAGAGCCGGGCGGCGGTGTACGAGGTGCCGCTGGCCGACGGCACGACGCCGTACGTCCGATTCGGCGACTGGCCGGTCCACGCGGCGCTGCTGGTCCTGGTCGTGTGGGGCGCCTTCGAGGGCGTACGGGCCATGCGGCTGAGGCGGGGGACGGGGCCTCGCCCGCCCGCGCGTCAGGCGGCGGACCGGTCCTCGACCGCCCGTACCACCCGCTCGCACAGTTCATGAGTCGCGAGCGCGTCCCGGGCGCTGAGCACCCTGCCCGCGCTCACGGCGTCGAGGAAGGCGAGGACGGCCTGCTCGACGCCGCGCTGCCGGGCCACGGGCACCCAGTCGCCGCGCCGCCGCACGGACGGCTGCCCCTTGTGGTCGACGACCTCGGCGAGGTTCAGCACCTGCCGCTTGGTGTCCTGCCCGGAGACTTCGAGGATCTCCTCCGCCGAACCACTGAGCCGGTTCATCACGCCCAGCGCGGTGAACCCGGCCCCGGACAGCTGCAGCACCACGTGATGCAGCAGCCCGCCCTCGGTGCGGGCACGCACGGTCACGTCCTCGATCTCCCTTGGCACCAGGAACCGCAGGGTGTCGACGACATGGATGAAGTCGTCCAGGATCATCAGGCGCGGCAGTTCGGGCAGACCGATGCGGTTCTTCTGCATGATGATCAACTCGCGCGGATGGTCGGCGCATTGGGCGTACCCGGGCGCGTACCGCCGGTTGAAGCCCACGGCGAGCCCCACGTTCCGCTCCTCCGCGAGCCGTACGAGCCGTTCGGAAGCGGCGAGTTCGTACGCGAGCGGCTTGTCGACGTACGTCGGCACACCCGCCTCGATCAGCCGCTCCACGATCTCGGGGTGGACCGCGGTCGGCGCGTGCACGAAGGCCGCGTCCAGGCCCTGGGCTAGCAGGGCGTCGAGATCGGTGTGCCGCTGACCCTCCGGGACGCGCAGGACGTCGGCGACCCGGGTGAGCGTGGCGGGCGTCCGCGTCTGCAGATGGAGTTCGAGCCCCGGTTGGGTGCCGAGCACCGGCAGGTACGCCTTCTGCGCGATGTCGCCGAGCCCGATGCAGCCGACCTTCACTGGGTCTCCCGTCCTCGGTGTGCCGTCCTATTGCCTCGTCGGCAGCATACGGGGGCTGCCAGGATGTCCGGCATGACCATCCAGCGCACCGAACCCTCCCTCACCGCCGACGAACGGACCATGCTCGAAGGCTGGCTCGACTACCACCGCGAGACTCTGGCGATCAAGTGCGCGGGCCTGGACGACGCCCGGCTGAGGACCGCCTCGGTGCCGCCCTCGGAGCTGTCCCTGCTGGGGCTGGTACGGCACATGGCCGAGGTCGAGCGCATCTGGTTCCGCAAGGTGCTCGTGGACGACGACCAGGGGCCCCTCTACTTCAGCGAGGAGGACCCGGACGGGGAGTTCCACCTGACGCAGGAGGACACCTGGGAGGAGGCCCACGACACCTGGCAGGCGGAGATCGCGGTCGCCCGGCGCAACGCGGAGGGCTTCGCCCTGACCGATGTCGCCAAGGCGGTGCACCGTCGGACGGGCGAGGCACCGAGTCTGCGGTGGATCTACACCCACATGATCGAGGAGTACGCCCGCCACAACGGCCACGCCGACCTGCTCCGAGAGCGCCTCGACGGAACCACCGGATACTGAGCGAACCCTGACGCCGGGCGCCGGCCGGGGCGGGAGTGCGGGCCGGTCGCACGGGTGCCGGACGAGGCACACCACGTCGTCGTCGGTCCCCGGCGTCACCCGTGTGGGGGCATCATCCGCTTGATCCTTCCCCAAGGCGGTCCGGAGGCAGCAGAGTTGCGCGCGTGCATCGACCGACCACCACCGCAACCGCAACGCTCCTGGTCACCGTGGCCGTCTCGGCCCTCACCGGCTGTGTGACCGCGCAACACCCGCCCTCGCCGCAGGCGCCGGCCCTGCCGTCCGGGCCGTCCGAGCCCCGCCCGGACGGCACCGGCGCGACGCGGATCATGGAGGCGCCGGCGCGGGAGGCGCTGGCTCTGATCGGCCCGCCCCGGCTCTCCCCACCGAGCGCGTCCGAGGCACCGGAGCCCGCCGCGCCGGCCCCCGCCGTCCCCACGCACACGACCGACGCGCCGCCTCCCGCGCCACCACCCCGGGAGAGGCGCCAGGCCTCCCCCGAGCGGTACGGACCGCCCCCCGGGTCCCGGCCTCGTGTCGAGATCCCGCCGCTCCCCGAGAACCTCCCGACCGAGCCGCCCAGGAACTCCGACGTGTGCGCACTCGGCCACAAGTACGGCGGCTGGGGAAGGGACACGCCCCAGGCGGCCATCTGCAAGGACGTCTACGGCCGTTGAGGCGCCCTCGACGGGCGCCCCCTCCCGGCGTCAGGGCCGCTGTCTCGGCGGCCCCGGTGTGTCCCCTCCACCGGGGCCCGCCTCGTCGAGCCGGGCCTCCAGCCGGCCCAGGGCGGTGCGGACGCCGTCGCCGTGACCGCCGTCCTCCAGCGCGGCCAGGGCGGCACGGGCCAGCCGCAGATGGCTGCGGGCCGCGTCGGGGCGGCCCAGCCTGGCGTAGTCGGCGGCGAGGTTGAGGTGGAGCGAGGGGTAGAAGGCGCGCACCGCGAGCTCGTCGTGGTGCTCCCGGGGGCGGGCCGCGGAGTGGTCCGCTTGGTGGTGCGGAGGGTGGTGCACAGGGTGATCGGTGGGGTGCTCCGCCGACCGGCCGTCGGACAGCTCGTCGGCCGCCGACAGCGCCCTGAGATCCCAGGCCAGCTCGGTGTCCGGATCGTCCTGGGTGTCGGCCATGTAGTGCGCCAGCGTGCAACGGTGGAGCGGGGTGCCGTCCTCGCCGATCTCCGCCCAGAGCTGGAGCAGACGGTGCCGGGCCTCCTCGCGGTCACCCCCGTGGTGCAGCATGACGGCCTGCCCGATCCGGGTCATCAGGGCGTCCGGTGCCACCTGCTCCTGTCGCTCCACCACCGCGTCCTCCGCACTCGTCGCCCCCTGTCCCGCCTGTCCCTCCCGACGCTAACGGCAGGCACCGGCAAACCCGGTCAGGCAGCCCCGTACGGCCGCGGGGGCGCCCCGGCGGCCGTACGGGCGGACAGCTGGACGGGCGGACCTGCGGGTGAGGGGGCGGGCCGCGCGTCAGCCGATGTCGGGGATCGTCCAGTCGATCGGCTCGTGGCCCTGCCGGGCGACGGCCTCGTTGATCTGTGTGAACGGCTGGGAGCCGAAGAACTTCTTGGCCGACAGCGGCGAGGGGTGGGCGCCCTTCACCACCACGTGGCGCTCCTCGTCGATCAGCGGCAGCTTCTTCTGCGCGTAGTTGCCCCAGAGCACGAAGACCGCCGGGTCGGGCCGGTCGGCGACGGCGCGGATCACGGCGTCGGTGAACCTCTCCCAGCCCTTGCCCTTGTGCGAGTTGGCCTCGCCGGAGCGGACCGTGAGCACCGCATTGAGCAGCAGCACGCCCTGCTGGGCCCAGGGCAGCAGATATCCGTTGTCCGGGATGGGGGTGCCCAGTTCGGCCTGCATCTCCTTGTAGATGTTCCGCAGGGAGGGCGGGGTCTTCACTCCGGGCCGCACGGAGAAGCACAGACCGTGGCCCTGGCCCTCGCCGTGGTACGGGTCCTGGCCGAGGACGAGGACCTTCACGCTCTCGTACGGCGTGGCGTCGAGTGCGGCGAAGACCTCCTCACGGGGAGGGTAGACGGGACCCTTGGCGCGCTCCTCCTCGACGAACTCGGTGAGTTCCTTGAAGTAGGGCTGCTGCAGCTCGTCCCCCAGGACCCCGCGCCAGGACTCGGGCAGCATGGCGATGTCGGTCACGTCAACGTCCTCCGGTGTGCGCTCACTTCACGGCCGCGCAGCACGCGGCCATGGGCAGCCGCGCGAGGCGCGGCCGCCGTCAGAGCACAGAACCTACAGGCGCCCACTGACAACGGGACCCGGCACCCGGGATTACCAGCTGGTCTTCCAGGACAGCTGCCACATGGCCATCATCGTCGCGGGGTCGATGACGTTCTCCAGGCCGGCGATCTCCTCGTTCGCGGCCGTGTACGCCTTGCCCTGCCACAGCGGGATCAGGCGGGCGTCGTCCACGAGGATCTGCTGGGCCTTCTCGAACTCCTCGGAGACGGCCCCGCGGTCGCTCTCGGCACGCGACTCGGGGAGCAGCTTGTCCGTGATCTCGGGGGACTTGTACGGGGTGCCGAGCGCGTTCTGCTCGCCCACGAAGGGGGCGATGAAGTTGTCGGCGTCGTTGAAGTCGGGGTTCCAGCCACGCCCGAAGATGGGGTACTCGCCCTTCCGGTAGCCCTCGGAGTAGGTCTTCCAGGGCCGGCTCTTGAGCGTGACCGAGAACAGGCCGGACGCCTCCAGCTGCCGCTTCAGCTCCTCGAAGGCCGGCTTGGTCTGGGAGCCGTACCGGTCGGTGGTGTACCAGAGCTCGAGCGGAACCGTTTCGGTGATGCCCGCCTCGGTGAGGAGGGACTTCGCCTTGGTCGCGCTGGGGTTGCCGTAGTCGTCGAAGAAGCCCGTGGTGTGGCCCACCAGACCCCTGGGGATCATGGAGTACAGCGGCTCGACGGTGTCCTTGTAGATGTTGTGGGCGAGGGCCGGCCGGTCGAGGACCTGGGCGATCGCCTTGCGGACCGCGGGGTTCTTCGCCCACGGGTCCTTGGGGTTGAACACCAGGTAGCTGATCTCGGTGGTGGGGCTCTCCACGATCTGGAGGTTCTCGCTGTCGTGGTTGGCCTGGATGTCCACGATGTCCGAGGCGCCGAGACCCCGGTAGATGACCGAGATCTTCTTGTCCTTGAGGGCCTGGACCATCTGGTCCGACTGCGGGAAGTACTCGATGGTCACAGCGGAGTTCTTGCGGTCCGCGAGGCCCTTGTAGTTCTCGTTGCCGACCAGCTCGGCCTTCTTGCCGTCCTCGTAGGAGTCGAGGTCGTAGGGGCCGGAGCCGGTGATCTCGGTGCCCTCACGGAGCTTGTCCGCGGGATACTCCGCCGGGTCCACGATCGACATGGCGGGGGTGGTGAGCACGAGCGGGAAGGTCGCGTCGGGCTGGCTGAGGTGGAAGACGACCTCGCGGTCGTTCTTGACCTGCACCCGGGAGAGCGTGGTCAGCAGGCCCGCGGGACCACCGTTGACGTTGATCTTCTTGATCCGGTCGAACGAGTACTTGACGGCCTTCGCGTCCAGCGTGTGCCCGTTGGAGAACTTCAGGCCCTCGCGCAGTGTGCAGCTGTACACGGTGCTGGAGCTGTCCGTGAACTCGCAGGCCTCGGCGGCGTCCGGCTCGGGATCGGACCCGCCGGGTGCGTAGCCGAGCAGGGGCTGGAAGACGTTGCGCATCAGCTCCCAGGAGCTGTCCCAGGCCGCGGCCGGGTCCAGGGTGCTCGGCGTGCTGGTGGTCCCCACCACGATGGGGTCCGCGTCGTCCGAGGCATCCGAGGAGAACACACCACACCCGGTCACCATGGATATGGACGCGATCACCGCGAGTGGCGGCAAGTATCGGTTCCGGTTGAACACGCGCATGCTCCTCGAAATGCCGTACCAAGAGTGGGCGAACGATACCGCAGGCCCCGCGAGCAGCTCCCGCTCGGTCGGCAAAGCCCTTGATCAGTCCGCTGTGACGGCGTTGTCGAGCCCTGGTGAGGGATGCGGACGGGCGCCGGAGATGTTCGGTGAAGCGTGCACCGGCGCCCGCCGTACTCTGTCAGGCCATCCCGGCGTTGAGGAAGATGCCGCCGTCGACCACGAGGGTCTGGCCGGTGATCCAGTCGGACTGCTCCGAGGTGAGGAACGCGGCGGCGCCGCCGATGTCGGAGGGCACGCCTAGCCGGGCGAGCGGGTAGGCCGCCGCGGCCTCGGCCTCCCGGCCCTCGTACAGGGCCTGGGCGAACTTGGTCTTCACCACGGCGGGCGCGATCGCGTTGACCCGCACCTTGGGCGCGTACTCGTGCGCCAGCTGCAGGGTCAGGTTGATCATGGCGGCCTTGCTGATGCCGTAGGCGCCGATGAACGGCGACGCGGAGACACCGGCGACGGAGGCGATGTTGACGATCGCGCCGCCGTTGTCCTTCTGCCAGGCGTGCCAGGTCCGCTGGGCGAAGCCGAGGGCCGAGACGACGTTGGTCTCGAACACCTTGCGGGCCACGTTCAGGTCGAGGTCGGCGATCGGCCCGAAGACCGGGTTGGTGCCGGCGTTGTTGACCAGGAAGTCGACCCGGCCGAAGGCCTCCATCGTGCGTTCGACGGCGAGTGCCTGGTGGGCCTCGTCGTGGGCCTTGCCCGCCACACCGATGACGCGGTCGGCGCCGAGCTGCTCGACGGCCTTCTTGAGCGAGTCCTCGTCGCGGCCCGTGATGCAGACCCGGTCGCCGCGCGCGACGAGGGCCTCGGCGATGCCGTGGCCGATACCGCGGCTGGCGCCGGTGATGAGGGCGACCTTGCCCGAGAGCTCGGGGAGTTCCACCGAAGTCATGTTCCCGATCCCTTAGTTGAGCGGTCCGCCGGCCACGTACAGCACCTGGCCGGAGACGAATCCGGCGTCCTCGCCGGTGAAGTAGGCGATGGCACCGGCGATGTCCTCGGGCCGGCCCACGCGCTGGACGGGGATCTGCGTGGCGGCCGCCGCCTGGAACTCCTCGAAGCCCATGCCCACCCGGGCGGCGGTGGCGGCGGTCATGTCGGTGACGATGAAGCCGGGCGCGACGGCGTTGGCGGTGACGCCGAACTTGCCGAGCTCGATGGCGAGGGTCTTGGTGAAGCCCTGCAGACCGGCCTTGGCGGCGGAGTAGTTGGCCTGGCCCCGGTTGCCCAGCGCGGACGACGAGGACAGGTTGACGATCCGGCCGAACTTGGCCTCGACCATGTACTTCTGGACGGCCTTGGCCATCAGGAAGGCGCCGCGCAGGTGCACGTTCATGACCGTGTCCCAGTCGGACACGCCCATCTTGAACAGCAGGTTGTCGCGGAGCACGCCCGCGTTGTTCACCAGGATCGTCGGGGCGCCCAGCTCCTCGGCGATCCGGGTGACGGCGGCCTCGACCTGGCTCTCGTCGGAGACGTCGCAGCCGACCGCGAGCGCCTTGCCGCCGGCGGCGGTGATCTTCTCGACGGTGTCCTTGCACGCGGCCTCGTCGAGGTCGATCACCGCGACGGCACGGCCTTCGGCGGCCAGTCGTACGGCGGTCGCGGCACCGATGCCGCGCGCGCCACCGGTGACCACGGCGACACGCTGCTCAGTGGTGGACATTGCTGGTTCTCCTCGCCCTTGGGATGCGGCTCCTGCGGCGCCCCCTCGTGGTGAGCGACCGCTTAGTACCTTCAGCACACGTGACGCTAGAAGTCCTGGCACCCGGTGTCAACGTTCCCCCAGGTGTGATCCCTTACGTCGGCCCCCGCCGGGGTCCACGCGCACCGACCGTCACCGCACCAGCAGGACGAGCAGCCGCTCCGCCTCCGCCGTCGGATCCGCGGTGAGCCCAGTGTGCACCGGTCCCGCCCGGACCACCGTGGAACGGGGCGCGACGAGCCACCGGAACCTCCGTCCGGCGTCGTCCCGGGCGGCCTGCCCGGCCGCCTCGCCCCCGGCGCACACCTGCTCCACGGCGCGCAGCGCGGCGCGTACGCCCTCCACGTCCGCCCCCGGGTCCAGGGCGAGGAGCTTGGTCTCGTCCAGATGCGTGCGGGCCGCCACGAGGGCCCGGGAGCGGCTGTACACGAGAACGCCCGCGTTGAAGCACTCCCCGCGCTCGATCCTGGGCACGACCCGCAGCAGCGCGTACTCGTAGACGTCCTGCCCGGTCGCCCCGGTGGCCAGGAAGCGGTCGCTCACGTGATCCCCTCGATGCGTTCGTGGATGTCGGCGGCGCGGGCGAGCAGCGGTTCCGCGTACGCCCGCCGCAACGCGTCCGGCGTCTCGAAGCCGGGCTCGCCGGCCAGCCAGACGTCCGGGATCTCGGCGGTCACCTCGGCGAGCAGGTCCGCGGTGACCAGGGGCGCGAGGTCGGCGGCGGCCGCGGCGACATCGGGGGCGAAGCGCGCGAGGGCGTGGTCGGCGGCGTCGTACGGCTTGGCCGCGGAGGCACGGGCGCCCGGCCAGTGATGGTGCCAGATCATGGTGGCGCCGTGGTCGATGAGCCACAGGTCGCCGTGGCGCGTCAGCAGGTTCGGATTGCGCCAGGAGCGGTCGACATTGTTGATCAGCGCGTCGAACCAGACGACCCGCCCGGCCTCCTCGGGACCGACCTCGAAGGCGAGCGGGTCGAAGCCGATGGCGCGGGCCAGGAAGTCCATGCCCAGGTTGGTGCCGCCGCTGGACTTGATCAGCTCCTGCACCTGCTCGTCGGGCTCGCCGAGCCCCAGGACGGGATCGAGGCCGAGGGTGACGAGGCCGGGCACGCGCAGACCGAGCCGCCGGGCCAGCTCACCGCAGACGACCTCCGCCACGAGCGTCTTGCGGCCCTGCCCCGCTCCGGCGAACTTCAGGACGTACGTGCCGCGGTCGTCGGCCTCGACCAGACCCGGCAGCGAACCGCCTTCCCGCAGCGGCGTGATGTACCGGGTCACGCTGACTTCCTTGAGCATCGCCCCAGGTTACCGGCGTACCGCGGACGCCCGGAGTCACCCCGTCCGCCGCACCACGGATCGACAGCTTCCGGACAGCTGTTTTTGACGCTCTCGTGATCCCGGACAGGTCAGGATGTGCACCCTGTCTGAACGTTCAAGCACGGCCCCGCCGTATCCATGGGCGAAAGTGCAAAGCCACCTCGGAAGGAACCGCCTGCATGTCCAGCGAAACGATCAAACCCGCTTCGATCCCGGGCCGTCGTACCGTCATGGCGGCGGCCGGCGTGGCGGGACTCGCCGTCGCGCTGACCGCGTGCGGATCGGAGGACAGCCCGTCGACCTCCACCTCCGACTCGCCCGGTGCCGGAGCGGGAGCCGGGGGCGACTCCACCGCCGAGGCGAGCGGCGGCGCGGGCGGCGGAGACGGTGCGGGCGGCACGGAGATCGCCAAGACCTCGGACATACCCGAGGGCGGCGGCAAGATCTTCGAGAGCGAGGGCGTCGTCGTCACCCAGCCGAAGGCGGGCACCTTCAAGGCGTTCTCCTCGGTGTGCACCCACTCGGGCTGTGCCGTGAAGACGATCGCCGACGGCGTGATCAACTGCCCCTGTCACAACAGCAACTTCTCGATCGAGGACGGCAGCGTCAAGAGCGGCCCGGCCCCGAAGCCGCTGCCGGCCAAGGAGGTCAGCGTCTCGGGCGATTCGATCACGCTGGCCTGACCTTCGTCAGGCACGCCGACACCTCGTCCGTGGTCGCGACCGTGGCGACCAGCGCGAGGGTGTGGCGGATCATCGCGGGGGTGTAGTCGGCAGGCACCCCCGCGATGGCGTCCCCGGGTACGACGACGCGGTAGCCGCGGTTCACCGCGTCGAACACCGCGTTCGGTACGGCCACGTTGGCCGAGACACCGGTGACGATCAGCGTGCGGCACCCCAGGTTGCGCAGCAGCGCGTCCACGTCGGTGCCCGCCAGCGGGGACAGCCCGTGCAGCCGCCGTACGACCAGGTCCTCCTCGGCGACCTCGACGGGCGGCGCGACGCGTACGGCATCGGTGCCCGCCAACTGCCGTACGGGCAGCCGCTGCGCCGCGCGGAACAGGCGGGCGTTGTGGTTGGCGCCCCGCCCGTCCGGCCGGCGCTCGGCGACGGCGTGCATGACCTGCACCCCGCTCAGGTGGGCCGCGTCGACAAGCCTGGCCACATTGCCCAGCGCCCCCGACGAGCGTGCCTCGTCGGCGAGTTCGGGCAGAGCGCTGCCGGGTCCGACGACACCGCGCTGGCACTCGACGGTGAGCAGGACGGTGGTCGCGGGTTCGAGCAGTTCTTCCAGTTCCCGCTGCCTCTTCGGCCCACTCGCGTTCGACCCACGCGCGTCACTCGCCTCACTCGCGTACGACGGCATGACGTTCCCCTTGTCGTCGGCGATCGGGCGGGCGAGCGTAACGCCCCTTGCACATGGACGGAAGACGTCCGATCCTCTTCTGACGTCACGTCAGCGGAGGGGATGTCGATGACCGCCACGCAGCGCCGGGGCCGGAAGATCATGATGGAGCCCGCCGAACTGGACGAGTTCCTCGGCGCGCAGCGCACCTGCCGGGTCGCGACGGTCTCGTCCGACGGCGCCCCGCACATCAGCCCGCTCTGGTACGTCTGGGACGGCACGTCGCTGTGGCTCTACTCGATCACCCGCAGCAGACGGTGGTCCGCGCTGCGCCGTGATCCGCGCGTCGCCGTCGTGGTCGACGCGGGCGAGGAGTACGGCGAACTGCGCGGCGCCGAGCTGTCCGGGACCGTCGAGTTCGTCGGCGAGGCACCGCGCACGGGCGAACCGGTCCCCGAACTCGTGGAGGTGGAGCGGCGGTTCGCCCGCAAGAACTTCGGTATCGACGAGATGCCGCACGACGGCCGACACGCCTGGCTGCGCCTGACACCGGACGCGATCGCGTCCTGGGACTTCCGCAAACTGGGGTAGGCGCGGATCACCACCGCGCCCGCGCTGCCCGTTCCGCGCACGGCGAAGGGGCAGTGCGTCAGGGCGAGCCGCACGCGGCCCCCGCCGCCCGCAGCGCCTCGACCGCCGCCCTGATCGACGGCCGCCGGTCGGCGTCCGCGCGCCACACCGCGTAGACGCTCCGGTGGACCCGCGGGCGCACCGGCACCGTCCGCATGCGGGCCGGCATCGGGTCGCGGCCGAGCCGGGGTGCGATACAGACACCCAACCCGGCGGCGACCAGGGCGAGTTGGGTGTGGTGCTCACCGGCCCGGTGGGCGATCTGGGGCTCGATGCCGTTGGCGCGCAGCGTGTAGAGCAGCCATTCGTGGCAGAACTCGCCCTCGGGCCAGGCGACCCACGGCTCCTCCGCCAGCTCCCGCAGGTCGATCTCGTCCCGCCCGGCCAGCGGGTGGTCCTCGGGCAGCGCCACCTCCACCGGATCGTCGAGGATCGCGGCCCGGGCAAGACCCTCGGGCACCGGCAGCGGCTTGTTGTACCAGTCGAGGACGACGGCCAGGTCGGCGTCGCCCCGGATCACCGCGCTGATGGCGAGTTCGGGTTCCATCTCCCGCGAGCGCACTCGCAGCGCAGGATGGTCCTCCCGCAGCGCGCGGAAGACGGCGGGGAACAGCCCCCGGACGGCCGTGGGGAAGGCGGCCATCCGCAGTTCGCCGACGACCTGGCCGCGCTGCGCCTCCAGGTCCGACTGCGCCAGCTCGACCTGCGACAGGATGCGCGCGGCATGCTCGGCGAGCAGCCGCCCCGCGTCGGTGAGCCGCACGCCCCGCCCGTTCTTGGCGAGGAGCCGCTGCCCGACCTCCCGCTCCAGCTTGGCCATCTGCTGGGAGACGGCCGAGGTCGTCACATGCAGCCCCTCGGCCGCCCCGCTCACCGAACCGTGCCGGGCGAGCGCGTCGAGGGTGCGCAGACGCTCCAGATTCAACATATAAGAGATGCTACGAGATTCAGCTCATGAATTCTCGCTTGTGCTACAAGATTGTCCGCAGCATCGTTGACGGCATGACCACCGCCGCGCCCACCCGAACGCCAGCCGCCCTCTCCGGAGGCACCCGCGCCGCCCTCGACTGGCGCCTGCGCTTCGCCTTCCTCTCCCTCGTCTGGGGCTTCAGCTTCCTCCTGATCAAGGTGGGCACGCAGGCGTACGCGCCGTTCCAGGTGACGTTCGGGCGGCTGCTGTTCGGCACGCTGGTGCTCGCGGTGGCGATGGCCGTGAAGCGGGAGCGGCTACCGCGCGGCATCCGCACCTGGGGGCACCTCACCGTGGCGGCCCTTCTCCTGAACGCGCTGCCGTTCTCCCTCTTCGCCTACGCGGAGCTGACCATCCCCTCCACCCTGGCGGGCATCTGCAACGCGACCTCGCCGCTGTGGGGCATGGCGCTCTCCCTGGTCGCGCTCTCGGAGGACCGCCCGACCCGGGTGCGGGTCGCCGGGCTCGGCCTCGGCTTCCTCGGCGTGCTCACCGTGCTCGGCGCCTGGCAGGGCTTCAGCGGCCTGGACGCCAGGGGCACCACGATGGCCCTGCTGGCCTCCCTCAGCTATCCGATCGGCTGGATCTACGTCCGCCGCACCCTGGCCGGCACCAGCGCGTCGCACCTGTCCCTCACCGGCGCCCAACTCCTGCTGGCCACCACCCAACTGGCCTTCGTCACCCCGCTGTTCACGACCCTGCCGAGCCGTTTCCCGGTCCTCCCCCTGCTGGCGGTCGTCGCGCTGGGCGCCCTCGGCACGGGCGTCGCCATGCTCCTGCAGTACGGCCTCGTCTCCGAGGTCGGCCCGACGACCGCCCAGATGGTCACCTACTTCATCCCAGTCATCGCCACGGCCGCCGGGGTGGCGATCCTCGGCGAGTCCCTGGCCTGGTCGACCCCGGTCGGCGCGGCGATCGTCCTGGCGGGAGCGGCCCTGACACAGGCGAGGCCGCGCACCTGAACCTGCGGGACGCCGCCCTCACACGTATCCGCCGCCGGAGCCCGGCCCGACCGCCGAGGCCACCGCCTCCGCCACCCTCCCGACCTCCTGCTCGGTGAGGGTGGAGACCGTGATCCGGATCCCCTGCGGGGCGTTCGTCCGGAAGCGGGCGCCGGGCGCGACCGCCCACCCGGCGTGGAGCAGCCGGGCGACCGCGCCGGTCTCGTCCGGGACCCGGACCCAGACGTTCATCCCGCTGACCCCGTGCGCCTCGATCCCGCGCAGGGCGAGGGCGCCGATCAGCGCCTCCCGTCGCCTCCCGTACGCCGCCGCCACGGCCGTGGCGTCCACCGCGCCGCCGGACCACAGCCGTACGACGGCGCGCTGCACCAGACGGCTCACCCAGCCCGGCCCCAACCGCTGCCGGCCCCGGACCCGGTCGACCGTGACGGCGTCCCCGGTGAGCACCGCGAGCCGCAGGTCGGGGCCGTACGCCTTGGCGACCGACCGCACGAAGGCCCAGCTGCGGGTGGTCCCGGCCAGCGGATGAAGGGCCTGGTCGACGATCCGGTGACCGTGGTCGTCCTCGATGAGCAGGGTCTCGGGATGCTCCCCGAGCACGGACCGCAGGGCACGCGCGCGTGCGGCGCTCACGGCCGCGCCGGTGGGGTTCTGCGCCCGGTCGGTGACGATCAGGGCCCTCGCCCCGGCCACCAGCGCCGTGCGGACGTCGTCGGGGAGCGGCCCCTCGTCGTCGACGCCGACCGGCACGACCCTCAGTCCGAGCGCCGGCACGAGGTCGAGCACGCTGCCCCACCCGGGGTCCTCGACGGCGACGGTGTCCCCGGGCCTGAGATGGGCGGCCAGGATGCGTTCGATGGCGTCGAGCGAACCGGAGGTGACGGTGACCGGCCCCTCCGGCACCCCGTCGGCGTCCAGCTCGGCGCGGGCGATCCGCGCCAGCTCGGGCTCCACCGACCCCGCCCCGTACAGCACCGGCTCCCGGTCGCCCTGCTCGGCGGCCGCCGTGAACGCCTCGGCCAGACGCGGCAGCAAGGTGGTGTCGGGATTGCCGTCGGCGAGGTCACGCACGCCCTCCGGTACCTCCACCCGGATGTACTCGCGCCCCGTCGTCGCCGGCCGGGGCCGCACACGGCTCCCCCGCCGCCCGGCGGTCTCGATGACCCCCCGCTCACGCAGCGTGCGGTAGGCGGCCGCGACGGTGTTCGGGTTCACCCCGAGCCGTTCCGCCAACTCGCGCATGGGCGGCAGCAGTTGACCGGGCATCAGCTCACCCGCCCCGACCGCCCGCTCGACGTTCGCCGCGATATCCGCCGCGCGCCGCCCAGTGACCATGTATTCTCCTAGCACAAACCAAACTATGCACTAGTGCAATGGAGAGCGCAATGACGGGGACATCACAGCCGACGACATCACCGACCGCCGCCTACGACGTCACCGACCGCACCGTCCCCACCCGGGGCGCGGAGAAGGCGTCGTACGACAAGGACCTGGTGCACGCGATACTCGACGAGGGGTACGTCTGCCATCTCGGCTTCGTCCGCGACGGCGCCCCGGTGGTGCTGCCCACGCTGTACGGCCGGGTCGGCGAGACGCTCTACGTGCACGGTTCGACGGGTTCGCGCCCGCTGCGGATGACGGGCCAGGCCGACCCGGGGCTCCCGGTGTGCCTGACGGTGACGCACGTGGACGGGCTGGTCCTGGCCCGCTCCGCCTTCCACCACTCGATCAACTACCGCTCGGTCGTGGTGCACGGCACCGCCCACCAGGTCACCGACCCGCAGGAGCGGCGGATCGCCCTGGACGCGCTCGTCGACCACGTCGTACCGGGCCGCTCGCGGGACTCCCGGCCCGCCAACGCGAAGGAGTTCGCGGCCACCGCCGTGATCCGCCTCGACCTGAACGAGGTCTCGGCCAAGACCCGCACCGGCGGCGTGAACGAGGAGCCCGAGGACCTCGCCCTCCCCCACTGGGCCGGCGTCGTCCCCCTCCGCAAGGGCTACGACACCCCGATCCCGGACCCCGACCTGCTGCCCGACACCGAACTCCCGGCCTACCTCAAGACCCTCTGACGCACGCCGCAAGACCCGGGCCCCTCAACGGCGAGGTGCCCACCCGACCCCTACCCCGACACACACCCCTCCAGGGGCGGGGGGAACGGCGTACGCCCCCAGACGCAGACGCCCGTCCCCGGCCTCCGGTCCCGGCTCGGGGTCGGCCCCCACCACCGCCCCCGAAACGCACCCCTCCAAGGGCGCGGGGAACTGCGCGACCAGCCCCTCACAACCCGCGGACGCAGCCCCCTCCCCCACCGGAAACGCGGACTCACCCCTCCCCACCGGCCCCCACGAACACCCTCAGGGGCGCGAGGAACTGCGCGAACACCCCCCACGACCCGCACCCGACAGCCGACCCGAGCCCCCGACCCACCACTTCACCGCCCACCCCCCACCGACAGCTCAGCCTCAACCCCCGCCTCACCGGACGCCACCGGCCGCCCCGGCGACCCCTCCCCCACCGCAGACCGCTGCGCGACGAACGCCCCGGCCAGCACCACCACCCCGCCCACGATCTGCGGCGCCCACAGATGCTCACCCAGGAGCACCCACGCGAGCACGGTCGCCACCACCGCCTCCAGGCACCCCAGGACCCCGGCCACCTGCGGCGACAGCCGTCGCACGGCCATCACCCCGGTGACATAGGCGACGACCGTGGCGATCAGCACCACCCACCCGAGCAGCAGCCACGCCGGTACGGCCGTGCCGTCCATCCACGCGTCGCCCCCGAGCACCGCCCACTCCATCCCCCACGGCCGTGCCACCACCGTGAGCGCGGCCGCGCCCACCAGCAGCCCATAGGCGATCACCCCGAGCGGATCCGGCGCTTCCGCCCCCGCGTCGCCGCCCCGATCGGACAGCACGAAGTACCCGGCCTGACAGCAGGCGGCCCCGAGTGCGAGCAGCAGGCCCAGAGGGTCGAAACTCAGCCCCGACCAGATCTCGACGACACAGGCGAGGCCGCCGACCGCGAGGACGACACCGACCGCGGCGGCCCGCGTCACGGGCCGGCGCTGCACGAACCGCACCCACCCGAGGACGATGGCCGGCCCGAGGTACTCCACGAGGAGCGCGACGCCGACGGGGATACGGGAGATCGAGGCGAAGTAGAAGGCCTGCACACCGGCCACCGCGAACAGGCCGAAACCGACGAGCAGCGCGGGCCGCCGACGCACCAGATCCCGATGGCGCACCGCCCAGGGAAGCATCACCAGCGCGGCGCCGACGACTCGCAGCCACACCACGTGCAGCGGGTCGAGCCCCGCCTCGATGAGCGGCTTGGCCGCCGTGCCCGATCCACCGAAGGCGAGCGCGGACCCCAGCGCGAGCACCAGCCCGACGCCGCGCCCGCGTTGCCCCTGACTCTGCTGAGACGTATGCACCGGCACATGATGTCAGCCGGCGACAGGAGCGTCATCCCCAATGACACCTGTCTCACCGGCTGGACGACGGCCGGGCCCACATCGACGGCCGGGCACCTCCACGGCGCGTCACGCCTCAACACCCCCCGTCCCCGCTCACCACCGGCCCCTCGACACAGCCCTCGCCCACTTCGGCGATCCGCCGCGCCACCACGTCCCGGTCGACGCCGACCTTGCCGAGCACCTCCACGGCCCGCGAACCGGTCGCCGCGACGAGCACCGCGAGCAGATCGACGCCGCGGGCCGTCCCCGCACCCCGCAGCACGGCACGGTCGTGCGCCTGCGTCATCGTCCGGGCCGCCACGGGTGACCACCCGGGCCTGCCCGGCGCCCCCGGGACGACACCGGTGTCCTCTACACCGATCTGCCAGCGCAGCCCGTACCCGATGCTGCGCTGCACGAGGTAGCCGAGCAGTCGGGCGACCTGCGGACCGTCGAAGACGGCGCGGACCTCGGGGTCGGATTCCACGAGGGAGTGCAGCAGATGCGCGGTGTCGATCTGCCGGTCGTCGTCGCGAAGGGCCCGTCTGCGCGCACCGGCGACCACCGAGGCCAGCTCATCCGTGAGCCCGCCCTCGATCTCCAGGTGGTCCGGACCATGGCCGGCGGCCGACTGCTGGGATATACGGGGTAGCACGCCCCCCACCCCATCAGTCCCGGCGGCTCAGGGTCATCCACGAAAGGAAGCATCTTCGCCTCCGGCACAGGTTGCGCAGGGAGGAGCCGTTCCTCCTCCCTACGGATGAGATCCGCCCGCACCACCTCAGGGGCGCGCGCGACCTTGCCCCGCGCCCGGTACGCGACCGCGTCGCACCGGCGCCCGTCCCTCACCGCACGGCGGCGGTGCCGGCCGGCGGCACTCCGATTCCTGACGGTTCATCAGTATTGAATGTTCCGGGCCCCGAGGCTACGTTCCGCGACACCACCGTCCGAGACGAAGGGGTTGTCGCATGGCCGATGTCAGCGCGGAGGCACGCATCGAGGCGCCCGCCGAGCGGGTCTGGGCCCGGCTCGTCGACTGGTCCGCGTACGGCGAGTGGAACACCACCCACACCGGCTTCCCCAAGGGCGGCCCGCAGATCCTCGCGGTGGGCGGCACCTTCCAGGAGAACCTGAAGCTCATGGGCTTCCCGGCGGAGGTCGAGTGGACCATCGCCGAGCTGGAACCCGCCCGCACCCTGGCCATCCGCGGCAAGGGCCCCATGGCCGTGGACCTCGCCACCCGCTACACCCTCACCCCCGACGGCGACGCCACCACCGTCCGCATCGATGGCGAGTTCACCGGCGCCGCCGTCTCCCTGATGGCGGGCAAGCTCAGGGACTCCGCCACGGCCGCGCTCGACGAGTCCCTGCGCAAGCTGGGCGCCCTCGTGACCTGACCCCGCGCCTGACCCGCACCACCCGCGCCCCCAAACACGCCCCACCCCCACTGGGCCCACACCCCACCCACCACGGGCCCACGCGTCGGCAGGCATCCACGCTTCCACGCACACGAAAGCGCCCCGCGAAGATCTCTCCACGGGGCGCTCCCCTACCGGTCACCCGCACACTGCCGTCAGTCCTCGTCGGCGAGGATCAGATACAGCTTCTTGCGGGCTTCGTTGATCACCGTCAGCGCCTTGTCGCGCTGGTCCTTGTCGCCGGTCTTCCAGACCTGGCCGAACGCCTCCATCAGACCGAAGCCGGCCTGCCGGATCTCGCTCAGCG
The DNA here is from genome assembly GCF_000383595.1 of Streptomyces bottropensis ATCC 25435. Classification (NCBI taxonomy): domain Bacteria; kingdom Bacillati; phylum Actinomycetota; class Actinomycetes; order Kitasatosporales; family Streptomycetaceae; genus Streptomyces; species Streptomyces bottropensis. The sequence goes on along the minus strand of NZ_KB911581.1, from coordinate 3,832,649 downwards.
CCTCCCAGTCGACCCCGCGCGAGGCCTCTTCCCAAGGAGCCTCGGGCCCCTCGTCGGCCGCGGTGCGACCGGCCTCGGTGAGCGAGAACAGCTTCTTGCCGCCCTCGGTCGCGCTGGCGATCAGCCCCTCGTCCTCCAGCAACTGGAGGGTGGGGTACACCGAACCGGGGCTGGGCTTCCACGCCCCGCCACTGCGCTCGGCGATCTCCTGGATCATCTCGTAGCCGTGCATGGGCCTGTCCTTGAGAAGGGCCAGGATCGACGCGCGTACGTCGCCCCGCCGTGCCCTCCCCCGAGGTCCGCCCCGTCCGCGCCCACCCCAGGGGCCCCCACCGAAGGGTCCGAACGGTCCGGGGCCACCATGGCCCGGCCCGAAGGGCCCGAAGGCGGCGCGCAGCGCCTCGGCGTCACCTTGGCCGCGGGGGTGCTCCCCACCACGGCGTCCATGTCCACGCTCGAATCCGAAGTCCTGTCCACGGGAACGCATCACCATCACTCCATTCCATCGTTGATCTGTCGCGATGCCTCAACGATATATCGGGACCTGTCGCCTGACAACCCCCGTCTTCGAGAAGGGCTCCGTGATGTACTGCCGCGCATGCCTTTGTTGTTGCTGGACCTGGACAACACCCTGATCGACCGCGACGCGGCCTTCCGCGCCGCCGCGGCCGCCTTCCTCTCCGCCCACGGCCTGCCCGACACCGACCTGCCCTGGGTGGCGGCCGTCGACGCCGGCGGCTACGCCCCGCGCCCGGACGTGGCCTGCGCCCTCACCGACCGCTACGCGGGCGCGGTACCGCCCGACGCCGTCAGCACCCTGCTCGACACCGGCGCCGCCGACCGCGTGGTCCTGGCTCCCGCCACCCGCGAGGCGCTCGACAAAGCGCGGGCGGGCGGCTGGACCTGCGTGATCGTCACCAACGGCCGGACCGCCCAGCAGGAGACGAAGATCCGCCGCACCGGCCTCGACCGTCTCGTGCGGGGCTGGGTCGTCTCCGAAGCCGTCGGCCGCAAGAAGCCCGAGCCGGAGATCTTCCACGCCGCTGCCGCCACCGCCGGGCTCCCGCTGTCCGGCGCCTGGGTGATCGGCGACGCGCCCCACGCCGACATCGCGGGCGCCGACGCCCTCGGCCTGCGCAGCGTCTGGGTGGCGCACGGCCGAGCCTGGAACGAGGGCGCCTACCGGCCCACCCACATCGCGGCCGACATCGTCTCCGCGATCCACCACGTCACGAGCACCAGGGACTGATCCGCCGACCGGTCCTCTAGGGTGCGGAAATGATCTCCGACAGCTATCTCTCCGCACTGTTCTCGCTGGACGGCCGGGTCGCCGTGGTGACGGGCGGCAGTTCCGGCATCGGCAAGGCCATCAGTACGGCTCTCGCCCGCGCCGGCGCGGGCGTGGTGATCGTCGCGCGCAAGGAGGCCGAGCTGCGGGCCACGGCCGGCGAGCTGACGGCGGACGGCTGCCGGGCGGCCTGGGTGAGCGGCGACCTGAGCACCCGGGGCGGTGTGCGCGTGGCGGCCGAGCGGGCGGTCGAGGCGTTCGGGGAGCCCGACATCCTCGTCAACAGCGCCGGCGTCAACCTACGGCCGCCACTGAGCGAACTGGGCGAGGACGTCTGGGACACCACCATGGCCCTGAACCTGGACGCGCCCTTCCTCCTGGGCCAGCGCTTCGGCCCCGGCATGGCCGCGCGGGGCTACGGCCGCATCCTCCACATCACCTCCCAGCAGGCACACCGGGCGTTCGTGCGAAGCGGCGCCTACGGCGTCTCCAAGGGTGCGCTGGAGTCGCTGGCCCGCTCACAGGCCGAGGAGTGGTCGCCCCACGGCGTCACCTGCAACACCCTGGTCCCCGGATTCGTCCCGAGCCCGCTCAACACCCGGCTGTCGTCCGATCCGGAGCAGGTGGCGGCCCTCGCCGCACGCACCCTGGCCGGGCGCAACGGCCTGGCCGACGACTTCGCCGGTGCCGCCGTCTTCCTGGTCGGCCGCTCCGCCGGCTACATCACCGGCCAGTCGATCTTCGTCGACGGCGGCTTCTCGGTCCACTAGCGCGAGCGCGCCGCGCCACCACCCTGCGGGCCTGATCGACGCCCCTGCCCCCGGAAAGCGAGTCCACCACCCCGGAATTGGCCTTGGCCCGCCGCTCCACCGACCCCTAGCGTCGTCCCATGCGCATTCGTATCGTGGACGCCTTCACCGACCGCCCCTTCTCCGGCAACCCCGCGGGAGTCCTCCTCCTCGACGCCTTCCCGGACGACATCTGGCTGCAGAACGTGGCCAGAGAGGTCAACCACGCCGAGACCGCGTTCGCCCACCCCCTCCCGTCGGGCGGCGAGGCCGACTGGGCACTGCGCTGGTTCACGCCGGTCGCCGAAGTGGCGATGTGCGGCCACGCCACCCTGGCCACGGCACACGTCCTGAGCAGCACGAACACCCACCAGGGCCCGGTACGGTTCGCCACGCGCAGCGGCGTTCTCACGGCCACGCCCCGCCCGGACGGCTCGCTCACCCTCGACTTCCCGACCGCGCCCCTCACCCCGGTGGCCGTCCCGGACGGCGTCGCCGAGGCGCTGGGCGCCGAACCGCTGAGCGCCGTCGACACCGGCCCGAACGTGGGCGACCTCCTGGTGGAGCTGGCCGACGAGAAGACGGTCCTGGGCCTCGCCCCCGACCTCCGGTCCCTCGGCCGCTACTCCGAGCGCGGCATCATCGCCACGGCCCCCGCCGCCGACCCCGCGGCCGGCCACGACTACGTCTCGCGCTGCTTCTTCCCCAACCTCGGCATCGACGAGGACCCGGTCACCGGCAGCGCCCACACCGCGCTCGCCCCTTTCTGGTCCGCACGCCTGGGCAGCCCGGACCTCACCGGCCTGCAGGCCTCCCCCCGCTCCGGCCGGGTGCGCACCGAACTCCGCGGCGACCGCACCCTGCTCTCCGGCCGCGCGGTCACGGTCGTGGACGGCGAACTCCTCGCCTGACGAGCCCCGATCCGCCGACCGCACGCCCAGCCCTCGACGGCCCGACCGCCCGGCCACCCTTCACGCGGTCGGCAGCCAGCCCACCTTCCCCGCCAGCAGCGCGTATCCCACGAACGCCCCGATGTCGAGCAGCGAGTGGGCCACCACGAGCGGCCCCACGCGCCCCCACCGCCGGTACAGGTAGACGAAGACCACGCCCATCACCATGTTGCCGACGAACCCGCCGATGCCCTGGTAGAGGTGGTACGACCCGCGCAGCACCGAGCTGGCGGCGAGCGCGCTCCCCGGTGACCAGCCCAGCTGATGGAGTCGGCGCAGCAGGTACCCGACCACGATGACCTCTTCGAGGACGGCGTTCTGGATCGCGGAGAGGATCAGCACGGGGTACTTCCACCACACCTCGGGCAGCGCCTCCGGCACCACCGTGAGGTTGAACCCGAGGCCGCGGGCCGCCAGATAGAAGGCGATGCCCGTGCTGCCGATCACCGCGGCGATGGCCGCGCCCCGGCCGAGGTCGGGCCACGGCTTCGTACGGTCGAACCCGAGGGTGCGCAGTCCCGCGCCCTCGCGCAACAGGAAGTGCGCGACCAGGGCGACGGGCACCAGGGCGGTGGTGATGCCGAAGAGCTGCCACGCGAGGTCGAGCCAGGGCCGGCCCGGCGCCGCCGAGGCGTTCATGGTGGCCGCCTGGTCCTTCAGCCCGCCCGGCCTGGTGACCGATCCGACGAAGCTGATCAGCGCGGACACGCCGCTCGCGCCGAGCGAGACCCCGAGCACGAGCAGTGTCTCGTCCCGCAGAATCCGCCGGCCCGGACGCTCCCCCGGCACCGCGCCCTCCGCCGCCTCCGCCTGCCCCTGCACCACGCCTCCAGTTGTCCGGCCCCGCCGAGGGTCCATCATCACCCGCGGCGGTCCGGGACTTTCCGGCGGCTGCCCTCGAAGGCGGCTCCTCAGCCCAGCGGTACCGGCTCCGGCAGCCCGACCGGCCAGCTGTGGACGGGCTCCCCGGAGTGCATCAGCTCGCCGTACCGCCGCGTGGTGGCGGCCAGCGCCGCATCGCGTCCGAGCCCCTTGGCCAGAGCCTGGTGGAACGTTTCCACCTGCCAGGACGCTCCGTTGACCCGCCGTCGGCAGCGCTCCTCGATCACACCGAGATAGAAGTCCCGGTCGACCGGCTCGACCCCCCACGCGTCCAGCCCCACCTCGGCGAGCGGCAACAGCTCGTCCCGTACGAGGTTCACGGCGTCCACCGGCCCCACTCCGCCGTAGCGCCCGCGCGGCCACTGCAGCCGTGCGTCGATGCCGTGCCGGCACGCCTCGTCGAAGTTGGCGGCGGCCGCCTCGAACGGCAGCCGGGTCCACACGGGCCGTGACTCCTCGGCGAGCGCGCGGACGACTCCGTAGTAGAAGGCCGCGTTGGCGATCACGTCCGTGATGGTCGGCCCGGCGGGCAGCACGCGGTTCTCGACCCGCAGGTGCGGGACCCCGTCGGCGATCCCGTAGACGGGGCGGTTCCAGCGGTAGATCGTGCCGTTGTGCAGGGTGAGTTCGGCGAGGGAGGGAATGCCGCCCGCGTCGAGGACGCCGATCGGATCCTCGTCGTCGCAGATGGGCAGCAGGGCCGGGAAGAAGCGCAGGTTCTCCTCGAAGAGTTCGTACGCCGAGGAGATCCACCGCTCCCCGAACCAGGTACGCGGCCGTACACCCTGGGCCTGGAGTTCGGGCGGGCGGGTGTCGGTGGACTGCTGGAACAGGGGCGGCCGCGACTCCCGCCACAACTCGTGCCCGAACAGGAACGGCGAGTTGGCCCCGATGGCGACCTGCGCGGCGGCGACCGCCTGGGCGGCGTTCCACACATCGGCGAACCGGCCCGGGGTCACCTGCAGGTGCAGCTGCACGGAGGTGCAGGCGGCTTCCGGCGCAATGGACTTCGAGGTGCAGACGAGCCGCTCCACCCCGTCGATGTCCAGGGTGAAGTCCTCACCGCGGGCGGCGACGATCTGGTCGTTCAGCAGGGTGTAGCGGTCGCCCGCGGAGAGGTTCGAGGAGACCAGGTCGTCACGGCCCAGCGTGGGCAGAATCCCGATCATCACGATCCCCGCACCCACCTCGATCGCTTTGCGGTCGGCGTAGGCGAGGGACGTGCGCAGCTCCTCGGAAAGCTGGTCGAATACCCTGCCGTCCAGCCGATGTGGAGCTATGTTGACTTCCAGATTGAACATGGCGAGTTCTGTTTGGAAATCTCGGCTCGCAATCCGTTCTAGTACTTGCGCATTCATCATTCTCGGCTGACCGTCGCCGTCGACGAGGTTCAGCTCGATCTCCACACCCATGAGGTTCCTGGGGCGGTCGAACCGCTTCTCCTCCAACAGCCGCGCCAGCCCCGTCAGACACTGCCGGAGCTTGTCGCGGTACTGCTGGCGATCGGAGAGGCCAAACGGCCCCGCCACGACCTTCTCCCCCATCGAAGTGTCCCTCCTCGGATGGGCAGGCCGACGCCTCGGCCACTGGTGTCCCGGGTCCACGGTTCATGATGCCCAGGCAGAGCCAGCGGTAACGTCCCGGGCGGGACCTGCACACGCTAGGCTGAGCGCGGTCGCCTCCGACCCTATTTCGTCGGCATGCTTCTGGCACATTCAGCGGGCAAGAAAGGGTATGCGCTTTCTGCGGCGCCCTTTCGTGAAAAGCGCCGACGACAACAGGCCGTCCGTTACGCGACGGTAATGCGAGGTCACCGCCACACTCCCCCCGGAAATAGGGGTGGCACCCACGTTTCGGCGACCTGATACCGCCTTGCTCTTCATATCCGGAGCGGCTAGACGAAACCTTGTGTGAACACGTGTCGTATAAACTTCGCAAACGAGGCTGAGAGCCGGCACTCGCGGTCCTCGGTCCTGCCGTCAGGCCACACGCGGCGGACCCCACCCACGCACCCGGACCCGGGCATCCGTCTCCCCGATCCCCGAGAGCTGACAGCGCCGTCCGCTTCCGCCCTCGCGCCACCGTGCCTGTCGAATGGAGAGGCGACCCACCATGCCGCTGCATGTCCCCCCGGCTCCCGCCCCCGCCCTGCGCACCGTCCTCACCGCACTCGGTTCTCCCACCGCCGTCCACGAGGCGCGAACTCCCGCCCTGAAGAACGCCCAGGGGCCCGCCACGCCCGAGCTCCCGCTGCCCGTCCACGTACTCGACCGGATCACCCCGCAGGGCACGGGCATCGCCAGGCTCACCGGATGGCGGTTCCTGATCCGCTGCGGCGACCGTGCCGTGGCCGCCGCCGAGACCCGGCTGACCCCGGACGGCTGGGCGTTCTCCCACTTCTTCGAGGGCCCGTACATCACCTCGACCGAGCGCGCCCTGCGTCAGGCCGACGTCATGCAGCAGCCCTACCAGCCACGCCTGCTGTCGGTGCCCGAGCTGTACATGCTCATGCTCTGGCTGCACGCCGACCCCACCACCGACGGCGCCACCGGCGACCCGGCCCCGGCCGACCTGCTGGTCCCGCTGGCGCCCGCACCGCCCGGTATCGCCGCCCACCGGCCTCACCGGGTCACCGATCTCCTCCCGGTGCTGAGCACCCGGTTGACGCCCGCCCCCCTGCTGGGATCACCCGCCTGAAATCCGGATCGCCTCGCCATTCGCCCCCCTCGCGCCCCGCCACCGATATCCGGTGACGGGGCGCTTCTTTCCGACTACGCGGAATTACCGCTCCTTCGGGCACCAAAACGCTCGTACGAGCTATTCCCAGCTCTTCCCCGTAGTCGGACTAGCCCCATCCGACCATGGCGTACCACCCGAAAGGACAGTGCGAGAGGGATGAACCATCCGGGCGGGCGTTGCGTCATCAACCTGTGAAGAAGTCGTGCTGCGAAATGCCTGCGGATTGACGCCCGTGGGGCAACACTGGGACCGGACCGATTTATCACAACGGGGGGCGGCCATGAACGGGGCTTCACGCCGCGGGACAGACAAAACAGCCATCTCAGACCACACGACCAACCGAAAGATCCCAACAACCATGTGCCAGCACCAGCCACTGTGCCCGACTGCCGAATCCGCCGACCGGGAAGGCGCCCGACTCGTGGCGCACCACCCGGAGCAGGGATGGAGCCTGCTCTGCAACGGCGTTCTGCTCTTCGAGGACACCGGTGAGCTCCTGCCGGACGGCCAGATCATCGCGCCGCACCGCCCGATGGGCACCGTAATGACCGCCGCCTGAGCCGCACTCACGTTCGCCGCAGGGCGTGCGCCCCGCACAGGGCGCCCGCCCGGACAGAAGAGGGGCCGGCCGGAGAAGCACTCTCCGAACCGGCCCCGACACGTCTCCGCGTCCGACTACTCTTCGTAGGCGTCCAGCGGCGGGCAGGAGCAGACCAGGTTCCGGTCACCGAACGCCTGGTCGATCCGACGGACCGGCGGCCAGTACTTGTCCGCGGGCGAGACCCCGGCCGGGAAGACCGCCTCCTCGCGCGTGTAGGCGTGCTTCCACTCCCCGCCGAGCGCGCCCGCGGTGTGCGGCGCGTTCCGCAGCGGGTTGTCGTCCGCGGGCCACTCGCCCGAGCCGACCTTCTCGATCTCCGCACGGATCGCGATCATCGCCTCGCAGAACCGGTCCAGCTCACCGAGGTCCTCCGACTCCGTCGGCTCGATCATCAGCGTCCCGGCCACCGGGAACGACATCGTCGGCGCGTGGAAGCCGTAGTCGATCAGCCGCTTGGCGATGTCGTCGACGCTCACCCCGGTCGACTTGGCCAGCGGCCGCAGGTCGATGATGCACTCGTGTGCCACGAGCCCGCCCGGACCGGTGTAGAGCACCGGGTAGTGCGGCTCCAGCCGCTTGGCGATGTAGTTGGCGCTGAGCACCGCCACCTGCGTGGCCCGCTTCAGCCCCTCACCGCCCATGAGCCGGACGTACGCCCACGAGATCGGCAGGATGCCCGCCGAACCCCACGGCGCGGCCGAGACCGGGCCGACGCCCGTCTCCGGGCCGGCCGCGGGCTGCAGCGGGTGGTTCGGCAGATACGGCGCCAGGTGCTCGCGCACCGCCACCGGGCCGACGCCCGGCCCACCGCCGCCATGCGGGATGCAGAACGTCTTGTGCAGGTTCAGGTGCGAGACGTCACCGCCGAAGTGCCCCGGCTTGGCCAGACCCACCAGCGCGTTGAGGTTGGCGCCGTCGACGTACACCTGGCCGCCCGCGTCGTGCACCTGCGCGCAGATGTCGGCCACGTGCTCCTCGAACACCCCGTGCGTCGACGGGTACGTGATCATCAGCACGGACAGCTCGTCGCGGTACTGCTCGATCTTCGCCCGCAGGTCCTCGACGTCGATCTCGCCGTCGTCGGCGGTCTTCACGACGACGACCTTCATGCCGGCCATGACGGCGCTCGCCGCGTTGGTGCCGTGCGCGGAGGACGGGATGAGGCACACCGTCCGCTGCTCGTCACCGTTCGCACGGTGGTACCCGCGCACGGCCAGGAGCCCCGCCAGCTCCCCCTGCGAGCCGGCGTTCGGCTGCAGGGACACCTTGTCGTACCCGGTGGCCTCCGCGAGCTGCTCCTCCAGTTCACGGATGAGCGTGAGATAGCCCTGCGCCTGCTCGGCGGGCGCGAACGGGTGCAGCTGTCCGAACTCGGGCCACGTCACCGGCTCCATCTCGGTGGTGGCGTTGAGCTTCATCGTGCAGGAGCCGAGCGGGATCATGCCCCGGTCCAGCGCGTAGTCCCGGTCCGCGAGCCGGCGCAGGTAGCGCAGCATCGCGGTCTCGGAGCGGTGGTCGTGGAAGACCGGGTGCGTCAGGTAGTCGTCCGACCGCAGCAGCGCCTCGGGCAGCGTGTCCGCCGCGGCGGCGTCCAGGGCCCCCACGTCACCCTCCACGCCGAACGCGGTCCATACGGCGCCCAGCTGGGCCCGCGTGGTGGTCTCGTCGCAGGAGACCGACACCAGGTCGGCGTCCACGAGGTGCAGGTTCACGCCATGTTCCCGGGCGGCGGCCACGACCTCACCGGCCCGGCCCGGCACCCGCACGGTCAGCGTGTCGAAGTACGACCCGTGCACGACCTCGATCCCACCGGCCGTGAGCCCCGCGGCGAGCACGGTGGCGTACCGGTGGGTACGCCGGGCGATGGTCCGCAGCCCCTCAGGCCCGTGGTAGACGGCGTACATGCCGGCCATCACGGCGAGCAGCACCTGCGCCGTACAGATGTTGCTGGTCGCCTTCTCCCGGCGGATGTGCTGCTCCCGCGTCTGCAGGGCCAGCCGGTACGCCTTGTGTCCGTCGGCGTCCACGGACACCCCGACCAGCCGCCCGGGCAGGCTGCGCGCGAACTTCTCCTGCACGGCCATGTAACCCGCGTGCGGCCCGCCGAAGGCCATCGGCACACCGAAGCGCTGCGTGGTCCCGACGGCGATGTCGGCGCCCAGCTCACCGGGTGAGGCCAGCAGGGTCAGCGCCAGCAGATCGGCGGCGACGGTGACGAGCGCGCCGAGCGCGTGGGCCTGTTCGACGACCGGCTTGAGATCCCGTACGACACCGGAGGCGCCCGGGTACTGCAGCAGCACCCCGTTGATGTCGCGCGAGGCGATGTCGGCCGGGATTCCCTCGCTCAGATCGGCGACGACGACCTCGACACCGGCCGGCTCGGCGCGGGTCCGGATCACGGCGATCGTCTGCGGCAGCGCGTCCGCGTCGACGAGGAAGAGGCCCTTCTTGTTCTTGCCCATGCGCCGCGACAACGCCATGGCCTCGGCGGCGGCGGTGCCCTCGTCGAGCAGCGAGGCCCCGGAGGTGGGCAGCCCCGTCAGCTCGGCGACCATGGTCTGGAAGTTCAGCAGGGCCTCCAGCCGCCCCTGGGAGATCTCGGGCTGGTACGGGGTGTAGGCCGTGTACCAGGCCGGGTTCTCCATGACGTTGCGGAGGATGACGGGCGGCGTGAAGGTCCCGTAGTACCCGAGCCCGATCATCGAGCCCAGCACCTGGTTGCGGTCCGCGAGGGAACGCAGCTCGGCGAGCACCTCGGCCTCGGTACGCGCCCCGGGGAGGTCCAGCGCCTCGGCGTTCTTGATCACGTCCGGGACCGCGGCCGCCGTCAGTTCGTCCAGCGAGCCGTACCCGACGTGCGCGAGCATCTTGGCCCGGGCCTCGGCGTCCGGGCCGATGTGGCGCCGCTCGAAGGGGATTCCCTGTTCGAGCTCGGAAAGCGGAATGCGATGGGCGGTCATTACGGAGGCCTCCTGGTCTGACACGACCTTCGAGGGGCACCACGGCACGGGCGCCCCGACGGCCTCCCCCTCTGTCATCTCAACCTGAGAGCTTCACCGGTCCAGGTACGGACCGGCTTTCACCGTCGGTGAGAGCGGGAGCCGTGGCACCCGCTCTGCTTTCCAGAGTGACCTCGTCCGTGCGGTACGTGGGCCTGAGAGATTCCGGGGAGGATTTGCTCCTTCGGCGCCTGCCGGATGGTGTCCGGAGGACTCTCCCGCACGGGGTCAGCAGCCGCTGCCAGCGTATCAGCGCGGGCAACGCACTGGTCTTCGAGTGGCCGCCGCTCCCGATGTGCCTTTTCGTAGTGTGAGAGACGATTCGCGACCCCTTGGCGACCACCTGGAGGGCCCGTGCAGACCGACATCGATCCGCGCCACCTGATCGGCCGCAAGGCGTTCGACCGCAAGGGAAGCAAGATCGGCACCGTGGATGAGGTCTACCTGGACGACGCCACCGGCATCCCCGAGTGGGCCGCGATACGCATGGGCTTCTTCGGTCGCGACGCCTTCGTCCCCCTGGAGCCCAGCGAACTGTACGAGGGCACCCTCCGCATCCCCTTCGACCGCGCCCTCATCAAGGACGCCCCCGACTTCGGCGTGGGCCGCCACCTCTCCCCCGAGCAGGAACTCCAGCTCTACCACCACTACGGCCTGGACATAGCCCCGCCGCAGCCCCTGGACCACGACTTCGGCGACGTGGCGAAGCGGGACGACACCTGAGCCGCTCCCCGCCACAGCCCCAGCCGCAGCCGCAGCCGCCACGAAAGCACCGGACGGCCGACGCGCCCTCACGCCCCCGGCGCCCCCGGCGCCCCCGTGGACCTCAGCCCAGCACCCCACCCGGCACCAGCGGCAACGGTTCCGCCGGCTCCAGCGCGGCGTCGTCCGTCCTGAACGTCCGCACCCGCCCCGGCCCCGCATCGAGCGGCGTCTCGAACCGCACGGTCACCCGCCCGAGCCCGCTCCCCTGCACCCATCCGTGCCCGTACTCGGCGTGCCGCACATCGTGCCCGGCCCTGAAGATCCGCTCCCCGCCCTCGCTCTCCTCCGCCACAGGCACCTCCACGCCGCCTCCGGCATCCTCCTCGACGAGCTCCGGCTCTCCCGCCGCCTGCGCGAACAGATCCTCCTGCGTGTAGTCGGCGAGCCCGCTCACCCCGACCCCCAGCAGCCGCACTCCACCCGTCGTGTCCACGGCCTCCAGCAGCCGGGCCGCGGCCTCGCGCACCACCGCGGGATCGTCCGTGGGTCCCCGCAACGTCTCGGACCGGGTCAGCGTCGAGAAGTCGTAGCGCCGCACCTTCAGCACGATCGTCCGCCCCGACAGTCCGGCCTCCCGCAGCCTGCGCACACAGCGGTCCGCGAGCCGCCGCACCTCCATCCGGACCCGTACCCGGTCGTGGATGTCCACGTCATACGTGTCCTCCACCGATACCGACTTCGTGTCCCGCTCGGCCACCACCGCCCGGTCGTCCCGTGCCAGCGCCATCGCGTACAGCCCGTGTCCGTGGGCCTTGCCGAGCAGTCGTACGACCTCGCCCTCACCCGCCTCCACGATCTCCTCGACCGTGGTGATCCCGGCCCGCCGCAGATGGTCCCCGGTCGCCGGGCCCACCCCCGGCAGGATCCGCACGGACATCGGTCCCAGCAACGCCCGCTCGATCCCCGGCTCGATCAGCACCAGCCCGTCCGGCTTGGCCTCCTCGGAGGCGATCTTCGCGAGCATCTTGGAGGCCGCGAGCCCGACGGAGCCCGTCAGCGCGGTCATGGCCCGTATGTCCGCACGCAACCGCTCCCCGACGAGCCGTGCCGACGCCTCGTCCGAGGCCGCGCCCCCGGCCTCCAGATCCACGAACGCCTCGTCCAGGCTCAGCGGCTCCACCAGGGGCGACAGCGCACGCAACAACCCCATGACCTGATCGCTGATCGCCCGGTAGAAGCCGAAGCGCGGCGTGAGATACGCGGCGTTCGGCGCGAGGCGGCGCGCCTGCGCCATCGGCATCGCCGAATGCACCCCGAAGACCCGCGCCTCGTACGAGGCGGTCGCGACCACCCCGCGCGGCCCCAGCCCGCCGACGACAACGGCTTTCCCCCGCAGACTCGGCTTCGACGCCTGCTCCGCCGAGGCGTAGAAGGCATCCATGTCGAGATGCAGGATCGTGGGCGCGGTTCTCACAGCTCCGATGCTGCCCTACGCCACTGACAACGCCCCACCCTGAGCCTGGGGCGCCCCTCAGACCGCCCGGTTGCGCCGCCGTGCCAGCTCGTCCGCCGGATTGTGGCCCACGAGCGTCTCCCCCGTGTCGACCCGCTCCCCGTGCAGCTGCGAGAGAGCGCTTTCGACGTCACGCCAGACCACCCCCACGGCGATCCCGAAGACCCCCTGACCGCCCTGGAGCAGGGCGTGGACCTCGTCGGGCGAACTGCACTCGTAGACCGTCGCACCGTCGCTCATGAGCGTCATCCGCTCCAGATCACTGAAACCCCGCTCCCGCAGGTGCTGCACGGCGGTGCGGATGTTCTGCAGGGACACTCCCGTGTCGAGGAACCGTTTCACGATCTTCAGGACGACGACGTCCCGGAAGCTGTAGAGCCGCTGAGTCCCCGAACCCTGGGCGGAGCGCACACTCGGCTCCACCAGGCCCGTGCGGGCCCAGTAGTCGAGCTGGCGGTAGGTGATGCCGGCGGCCGCGCACGCGGTGGGACCGCGGTAGCCGACCTGCTCGTGCGGCTCGGGCGCCGCCTCCGCGCTGTCCTGCACGGCCGTGGGCCGCTGCGGGACGTGACCGGCCGCGTTGCCCTGATGGGGGTCCCCCCAGCCGGGGCGCGGCCGAGAGCCTGGGGGAGGGTACGGGCCGCCGTCCCCCAGCCTGCGTCCGGGGGCACCCCCAGCCGTACCGTCGCCGCTGCTTCTCACGCCGACCTCCGTCCTTGACCTGCCTCATCGACGGTAGGCAGCCGCCCGGGGTGCGTCAACGACCACCGCACTCGCCACGCCGAGTGATAATCACCCTGAGAGTGGTTTCCCGTGCCCTTCCGCGGGGAAAGGCTAGCCGAATGCGCTCCGATCGGATTGTCCGACGACGCACCGCTCCCGGGCCGGTACCGCCCCGGGCGGCGTCCGCCCCGGACAGGGTCCGCGCCCGCGGAGCCGTCGAAGCGGAATCCCCACCCGCGGACCCGGCGCCGCCGCCGAGGGGCGGTCAAGGCCTGTCGGCCCGGTACGACCGCCTGACCGGCCTCACTGGCTGTTCGTTCCGAAATCCTCGGGCGAGATCTGGTCGAGGAACTCGCGGAACTTCTCCACCTCGTCCTCCTGCTCGTCCGGGATCGCGATGCCCGCGTCGTCGAGCACCCCGTCACTGCCGAAGATCGGCGTCCCGGTACGCAGCGCCAGCGCTATGGCGTCGGAGGGCCGGGCACTCACCTCGACCCCACTGGCGAACACCAGCTCCGCGTAGAAGACGCCCTCACGCAGGTCGGTGATGCGCACTTCCGTGAGTTCCTGGCCGACGGCCTCCAGCACGTCCTTGAACAGGTCGTGGGTCAGCGGTCGTGCGGGGGCCATGCCCTGTTGGGCGAAAGCGATCGCCGTCGCCTCCCCCGGCCCGATCCAGATGGGGAGGTAACGGTCGCCTCCCACTTCGCGCAGGAGCACGATCGGTTGGTTGGAGGGCATTTCCACCCGGACACCTACGACATCGAGCTCGTTCACACAGCAACCCTAGGCCGTGCTCGGGATGTTTGGGTAGTCGGGCTCGGATCGGCCGACCGATCCGCCACAGGCGAACACCGCCCCTCAGCGCAGCCGCACACCCAGCGCGCTGCGCACGAGAGCGGCGTGCAGCTTCACCGTCAGCCCCGCCAGCTCCCGCGCCCGGTCCTCCGCATGCGCTCTGGTCTGGGGATTACGGTGGCGTCGCAGGGGCGCGACCACCTGATCGACGAGTCCCGCCTCACGGTCCGCGGCGGCCCGCATCACCCTGAGATGCCGAGGCTCGATACCGAATCGCCCCAGTTCGACCACAAGCGTGGCGATGGTAAGAACCTCGGCGTCGTACGACCCGTCCGACAGCGGGGCCACCAGCCCGTACGACTCCCACTCCGCCAGCTGCCCCTCGTCGATCCCGGCGCCCGCGAGGAACTCGCCCCGCCCGATCCGGGCGGCCGCCGGCTCCTCGGGGTCACCGAGGAGCTCGCTCAGGCGCTCGCCTTCGCCGACGTCACGCTGACGCCCCACGGACGGCAGACGGACGTCCTCGCCGCGTTCCAGGGCCTCCAGATACTCACGGATCACCTTGAGCGGCAGATAGTGGTCCCGCTGCATCCTGAGGACGTGTCCGAGCCGCTCGACGTCCTCGGCACCGAACTTGCGATACCCCGAGGGGGTCCGCCGCGGCTCGATGAGCCCCTCGGACTCCAGGAAACGGATCTTGGAGATGGTTACCTCGGGGAACTCCTCACGCAGCACGTTCAGCACGGTGCCGATGCTCATGAGGTCACTGTCCGCGGCGGTGGTGCCGTGATCGGCACCACCGCTCGTTGTACGAAGCATGGACCTTCCCTGGGGTACCCCCGGATCCGGTCCGGGGGAGGGTCAGTAGCCCCGCTGGCTCGCGTAGAAGACCAGCCGGTACTTGCCGATCTGCACCTCGTCGCCGTTGTGCAGGGCGACCTGGTCGATCCGCTCACGGTTGACGTACGTCCCGTTGAGGCTGCCCACGTCGGCGACCGTGAACGAGCCGTCCTGGCCTCGGCGGAACTCCACGTGACGACGCGACACGGTCACGTCGTCGAGGAAGATGTCGCTCTGCGGATGACGGCCCGCCGTGGTGAGATCGCCGTCCAGCAGGAAGCGGCTGCCCGCGTTCGGCCCACGGCGAACGACCAGGAGCGCCGAGCCGAGCGGAAGCGCGTCCACGGCGGCCTGGGCCTCGGGAGAGAGCGCCGGCAGCTGGGTCTGGCCGGTGACCTCGGAGTCGTAGGCCTCCAGACCGGAGATGGAGATGGTCGAGGTCGTCTCGGACGGACGCTCGGCGGTCGCCCCGGCCCGCAGCGGAGCACCGCAGTTCGAGCAGAAGCGGCTGTTCTCCGCGTTGCGGTTACCGCACCTCGTACACACCAGGGCCGACATCGACGGATCCTCCTGCCGCGGCTGCCCCGCCGGGGCATGGGACGCATACGGGTCTGAGCTGAACCCTCCACCCGTACCTGAGGTTGACGGTTCCCCGAAACCTATGCGGCCCGACTGCGCAGGGTCAACAGACGGCGCGCCCTGACCTCCGGAAATGTCACTTCCCGGGCCGGAGACCTGGTCCCGGAACATGGGGCGCTCGCCACCCTGGCCCTCCGCTTCCGAAGGCTGCACGCGATGGCGTGAGGTCGCGTTGTCGCTGCCCTCTCGCGCGCTCTTGCCGAACAACTTCGCAAACAACTTCACGGGCGATTCCCCTTGACCGAAACAGACCCGCCCGTGGGGCAGGACGAACCCTGACTGAACACACCGGCCGACCCGGACAACCTCACAACGTCCGTATCCACCAGACAGTTTCCACCACGCACCACCCAATCGGTGCGCCGACCCCCCGCAACCTCATGCCCTCGCCGGACGGGCCCCATGCACCTGCGGTTCACTGGGAGGACGACCGAGCGTAGTCAGGCCGCTTCGCCGCTCGCAAGGCGTCCACAACGATCTTCTCCGCCCGCTGCACGGTCACGGTGGCCTGCTCCTTCTCCAGTGTCTGCACCACACCTCCGGGGATGTTCAGTGCGGGCTCCAGGTCCTTCGGGTTGCCGATGACCTTGAAACGAAAGGGCTGGGTGATCTTGTTCCCGTCGACACTGACTCCCGCACCGGAATCGGTCAGAGAAGTGCTGGCCACGACCCGTACGCCGTTCACCTGGATCGCCTCGGCGCCGGCCGCGCGCAGCTCCTGGATCGCGTCGAGCAACATGTCCGCCTCGACCGTCCCCTTCGTGTCGTCGATCGTCAGTGTGATGCCGGGTCCCTGCGCCGCCACCGTGCCCGCCAGAATGCCGAGTTGCCGCTCCTTCTCGACCGTCTGCTTGCGCGCCTCCTCGGCCTGGTCCGAGCTGTTCTCCAACTCGGTGCGCTGATCCTCCAGACCCTGCTTCTCCTCCTCCAGACGCTGCGTACGGTCATCCAGTTCATCGAGGATGCGTACGAGATCTTCCTGACGTGCTCCGCGCAGCGCGCTGTCGTCGTTGTTGGAGGCCACCTGGATGGCCAGTCCGAAGCCGAGGCCGAACAGCAGGACCGCGACGATGAGTTGGGCGCGGGTGAAGCGCGGTGGCCACAGCCCCTGGGCCAGACGCTGCCGCCCCGTCTGCTTGTTCTCTTCCTCCCGAGGAGCCTCACCGGGCTCCTCGGCGGCCGTGGAGGGCACCTCCTGGGGCAGTTCCCGGCGCAGCCGGGTCGTCGGCGCGTCGTCCTCTCCCCGGCCCGGCGTCGGCTCGGACCCCGGCGTCTCGTCCCGCTCGTTCATCGGCCTCACGCCCGGAAGACGTGCCGACGGATCGCCGCGGCGTTGGAGAAGATGCGGATGCCGAGGACGACCACGACGCCCGTGGAGAGCTGGGCACCGACGCCCAGCTTGTCGCCGAGGAAGACGATCAGGGCGGCCACCACCACGTTCGACAGGAACGACACCACGAAGACCTTGTCGTCGAAGATGCCGTCCAGCATCGCCCGCAGCCCACCGAAGACGGCGTCGAGCGCCGCCACCACGGCGATGGGGAGGTACGGCTCGACGACCACCGGTACCTCGGGCCGGACCAACAGTCCGGCCACGACTCCGAGGACGAGGCCCAGTACGGCGATCACGATCTGCCCTTCTCTGTGCTCGGTTGTGCTGTTCGTACGATCACGCTCGGCGCGGCCGGCACCTTGAGGTCGCCCTCCACGGAGATGCTCGTCCTGATGCCGAAGTTCTCCTGGAGGGCGTGCAGATACAGCCCGTCGGGGCTGTTCTGGAACTTGGTGCTCAACCGCTGCCCGTCCCCCACCGCGAGGACCGTGTAGGGCGGTGCCAGCGGCTTGTTGTCCACCAGTATCGCGTCGCCGGCGGCCCTGATCGCCGACAGCGCGGTGAGCCGCTGCCCGTTGATCGAGACCGCCTCGGCACCCGAGGCCCACAGGCCGTTCACCACACGCTGCATGTCCCGGTCGCGCACCCGCCCGGTGTCCGAGAACCCGGATGTCTCACGCGGGTCGCCGTCACCGCCCTGCGCGGCACCCTTGGAGTCGTTGACGACGAGCCGCACCCCGGGGCCGTGCACCTCGACGGCGCCCGACAGGATGCCCACCAGGTCGCTCCCGTCACCGCCGCCGTCGTTCTTCAGCGCCTTGCGCTGCCGCGCGCCCACGTCGTCACGGAGCGCGTCCACGGAGTCCTCCAGCTCGTCCGCGGCCGTCGTCTCCTGCTGGATGCGGTCGATCAGCTCCTCGCGCTCCTTGGCGACCACGGGAGCGCTTATCCGCGCCTGCGCCGCGCCCACCGTCACCACCAGGGCGGCCAGCACCAGCCCGACCGCGAGCCCCAGCTTGGCCCGCACGGTCTTGGGCATGCCCTCGGTGCCCGCGGCCCTTCTGCGGGCGGCCGCCTCGGCGTATCCGTCGTCGAGGCTGTGATCCATGACGTTGTTGAGCAGCGACATGGAGGCGTCCGGACGCGACGGGCGCGTGGGTGTGCTCCGAACGGGGGGCTGCTGCGGCATGCCGCACATCGTCGCACGTCGCGACCACTACCTCCGAACGGCCCCACCGGCGTGCCGGACGGGCCCCGTTGGGGGCACTTGTCCGGCACGCACGCGTGCGGGGCGGTTCAGCGTCCGGCGCTGTCCACGACCGCCGACCACTCGTCGAGCAGAGCCTGCGCGGAGGCGTCGTCGGGTCCCTCGGCCCACAGATGGGTGACCGCCTCGGCCGGGTCCGGCAGCACCATCACCCACCGACCGTCCGTCTCCACGACCCGCACGCCGTCGGTCGTGTCGACGAAGCGGTCACCGGCCGCCTCCACGACTCGCCGCATCACCAGGCCCTTGACGGCCCACGGCGTGGCGAGATCCCGCTTGAGGACATGCGCCCGCGGAATCCGCGCGTCGATCTGGCTCAGCGTGAGCTGTGTCCGGGCCACGAGCCCGATGAGCCGCACGAAGGCCGCCGCGCCGTCGAAGACACTGCTGAACTCCGGCACGATGAACCCACCGCGCCCGTCACCGCCGAAGATGGTCGTCTCCTCCCCGCCGACCCGCGTGAGGTCGTCCGGCGAGGTCGTCGTCCACTCGACCTGCGTGCCGTGGTACGCCGCGACCTGCTCGCCGATCCTGGTGGTGGTCACCGGCAGCGCCACCCGGCCGCTCCGCCGCTCCGCGGCCACCAGGTCGAGCATGACCAGCAGGGCCCGGTCGTCCTCGACGATCCGTCCCTTCTCGTCGACGAGCGACAACCGTTCACCGACGGGGTCGAACCGCACACCGAACGCCGCCCGCGAGGACGCCACGATCTCGCCGAGCCGCACCAGCCCGGAGCGCCGCATGTCACCGGTCTCCGTCGGCCTCGACTCGTCCAGACCGGGGTTGATCGTCAACGAGTCGACACCGAGCTTGCCGAGCAGGCTCGGCAGCACGAGACCCGCGCTGCCGTTGGACGCGTCCACGACGACCTTGAGCCCCGACTCGGCGATGCCGGTCGTGTCGACGTTCCGCAGCAGCGAGCCGGTGTACGAGTCGAACACGCTGGCCGGGAAGTGCAGGTCCCCGATCTCCCCGGGGAACGCGCGCCGGTACTCCTGCCGCGCGAACACCCGGTCCAGCTTCCGCTGACTGCCCTGCGAGAGGTCGGCGCCCTGCCCGTCGAAGAACATGATGTCGACCGAGTCCGGGACCCCCGGCGTCGTCCGGATCATGATCCCGCCGGCGCTGCCCCGCGCGGTCTGCTGCCGCGCCACCGGCAGCGGTACGTTCTCCAGGTCCCGTACGTCGATGGCGCTGGCCTGCAGCGCCGAGATGACCGCCCGCTTCAGTGCACGGGCGCCTCGGGAGTGGTCCCGGGCCGTGGTGACCGTCGAACCCTTCTTGAGCGTCGTGGCGTACGCTCCGGCGAGCCTGACGGCCAATTCCGGGGTGATCTCCACATTCAGGATGCCGGAGACGCCACGGGCGCCGAACAGATGCGCCTGCCCCCGGGACTCCCAGATCACCGAGGTGTTCACGAACGCGCCGGCCTCGATCGTCTTGAACGGGTAGACCCGCACATTCCCCTGGATGATCGATTCTTCGCCGACGAGGCACTCGTCGCCGATCACCGCGCCGTCCTCGATCCGTGCGGCGCGCATGATGTCGGTGTTCTTGCCGACCACGCAGCCACGCAGATTGCTGTGCTGCCCGATGTAGACGTTGTCGTGGACCACGGCCTTGTGCAGGAAAGCGCCGCTCTTCACGACGACGTTCGAGCCCACGACGGTGTGCTCCCGGATTTCGGCGCCGGCTTCGACCTTGGCGTAGTCCCCGACGTACAGCGGCCCGCGCAGGACGGCGTCGGGGTGCACTTCGGCGCCCTCGGCGATCCACACTCCCGGTGACAGCTCGAAACCGTCGATGTCGACGTCGACCTTGCCTTCGAGCACGTCGGCCTGAGCCTTGACGTAGCTCTCGTGCGTACCGACGTCCTCCCAGTAGCCCTCGGCGACATAGCCGTAGACCGGCTTGCCCTCCTTCATCAGCTGCGGGAAGACATCGCCGGACCAGTCGACGGGAACGTCGGCCTCGACATAGTCGAAGACTTCGGGCTCCATCACATAGATGCCCGTGTTGACGGTGTCCGAGAAGACCTGTCCCCAGGTCGGCTTCTCCAGGAACCGCTCGACCTTGCCTTCCTCGTCGACGATGGTGATACCGAATTCCAGGGGATTCGGCACCCGCGTCAGGCAGACGGTGACCAGCGCACCCTTTTCCTTGTGGAAATTGATGAGCTCGGTGAGGTCGAAGTCCGTGAGGGCGTCGCCGGAGATGACGAGGAACGCGTCGTCCTTCAGCGCCTCCTCGGCGTTCTTCACGCTCCCGGCGGTACCGAGCGGCTTCTCCTCATTGGCATAGGTGAGCTCCATCCCGAGCTCCTCGCCATCACCGAAGTAGTTCTTGACCAGTGACGCCAGGAACTGGACTGTAACGACGGTCTCATTGAGCCCATGCCTTTTGAGCAGCCTCAGCACGTGCTCCATGATCGGGCGGTTCACCACGGGCAGGAGCGGCTTGGGCATGCTCGAGGTCATGGGGCGAAGGCGTGTGCCTTCACCTCCGGCCATCACGACGGCCTTCATGTCGGAAGCGTCCTCCTTGAAGAGACGAGGGTCTAGCCGACTTCACCCGTCCGGAGTGTCCCGCACTTTTTCAAAGCGGGCCATCGAGCCATCTACGGCCGCCCCCGTCGGGCGGGCTCAATCGGCCATGGCGTCCGCACTGACGAGTCGGCGGACCTGAACCACGTAGAGGATCCCTGCCCACCAATAGAGCGTTGTACCCCATCCGGCGAACGCCCATCCGAAAATAGCAGCGAGTGACGAGATCCATCCATTTCCGTCACTGAGCAGGAGCAACGGGAAGGCGTACATCAAGTTGAAGGTAGCCGCCTTGCCGAGGAAGTTCACCTGCGGCGGCGGATAGCCGTGCCGCCTGAGGATGCCCACCATCACCAGCAGGACCAGCTCGCGCAAGAGCAGTGCAGCGGTCAACCAGATTGGCAGAATCTCGCGCCAGGTGAGTCCCACGAGGGTTGACAGAATGTACAGCCTGTCAGCCGCGGGATCGAGGAGCCGGCCCAGACTGCTGATCTGGTTCCAGCGCCGCGCCAGCATGCCGTCCAGATAGTCACTGACGCCGCTGAGAGCGATCACCAGGAAGGCCCAGCCGTCGACCTTGGGGCCGCCGAACTCGGGCCAGAGAATCAACCACAGGAAGACGGGCACACCAACGAGCCGCGCCATGCTGAGAATGTTCGGGATGGTGAGGACCCGGTCCGTCTGGACCCGGGTCTCCTGTACCTCCACCCGGGGGCCTCCTGTGGGAAATGAGCCAACGATGCCCCCTGACCCTACCTCAACGCAAAAAAGCTCTGGCTCCTGGGCGGTGTGCCCAAGAGCCAGAGCTATAAAAGGAGTTCGGCGGCGTCCTACTCTCCCACAGGGTCCCCCCTGCAGTACCATCGGCGCTGTAAGGCTTAGCTTCCGGGTTCGGAATGTAACCGGGCGTTTCCCTCACGCTATGACCACCGAAATACTATGAAACACTCAACCGCACCACACCGTGACCATGGCATGGGGTTGTTCGTGGTTTCAGAACCAACACAGTGGACGCGAGCAACTGAGGACAAGCCCTCGGCCTATTAGTACCAGTCAACTCCACCCGTTACCAGGCTTCCATATCTGGCCTATCAACCCAGTCGTCTACTGGGAGCCTTACCCCATCAAGTGGGTGGGAATACTCATCTCGAAGCAGGCTTCCCGCTTAGATGCTTTCAGCGGTTATCCCTCCCGAACGTAGCCAACCAGCCATGCCCTTGGCAGGACAACTGGCACACCAGAGGTTCGTCCGTCCCGGTCCTCTCGTACTAGGGACAGCCCTTCTCAATATTCCTGCGCGCGCAGCGGATAGGGACCGAACTGTCTCACGACGTTCTAAACCCAGCTCGCGTACCGCTTTAATGGGCGAACAGCCCAACCCTTGGGACCGACTCCAGCCCCAGGATGCGACGAGCCGACATCGAGGTGCCAAACCATCCCGTCGATATGGACTCTTGGGGAAGATCAGCCTGTTATCCCCGGGGTACCTTTTATCCGTTGAGCGACGGCGCTTCCACAAGCCACCGCCGGATCACTAGTCCCGACTTTCGTCCCTGCTCGACCCGTCGGTCTCACAGTCAAGCTCCCTTGTGCACTTACACTCACCACCTGATTGCCAACCAGGCTGAGGGAACCTTTGGGCGCCTCCGTTACTCTTTAGGAGGCAACCGCCCCAGTTAAACTACCCATCAGACACTGTCCCTGATCCGGATCACGGACCCAGGTTAGACATCCAGCACGACCAGACTGGTATTTCAACGACGACTCCACCCGAACTGGCGTCCGAGCTTCAAAGTCTCCCAGCTATCCTACACAAGCCGAACCGAACACCAATATCAAACTGTAGTAAAGGTCCCGGGGTCTTTCCGTCCTGCTGCGCGAAACGAGCATCTTTACTCGTAGTGCAATTTCACCGGGCCTATGGTTGAGACAGTCGAGAAGTCGTTACGCCATTCGTGCAGGTCGGAACTTACCCGACAAGGAATTTCGCTACCTTAGGATGGTTATAGTTACCACCGCCGTTTACTGGCGCTTAAGTTCTCAGCTTCGCCACACCGAAATGTGACTAACCGGTCCCCTTAACGTTCCAGCACCGGGCAGGCGTCAGTCCGTATACATCGCCTTACGGCTTCGCACGGACCTGTGTTTTTAGTAAACAGTCGCTTCTCGCTGGTCTCTGCGGCCACCCCCAGCTCAAGCAGCAAGTGCTATCACCGGTGATGGCCCCCCTTCTCCCGAAGTTACGGGGGCATTTTGCCGAGTTCCTTAACCATAGTTCACCCGAACGCCTCGGTATTCTCTACCTGACCACCTGAGTCGGTTTAGGGTACGGGCCGCCATGAAACTCGCTAGAGGCTTTTCTCGACAGCATAGGATCATCCACTTCACCACAATCGGCTCGGCATCAGGTCTCAGCCACACGTACGACGGATTTACCTATCGCACGGCCTACACCCTTACCCCGGGACAACCACCGCCCGGGATGGACTACCTTCCTGCGTCACCCCATCACTCACCTACTACAAGTCTGGTCCGTCGGCTCCACCACTTTCCTTTCCCCGAAGGGTCCGGAACGGCTTCACGGACTTAGCATCGCCTGGTTCAGTGTTTGACGCTTCACAGCGGGTACCGGAATATCAACCGGTTATCCATCGACTACGCCTGTCGGCCTCGCCTTAGGTCCCGACTTACCCTGGGCAGATCAGCTTGACCCAGGAACCCTTGGTCAATCGGCGCACACGTTTCTCACGTGTGTATCGCTACTCATGCCTGCATTCTCACTCGTGAACCGTCCACAACTCGCTTCCGCGGCTGCTTCACCCGGCACACGACGCTCCCCTACCCATCCCAGCAGGCGTTGGCCCTATATGCTGGAATGACACGACTTCGGCGGTACGCTTGAGCCCCGCTACATTGTCGGCGCGGAATCACTAGACCAGTGAGCTATTACGCACTCTTTCAAGGGTGGCTGCTTCTAAGCCAACCTCCTGGTTGTCTGTGCGACTCCACATCCTTTCCCACTTAGCGTACGCTTAGGGGCCTTAGTCGATGCTCTGGGCTGTTTCCCTCTCGACCATGGAGCTTATCCCCCACAGTCTCACTGCCGTGCTCTCACTTACCGGCATTCGGAGTTTGGCTAAGGTCAGTAACCCGGTAGGGCCCATCGCCTATCCAGTGCTCTACCTCCGGCAAGAAACACACGACGCTGCACCTAAATGCATTTCGGGGAGAACCAGCTATCACGGAGTTTGATTGGCCTTTCACCCCTAACCACAGGTCATCCCCCAGGTTTTCAACCCTGGTGGGTTCGGTCCTCCACGAAGTCTTACCTCCGCTTCAACCTGCCCATGGCTAGATCACTCCGCTTCGGGTCTTGAGCGTGCTACTAAAATCGCCCTGTTCGGACTCGCTTTCGCTACGGCTACCCCACTCGGGTTAACCTCGCAACACACCGCAAACTCGCAGGCTCATTCTTCAAAAGGCACGCAGTCACGACGCACCGAGTAAACTCGATGCGCGACGCTCCCACGGCTTGTAGGCACACGGTTTCAGGTACTATTTCACTCCGCTCCCGCGGTACTTTTCACCATTCCCTCACGGTACTATCCGCTATCGGTCACCAGGGAATATTTAGGCTTAGCGGGTGGTCCCGCCAGATTCACACGGGATTTCTCGGGCCCCGTGCTACTTGGGTGTCTCTCAAACGAGCCGTCAATGTTTCAGCTACGGGGGTCTTACCCTCTACGCCGGACCTTTCGCATGTCCTTCGCCTACATCAACGGTTTCTGACTCGTCTCACAGCCGGCAGACTGTAAAAGAGAGATCCCACAACCCCGTATACGCAACCCCTGC
Organism: Streptomyces bottropensis ATCC 25435; assembly: GCF_000383595.1. Lineage (NCBI taxonomy): Bacteria > Bacillati > Actinomycetota > Actinomycetes > Kitasatosporales > Streptomycetaceae > Streptomyces > Streptomyces bottropensis. The sequence continues at coordinate 3,808,189 of NZ_KB911581.1, read as the reverse complement.
CGGGTCTCACACGCATACGGTTTGGCCTCATCCGGTTTCGCTCGCCACTACTCCCGGAATCACGGTTGTTTTCTCTTCCTGCGGGTACTGAGATGTTTCACTTCCCCGCGTTCCCTCCACTTGCCCTATGTGTTCAGGCAAGGGTGACAGCCCATGACGACTGCCGGGTTTCCCCATTCGGAAACCCCCGGATCAAAGCCTGGTTGACGACTCCCCGGGGACTATCGTGGCCTCCCACGTCCTTCATCGGTTCCTGGTGCCAAGGCATCCACCGTGCGCCCTTAAAAACTTGGCCACAGATGCTCGCGTCCACTGTGCAGTTCTCAAACAACGACCAACCACCCATCACCCCGAACCAGTAGTCCGAGTGCACTGGGGCCGGCACTGAAGGCAACCGTAAAGCACGGCCATACCCTCAGACACCCAACAGCGTGCCCGGCACCCTCACCACTCCGATCAGCTTTCCACGCCCCCGAAAGGACAGTACTCACAGCCTGAGATGACTCAAGATGCCGAATAATCAACGTTCCACCCATGAGCTAACCAGCATCAGACGTTCGCTGATGATCTGGCCTCTGACCTCACCCCGTAGGGATCGGTAGAAGTGCTCCTTAGAAAGGAGGTGATCCAGCCGCACCTTCCGGTACGGCTACCTTGTTACGACTTCGTCCCAATCGCCAGTCCCACCTTCGACAGCTCCCTCCCACAAGGGGTTGGGCCACCGGCTTCGGGTGTTACCGACTTTCGTGACGTGACGGGCGGTGTGTACAAGGCCCGGGAACGTATTCACCGCAGCAATGCTGATCTGCGATTACTAGCAACTCCGACTTCATGGGGTCGAGTTGCAGACCCCAATCCGAACTGAGACAGGCTTTTTGAGATTCGCTCCGCCTCACGGCTTCGCAGCTCATTGTACCTGCCATTGTAGCACGTGTGCAGCCCAAGACATAAGGGGCATGATGACTTGACGTCGTCCCCACCTTCCTCCGAGTTGACCCCGGCAGTCTCCTGTGAGTCCCCATCACCCCGAAGGGCATGCTGGCAACACAGAACAAGGGTTGCGCTCGTTGCGGGACTTAACCCAACATCTCACGACACGAGCTGACGACAGCCATGCACCACCTGTCACCCGACCACAAGGGGGGCACCATCTCTGATGCTTTCCGGGCGATGTCAAGCCTTGGTAAGGTTCTTCGCGTTGCGTCGAATTAAGCCACATGCTCCGCTGCTTGTGCGGGCCCCCGTCAATTCCTTTGAGTTTTAGCCTTGCGGCCGTACTCCCCAGGCGGGGAACTTAATGCGTTAGCTGCGGCACCGACGACGTGGAATGTCGCCAACACCTAGTTCCCACCGTTTACGGCGTGGACTACCAGGGTATCTAATCCTGTTCGCTCCCCACGCTTTCGCTCCTCAGCGTCAGTAATGGCCCAGAGATCCGCCTTCGCCACCGGTGTTCCTCCTGATATCTGCGCATTTCACCGCTACACCAGGAATTCCGATCTCCCCTACCACACTCTAGTCTGCCCGTATCGAATGCAGACCCGGGGTTAAGCCCCGGGCTTTCACATCCGACGCGACAGACCGCCTACGAGCTCTTTACGCCCAATAATTCCGGACAACGCTCGCGCCCTACGTATTACCGCGGCTGCTGGCACGTAGTTAGCCGGCGCTTCTTCTGCAGGTACCGTCACTTTCGCTTCTTCCCTGCTGAAAGAGGTTTACAACCCGAAGGCCGTCATCCCTCACGCGGCGTCGCTGCATCAGGCTTTCGCCCATTGTGCAATATTCCCCACTGCTGCCTCCCGTAGGAGTCTGGGCCGTGTCTCAGTCCCAGTGTGGCCGGTCGCCCTCTCAGGCCGGCTACCCGTCGTCGCCTTGGTGAGCCGTTACCTCACCAACAAGCTGATAGGCCGCGGGCTCATCCTTCACCGCCGGAGCTTTCCACACTCATCGGATGCCCGAGAGTGTTGTATCCGGTATTAGACCCCGTTTCCAGGGCTTGTCCCAGAGTGAAGGGCAGATTGCCCACGTGTTACTCACCCGTTCGCCACTAATCCCCACCGAAGTGGTTCATCGTTCGACTTGCATGTGTTAAGCACGCCGCCAGCGTTCGTCCTGAGCCAGGATCAAACTCTCCGTGAATGTTTACCCGTAATCGGGTTGACACCACGAGAGCGGAACAGTCAGGCGGAATAAGCCCGACCGTTCACAGCGTCCTCGCTGTGTTTTACTTCAAAGGAACCTCGACCACCGGAACACTGTCCCGGCGGACGGGGTATCAACATATCTGGCGTTGATTTTTGGCACGCTGTTGAGTTCTCAAGGAACGGACGCTTCCTTTGTACTCACCCAAGAATTTCATCTCAGGCTTTCCTCTGGGCGCTTCCCTTCGGTGTTCCAAACTCTATCAGCGTTTTCCCGGCCTCTTGACCACCGTCCCGCAGACATGCGGAAAGATGACCCCGAGTTAGGATCTGAACGAGTTTGGTACTGCCGGGCACCGACACCATGTGTCGCTCACCCCCAGGCAGGGGTCCGACTGTACATGCGGCGCCGGAGGAGGGGCAAATCTCGCGGAGGGGTGGTCTAGACCTCTCGTGCGAAGCTATCGTGCGGAACGGGTCGTTCATGCGACCTACGCTGCTGATCACTCCACCTGGGAGGCTTCCCATGACCACCGTGACGTCCCCTCTTGTAGGACGCGCCATCGGATTGGCCGCCGTACCGGACCCCGTGTTCTCGGGCGAGATGGTCGGTCCCGGCACGGCGATCGACCCCGTGCGCGAGGCCGGGGAGGCTCTCGCCCCCGTGGAGGGAGTCATCGTCTCGCTGCACCCGCACGCGTTCGTCGTGGTCGACGGTGAGGGTCACGGAGTGCTGACCCATCTCGGTATCGACACCGTGCAGCTCAACGGTGAAGGCTTCGAGCTGCTCGTCAAGAAGGGCGACACGGTCCGGCGGGGCCAGGCCGTGGTGCGCTGGAACCCGGCCGCCGTCGAGGCCGCGGGCAAGTCCCCGATCTGCCCCGTCGTAGCGCTGGAGGCGACCGCCGACTCCCTCTCCGACCTCCGCGAGGACGGCGAAGTGAAGTCCGGCGACACGCTCTTCGGCTGGCGGTGACGTCAGGGCCGTACCGGGCCACGAGTTCCACAACCACCGCGGTGGCGGGGCCCGCCGCACTATCGGAGACAGGTGAGATGGAGACAACGCTGCGAGGCGTCGGTGTGAGCCACGGTGTGGCCATCGGCGAGGTTCGGCACATGGGAACGGCGGTGCTGGAGCCGCCCGCCAAACAGATCCGGCCCGAGGACGCGGAGCGCGAACAGGGGCGTGCCCGTAAGGCCGTGGACGCGGTGGCCGCCGATCTGACGGCGCGGGGCAACCTCGCCGGCGGCGAGGCCCAGGCCGTTCTGGAGGCCCAGGCACTGATGGCCCAGGACCCCGAGCTGATGGCGGACGTGGAACGACGTGTCGCCGTGGGGAGCACGGCGGAGCGGGCTGTCTACGACGCCTTCGCCGCGTACCGTGCGCTGCTGGCGTCGGCCGGCGAGTACCTCGCGGGTCGCGTCGCCGACCTCGACGATGTGCGGAACCGTATCGTCGCCCGGCTGCTCGGGGTGCCGATGCCGGGTGTGCCGGACAGCGACGAGCCGTACGTCCTCATCGCCCGTGACCTGGCGCCCGCGGACACCGCGCTGCTCGACCCGACGCTCGTGCTCGGTTTCGTCACCGAGGAGGGTGGGCCGACCAGTCACAGCGCGATTCTGGCGCGTGCGCTCGGCGTACCGGCGGTGGTCGCGCTGCCGGGGGCCGGGGAGCTTGCCGAGGGCACGGTGATCGCGGTGGACGGCAGCACCGGTGAGATCTTCGTGAATCCCGGTGCGGAGAAGAAGGCCGAACTGCAGGCCGCCGCCGCGGCGCGGAAGGCCGCGCTGGCGGCGTCGAGCGGGCCGGGGGCGACTTCCGACGGGCACAGGGTTCCGCTGCTGGCCAATGTGGGCGGTCCCGCCGACGTGGCGGCGGCCGTGGAGGCCGGGGCCGAGGGCGTCGGGCTGTTCCGTACCGAGTTCCTCTTCCTGGACGACAGCAGGACGGCGCCCTCGGAGGCGAAGCAGATCGAGGCGTACCGGCAGGTGCTGGAGGCCTTCCCCGAGGGGCGCGTGGTTGTACGGGTGCTCGACGCCGGTGCGGACAAGCCGCTGGAGTTCCTGACCCCGGCCGACGAGCCGAACCCGGCGCTCGGTGTGCGCGGGCTGCGGACGCTGCTCGACCACCCCGAGGTGCTGCGGACGCAGCTGACGGCGCTCGCCAGGGCCGCCGAAGGCCTGCCGGTCCACTTGGAGGTCATGGCGCCGATGGTCGCGGACCGCACGGATGCCAGGGCGTTCGCCGACGCGTGTCGTGAGGCGGGGCTGCGGGCCAAGTTCGGTGCCATGGTGGAGATTCCGTCCGCCGCGTTGCGGGCGCGGTCGATCCTGCGAGAGGTCGAGTTCCTCTCGCTGGGGACCAACGACCTCGCGCAGTACACGTTCGCGGCGGACCGGCAGGTGGGCGCGGTGTCCCGGCTGCAGGACCCGTGGCAGCCCGCGCTGCTCGACCTGGTCGCGCTGTCCGCCGAGGCGGCCAGGGCCGAGGGCAAGAGCTGCGGTGTCTGTGGCGAGGCGGCTTCGGATCCGCTGCTCGCGTGTGTGCTGACCGGTCTGGGGGTCACCTCCCTGTCCATGGGCGCGGCGTCGATCCCGTATGTGCGGGGGACGCTGGCGAAGTACACGCTGGCGCAGTGCGAGCGTGCCGCGGCTGCCGCGCGGGCGGCGGACACGGCCGAGGAGGCTCGCGGCGCGGCGCGGGCGGTCCTGTCGGGCGAGTAGCCGCGGCGAGCGGTCGGTGCCGAGGGGCGCTCCACCTGCGGGTGGGGCGCCCCTCGCCCGTTCAGTGGGTGTGTCCGTCCCTCGCCGGGCCTCCCCCGCCGGCGTCGTCCCCGAGGTCGGGTGGGGCGCAGTAGTCGACTCCCGACTCCGGGGAGACCAGGTCTCCGGATTCCACGTCGGTGCAGTAGGCGTCGAAGACCTCTCCCGCGGTGAGGGGCTGGAGGCCGTCGCCGCGCAGGCGCCAGCCGTAGACGCGGTCGGTCGTGCCCGGGGCGGTGGTGCGCATGACGAGTCCGCCGGGGCTTCGGGTGGCGATGCCGAGGGCCAGGACGGTGGCGAACTCCAGGGCTTCCGACTCGTCGAGCCGGGTGGGGCCTTCGTCGTGGCGGTCGGCGTGGAGGACGGCGGCCAGTGCCTGGGGCTGGGCCGAGACGCTGCACACGAGGTGGCGTTCGCCGGGGTCGGCGGTGTCGAGGATGCGCCTGAGCAGGTGCATGGCGCGGGCGAAGGCGGCGCGTCCGATGTCCTCGCCGCAGGAGGCGCAGTCGCCGATCTGGGCGAGGAGGGTGGTGGCGTACTCCCAGGTGGCGAGGCGGACGGCTTCGTCGATGAGGTCGGGGACGAGCTCGGCGAGGGGTTGTCCCTCGTACGGGACGGCGGCGCCGGTGGCCGCGAGTTCGGCGGTGAAGCGGGTGCGGCTGGCGGGGGTGTCGGGTTCGAGGCCGGTGTCGGCGCAGAACGCGGCGTACTCCTCAGGGTCGAAGAGGGCGACGGTGGTGTGGTTGCCCTGCGCGGCGAGGGTCCGCAGCAGGGTTTCCACCTGGCGGAGGTAGGTCGGATGGTCGTCGAAGGCGAAGCTGCGGTAGCGCCGCATCGCGGTGAAGTCGTGCTCGTCGGCGAGCAGGCCGATGGTGCCCGCGATCTCGCGGCGCAGGACTCGGCGCATGCTCGGGTGGCTGGTGTGTGTCATGGCTTCCCCCTGTGCGAGCCGTCGATCAATGCTCACTCAAAGTAATCGGCGGCACTGACAACGGGACTCGCGTGAGGGTGGTCAGGCTCGTTCGCGGGCCAGGTCCTCGTAGAAGCGGAGGAGTTCGAGGTTGTCGATGGAACCGGGGTTGACCGCCTTCTCCAAGGGAGTGCCCTGGAGGAGCCGTTTGACGGGGACCTCGATGCGTTTGCCGGTGAGGGTGTGCGGGACTCCGGGGACTTCGATGACCTCGTCGGGGACGTGGCGCGGTGAGAGGTGTTCGCGGATGGTCCGCTTGATGCGGCCGAGGAGGGCTTCGTCGAGGGTCGCGCCGGGGGCGAGGTGGACGAAGAGGGGCATCCAGTAGCCGCCGTCGGGCTGTTCGACGCCGATGACGAGGGACTCCTTGATCTCGGGGAGTCGTTCCACCGCTTCGTAGATGTCGGCCGAACCCATGCGGACGCCCTGGCGGTTCAGGGTGGAGTCGGAGCGGCCGTGGATGACGACGGAGCCTCGGGAGGTGAGGGTGATCCAGTCGCCGTGGCGCCAGACGCCGGGGTAGGTGTCGAAGTAGCTGTCGTGGTAGCGGGTGCCGTCGGGGTCGTTCCAGAAGTGGATCGGCATGGACGGCATGGGGTTGGTGACGACGAGTTCGCCGACCTCGTCGACGAGGGGTTTGCCGCTGGGGTCCCAGGACTGGAGGTCGGTGCCGAGGCCGGGGGCCTGGAGTTCACCGATGTGGACCGGGAGCGTGGGGACGGCTCCGGCGAAGCAGGAGCAGACGTCGGTGCCGCCGCTGACGGAGGCGATCCACAGGTCTTCGCGGACCTCGTCGTGGAGCCAGCGGAAGCCGTCGGGCGGGAGTGGGGAGCCGGTGGTGCCGACGCACTGGACGCGGGAGAGGTCGTAGTCGCGGCCCGGGTGGATGCCGGCCTTGCGGCAGGCCATGACGTAGGCGGCGGAGGTGCCGAAGAGGGTGGCGCCGGTGCGTTCGGCGACGCTCCACTGGGCGCCGGTGTCGGGGTGGCCGGGGCTGCCGTCGTACAGGACGACCGTGGTGCCGGTGAGGAGGCCGGAGACGAGGAAGTTCCACATCATCCAGCCGGTGGAGGTGTACCAGAAGAAACGGTCCTCGGGGCCGAGGTCGCAGTGCAGGCCGAGCTGTTTGAGGTGTTCGACCAGGATGCCGCCCTGCGACTGGACGATGGCTTTGGGGAGGCCCGTGGTACCGGAGGAGTAGAGCACCCACAACGGGTGGTCGAACGGGACCTGTTCGAAGACCGGCGGGACGTCGGCGGAGGTCAGGGCGGACCATTCCTGGGCGCCCTCGGGGGCCTGCGTGCCGAGGACGGGGATGTGGACGACGGCGCGCAGGGTGGGCAGTTCGCGGCGGAGTTCGGCGACGGTGTCGCGGCGGTCGTGTTCCTTGCCGCCGTAGCGGTAGCCGTCGACGGTGAACAGGACGACGGGTTCGACCTGCTGGAAGCGGTCGAGGACGCTGCGGGCGCCGAAGTCCGGGGCGCAGGAGGTCCAGACGCCGCCGACGGCGGCCGTGGCGAGGAGGGCGACGACGGCCTCGGGGATGTTCGGGAGGTAGCCGCTGACGCGGTCTCCGGGGCGTACGCCGAGAGCGCGGAGTTCGGCGGCGAGTGAGCCGACCTGGCGGCGCAGCTCGGTCCAGGTCACGGCGCGGGGTTCATGGGTCTCGTCGACGTGGAGCAGGGCCGGTTCGTCGGCGCGGGTGTCGGCGGCGCGCAGGGCGTGTTCGGCGTAGTTGAGGGTGGCTCCGGGGAACCATGCGGCGCCGGGCATGGCGCGGTCGCCGAGCACGCGCGCGTAGGGGGTGGAGAACCGTACGTCGAACCACTCGGTGACGGCTTTCCAGAACGTCTCGAGTTCGTCGACGGACCAGCGGTGCAGGGCCGGGTATCCGCCCTCGGCGGGGGCTCCGTGGTGTTGGGCCGCCCAGGACTGGAACGCGGTGATCCGGGCCCCGGCGACGCGCTCCGCGTCGGGCTGCCAGAGCGGCGAGGGGTTCGCTGAGGTCATGGGGCGGCTCCCGGGGCTGTGCGCGTGGTGTGCGGCGGGCGCGTACGGGCAGGGGTGTGCGCGTGACGCGGCTGACACGGACGATGCCATGTGATCGACTTCCGCACCAGGGTGAGCCGCGGATCGACGGCTGCGTGAACATGTGCCGCCATCACGGGTGAACGGTAGTTGAACGGCTCACACGAATCGGCCGGGCGGTGGCAGGGTGAGCAGCATGGACGGTCGTGACCTGGTGCGTTCGGTGAAGGCGATCGGTTCGGCGGGGGTGGCTCAGGGGCTGCGGACCGTGCGGGCCGCGTGGCGCAGGAGGCGTGCCGACGCCGCCGCGTTGCCGGCGCGGGGCGCCGAGCGGGCTCGGGTGCCCGGGGCGGTGGTGGGTGTGGAGCCGGGCCCGGGCGGCGGGGTCGTCCGGTTCGGCCGGTCGGCGTTGCGGGTCACCGTCGATGTGAACGGGGCGGTGTTCTGGGGGTGGGACGGGGCCGGGCCCGAGCCGTCGTACGCGCTTGCGGGCCGGTGCCCGGAGCCCGATCCGCGGGCCGTTCTGGAGCCGGACAAGGACGGCGGCTGGCGGGTCGTGGCCGAGCGGGTGACGGTCGTGGTGTCGCGGCTCGGTGCCGTGGAGGTGCGTACGCCCGGTGGAGTGACGTTGCGGCGTGATCTGCCGCCCCGGTGGTGGGAGCCGGTCGGTGGGGGCGAGGGGCGCTGGGTGCAGCGTTCCGAGGTGGCGGCGGACGCGCGGTTCTTCGGGCTGGGGGGCCGGGCGGCCGGGCCGCGGTTGCGTGGCGGAACGTATCGGCTGTGGAACACCGACCCCGGCCGCCCGTTCGCGCCCGGTGACGATCCGCTGTGCCTGACGATGCCGGTGCAGATGGTGGTGGCCGACGCGGGCACGCATCTGGTGTTCCACGACACCACGTGGGACGGCACGGTGACGCTGCGGGAGGGCGCGGAGGGGGCCGGGTCCGGGCACGACCGGGCGGGGACGTCCGAGGTGCGGATGGACGGCGGTCCGCTGCGCTGCTGGGTGGTCGTGGGCACCCCCGCACGCGTGCTGCATGCCTGGGCCGCCCTGACCGGGGCTCCGGCGCTGCCGCCCGCGTGGGCGTTGGGACATCATCACGCGCGCCGGGGTTTCGGGAGCGAGCAGGAGGTGCGGCGGATCGTCGCGGGGTACCGGGAGCACGGTCTGCCGCTGGACGCAGTCCATCTGGACATCGACCACCACGACGCCAACCAGGTGTTCACGGTGGATGCGGAGAACTTTCCGAAGCTGCCGGATCTCGCCGACGAGCTGCGGCGGGACGGGATCCGGCTGGTGTCGATCGTCGACGCGGCGGTCGGGGCGCGGCCCGGCGACGCGGTGTACGACAGCGGGACGGCCGAGGACGTCTTCGTGCGGGATGCCGCCGGGCAGGTCGTGGGGGGTCTCGTGCGGGCCGGGAATTCGGTCTTCCCGGATTTCACGAGCCCGCGCACGCGCGCGTGGTGGGGCGGTCTCTACGAGGAGCGGCTGGCGCAGGGCTTCGCCGGGTTCTGGCACGACATGAACGAGCCCACGTCGTTCGCGGCGTTCGGTGAGAACACGCTGCCCCGGTCCGTCCGGCACGACCTGGAGGGCAGGGGCGGCGATCATCGCGAGGCGCACAACGTGTACGCGCTGTGCATGGCCCGTGCCGCGTACGAGGGGCTGCGTCGGTTGGTGCCCGAGGAGCGGCCGTTCGTCTTCTCGCGGTCCGGGTGGGCCGGCCTCCAGCGCTACGGGGGGACGTGGTCGGGGGACGTGGTGACGGGCTGGCCCGGGCTGCGGGCGTCGCTGTCGCTGGTGCTGGGGCTCGGTCTGTGCGGGGTGCCGTACTCGGGTCCGGATGTGGGCGGGTTCGACGGGAGTCCGTCGCCGGAGCTGTATCTGCGGTGGTTCCAGCTCGGGGCGTATCTGCCGCTGTTCCGTACGCACGCGGGTCTGCGGGCGGGGCGCCGGGAGCCGTGGGAGTTCGGGGAGGGGGTCGTCGGGCACGCGCGCGTGGCGCTCGTCGAGCGACGGCGGTTGCTGCCGTACTTCATGACGCTGGCCCATCTGGCGCGTCGTACGGGGGCGCCCTATGTGCGTCCGCTGTGGTGGGGGGCGCCCGAGGACCGGGCGTTGCGTGACTGCGAGGACGCGTTCCTGCTGGGTGACGGTCTGCTGGTGGCGCCGGTGCTGGATCAGGGTGTGGAGCGGCGTGCGGTGCGGCTGCCGCGGGGGCGTTGGTACGACACGGTGACGGAACGGGCGTACGAAGGGCCGGGGCAGGTACTGCTCGACGCGCCTGTGTCACGCATCCCGGTACTCGCGCGCGCGGGTGCCGTGCTGCCGGTCCGGGGCGCCGACGGCGGCCTGGAGCTGGAGGTGTGGGCACCCGCGCGCGGGCGGACGGGGGGCGGGCTCGTGGTGCCGGACGCGGGCGACGGCTGGGACGAGCCGGAGGTCGAGCGGTACACGGCGCGCTGGGAGGGGCCGCGTGTGGTGGTGGAGCGGGACGGGGACGAGGGCCCGGCCGAGCCCGCGTATCCCGTGCGGGTACGCGGGCTCGGCCGGGAGTGAGCCGGCTCGGCTCGAAGATGGGTTCGACTCAGATGTAGCGGCCGTCGAAGAACGCCTTGACGGCCAGGGTGTGCAGGGGGAAGGCGAGTTCGGTGGGCCTGCGCAGCAGGTGCCAGCCCTCCGTCTCGTCCGTCGCGACGGGCGGCGGCAGGGCTGCCGCCGGGCGCTCGGGGAGGAGCCCGAACAGCAGCAGATGGCCGTCGGGTGAGCTCATGGCGTCGGCGAGGCGTACGTCGCGGTCGGCCGCGCAGATGCCCGTCTCCTCCTTGAGTTCACGGACGACGGCGTGCCGCCAGTCCTCCCGGTGGTCGATGAAGCCGCCGGGAAGGGCGATGCCCCCGCGCGCGGGGGCGATGGTCCGTGTGATCACCACGAGGGCCGTGCCCTTGGTGTCGTACACGGGCTGGAGAGCCACCGCGACGGGAAGCGGATTGCGGTAGGCCACTGTGTGGCAGGCCGCGCAGGTGCGGGGCCAGCCGGACACGCCCTCTCCGTAGGGCGCTCCGCATCTCGAACAGTGAGAGTCCGGTGCGGAGTTGGCGGGTGGATGTTGGTTCGGGGGCACGCGGCGGACTGTATCCGATCATCTGCTCGTCGTCTCGCCGGGGCGGCTCAACGCGCCACATCGCCGCACGCGCGGGTCACCCGTGGTACGCGGAAGAGCCGGCCGGAACCACCCCCGTGGGCCCCGGCCGGCCCTCCCGATACTGCGACGCCGTCCGGGGCTCGTCGGTTCTCCCGTGACCTGCCCAATTCGAGATGCCCGTGGAAGAATTCTGACGGACCATCAGATCTGCTCGCCAGGGAGGGATTTTGTCGCGAATTCGCATACCTGTGGTCACCGGATGGTTCACCGGGGACGGCGAGGGGTTCAGGCTGCTCGGCACGCGCTGTTCGGCGTGCGCCTCGGTCTTCTTCCCCCGTGAGGACATCCGCTGCCGCAACCCGCACTGCTCCGGCGGCGACCTGGTCGAGGTCCCTTTGTCGCGCCGGGGCCGTGTGTGGTCGTACACCGACGGCCGGTACCGGCCTCCGTCACCCTACGTGTCCGATCCGGAACTTCCCTGGGAACCGTACGCGTTGATCGCTGTGGAACTGGCCGACGAGCGCCTCGTGGTGCTGGGACAGGCCGTTCCCGGGGTCACCGTCGCCGATCTGGCGGTGGGCATGGAGGTGGAGGTCGTCCCCGGTGTGCTGCACGAGGACGCGGAGACGACCTGGACGACCTGGCACTGGAGGCCGGCGGGGGTGGGGGCGTGACGGGCGAGGTGGCGGTGCTGGGCGCGGGCATGCATCCGTGGGGCAAGTGGGGGCGGAGTTTCGTCGAGTACGGGACGGCGGCGGCACGCGCGGCGCTGACGGACGCGGCGGTCGACTGGCGGGACGTCGGCTCGATCGTCGGCGCGGACACGGTGCGTGGGGGCTATCCGGGCTATGTGGCGGGGGCGACCTTCGCGAAGGCGCTCGGCTGGCAGGGAGCCCGCGTGACGAGCGTGTACGCGGCGTGCGCGTCCGGGGCCCAGGCGGTCGCCACCGCGCGGGCCCAGATCCTCGCGGGCCTCGCGGACGTGGTGCTCGTCGTGGGCGCGGACTCGGCCCCGAAGGGGTTCTTCCGGCCGGCCGGCGGCGATCGTGAGGACGATCCGGACTGGCTGCGGTTCCGGATCCTCGGGGCCACCAATCCGACGTACTTCGGGCTGTACGCGCGGCGGCGGATGGCGGTGCACGGGGACACCCCGGAGGACTTCGCGCGGGTCAAGGTGAAGAACTCCGCCCTGGGAGCGCTCAATCCGTACGCGCGCTACCGCAGGCGGGTCACCCCCGAGGAGGTCGCGGCCTCCGCCGTGGTGGCCGATCCGCTGCGGCTGCTGGACATCTGCGCGACCTCGGACGGGGGCGCGGCGCTGGTGCTGTCCAGCCTGGAGTTCGCGCGGCGGCACGGCGTGCGTGAGCCGGTGCGGATACGGGCGGTGTCCACGGTGACACCCCGCTATCCCAACACGGTGCTGGATCTGCCGGACATCGCCACCGACTCGGCGGTCGCGGTGGCCGCGCCGGAGGAGACCTTCCGGGCGTCGATCGCGCGGGCGGCGTACGAGGAGGCGGGTGTCGGGCCCGAGGATCTCTCGTTCGCCGAGGTCTACGACCTGTCCACGGCGCTGGAGTTGCAGTGGTACGAGGATCTGGGGCTGTGCGGCGAGGGGGAGGCCGCCAAGCTGCTGCGGGACGGTGCGACGGCCCTGGGCGGGCGGACCCCCGTGAACGCCAGTGGAGGGCTGGCCTCCTTCGGAGAGGCGGTTCCGGCGCAGGCGATCGCTCAGGTGTGCGAGCTGGTGTGGCAGTTGCGGGGCGAGGCGACCGACCGACAGGTCGAGGGGGCGAGAGTGGGGATCAGCGCCAATCAGGGGTTGTTCGGGCATGGGTCGGCGGTGGTCGCCGTTCGGTGATCACCGTCCGGTGATCCTCGGGGTGCGCTGGGCGCGCGGGGTGCGCGGTGTCTGTCGGGCCGTCGGGGCCGGCTCCGGGTCGCGCGCGGTCGGGTGCGCCCCGGAGCCGCTCTCAACCGTTGCCGTCCGTGTTCTTGACGCCCCCCGGGTGCCGGTGAACACTTCCGGGTGTCGGTCGGCATCGCCGCATTCGGGCCTCTTTGTGCACTGCCTGGCACTGCGCCGCTCGGGCCTCGCGCCCGTGCGACGGGCCACTCCCCACGGGCGATTCCGCTGCGACGGCACGCTCGTCACGGACGCCGGGCGGGGCGCGGGTCTGCCTGCCTTCGGCCGAAGTAGCCATGGGAACGCACCCTGCACGGAAGGTCCGGGGTCGATCGCTCCGGGCCGGGGCCAAGGAGCCGCCATGAGCAACGGAGACATATTCGTCGGTGAGGTCATCGGTACGGCGATCCTGATTCTCTTCGGCGCCGGTGTGTGCGCCGCCGTCACCCTCAGGTTCTCGAAGGCGAGGGCGTCGGGCTGGATCGTCATCGCGTTCGGCTGGGGCTTCGCCGTGCTGGCGGGCGCCTACACGGCCGCACCGCTGTCGGGCGGACACCTCAACCCGGCGGTGACGATAGGGATCGCGGTCGACACCGAGGTCTGGGACAAGGTCTGGGTGTATCTCCTCGGCCAGCTGGTCGGCGCGATGCTCGGCGCGGTCCTCGCCTACCTCGTCTATCTCGCGCAGTTCCAGGCGAACGTCCGCAAGGAGGGCACCACGGAGGGCACGGCGCACGAGCCGACGCCCACCCTCGGGATCTTCTCCACCATCCCGGAGATCCGGAATCCGGTCGCCAACCTGATCACCGAGATCATCGCGACGATCGCCCTCGTCCTGCCGATCCTCGCGTTCGGCCGGAACACGGGCATCGGCATCGGTCAGATCCCCGGCGAGGAGGCCGGGATCTACGGCTCCGGCATCTCGGTCCTGCTGGTGTCCTTCCTGGTCGTCGGTATCGGTCTCTCCCTCGGTGGGCCCACCGGCTACGCCATCAACCCCGCCCGTGACCTCGGCCCACGCATCGTGCACACGTTCCTGCCGATCCCCGACAAGGGCACCTCGGACTGGGGTTACGCCTGGATCCCGGTCGTCGGCCCTCTGGTCGGCGGTGCCCTGGCCGGCCTCGTCTACAACGCGGCCTTCTGACACGACCGACGCAGGACGTGCGGTGACGCAGGACGTGCAGTGATGCAGGACATGAGGGGACGCACGACGTGCAGGGACGCACGACGTGAGCCACCGTGAGACGTGAGCCGCCGCAGACGTGAATCGGCGTAGGACGTGAATCGCCGCAAGACGTGAAGAGACGTAAGACGTGAGGGGATGCCATGCCGGACAACGCCCAGAAGTACGTCGCCGCCATCGATCAGGGCACCACTTCGAGCCGCTGCATCATCTTCGACCACGACGGCGCGATCGTCGCCGTGGACCAACGTGAGCACCGCCAGATCTTCCCCAAGCCGGGGTGGGTGGAACACGACGCCACCGAGATCTGGTCGAAGGTGCAGGCGGTGGTCGCCGGGGCGATCGCCAAGGCGGGTCTGCGCGCCGAGCAGATCAGCGCGCTCGGGATCACCAACCAGCGGGAGACGACGGTCCTGTGGGACCGCGCGACGGGCATGCCGGTGCACAACGCGATCGTCTGGCAGGACACGCGTACCTCGGCGCTCTGCAACGAACTCGGGGGCACCGACGGCCAGGACCGGTTCCGTGAGCAGACCGGTCTGCCGCTGGCCAGCTACTTCTCCGGGCCGAAGGCCACCTGGCTGCTCGACAACGTGCCCGGCCTCAGGGGCCGCGCCGAACGCGGCGAGATCGCGTTCGGCACCATCGACTCCTGGCTGATCTGGAACCTGACGGGCGGCACGGACGGCGGCCGGCACGTCACCGACGTCACCAACGCCGGGCGCACCATGCTGATGAACCTGCGGACGCTCCAGTGGGACGCCTCGATCCTCTCCGCGATGAACATCCCGGAAGCGATCCTTCCGGAGATCAGGTCCTCCGCCGAGGTGTACGGCACCGCCGTGGGCCCGCTCGCCGGGGTACCGGTCGCGTCGGCGCTCGGTGACCAGCAGGCGGCGGTCTTCGGCCAGGCCTGCTACGACGTCGGCACGGCGAAGAACACCTACGGCACGGGCAGCTTCCTGCTGCTCAACACCGGGAGTCGGCCGGTCGCGTCGAAGAACGGACTGCTCACGACCATGGGGTACAAGATCGGCGACGAGGCGCCGGTGTACTGCCTGGAGGGGTCGATCGCGATCACGGGTGCCCTGGTGCAGTGGTTCCGCGACCAGCTCGGCATCATCGGTAGCGCCGACGAGATCGAGCCCCTGGCGCGGAGCGTCGACGACAACGGCGGGGCGTACATCGTGCCCGCGTTCTCGGGCCTGTTCGCCCCCTACTGGCGCTCCGACGCGCGGGGGGTCGTCACCGGACTGACCCGGTACGTCACGAAGGCACATCTCGCCCGCGCGGTGCTGGAGGCGACGAGCTGGCAGACGCGTGAGGTCGTGGACGCCATGTTCCAGGACTCGGGGGTGCGCATCACGACCCTCAAGGTCGACGGCGGCATGACCCGGAACAACCTGCTGATGCAGCACCAGGCGGACGTCCTGGACGTGCCGGTGATCCGGCCGCAGGTCTCGGAGACCACGTGCCTGGGCGCCGCGTACGCGGCCGGGCTCGCGACCGGGGTGTGGGACGGCCTCGACGAGCTGAAGTCGCACTGGCGCAAGGACGTCGAGTGGACACCCTCCATGGAGGCCTCCGTGCGGGACCGCGAGTACCACAACTGGCGCAAGGCGGTGGAGAAGAGCTTCGGCTGGCACGAGGACGACGTGCGCTGAGGAGGAGAGCGCCCGGGGGACCGGGGCACGCGCGCGTTCGTCCGCGCGGCACGCGGACCGTGGGTCCACGCGCGCGTGCCATGAGGCCACGGCTCGTACCCCGGTCGGCGGGGGTACGGGCCGTGCTTCAGGTGGTGGCCGGCTGGCGGTGGTCCGTCGCGTACCGCATCGCGTGCCGGACGACGGAGACGAGGACGTCCTTGACGGAGTCGCGGCGGCGGGCGTCGCAGAGCACGATCGGCACCTCGGGATCGAGGTCGAGGGCCTGTCGGACGGTATCGGCGGGGTAACGCGCGGCGTCGTCGAAGCAGTTGACGCCGATCACGAAGGGTATGGAGCGCCGCTCGAAGTAGTCGACGGCGGCGAAGCAGTCCTCCAGACGGCGCGTGTCCACCAGCACCACCGCGCCGAGGGCACCGGAGGCGAGCTCGTCCCAGAGGAACCAGAAGCGGTCCTGGCCGGGGGTGCCGAACAGGTACAGGACCAGGTCCTCGCGGAGGGTGATCCGTCCGAAGTCCATGGCGACGGTGGTGGTGGTCTTGTTCTCCACACCGCTGATGTCGTCGACCGGGCGGCCCGCCTCGGTGAGCACCTCCTCGGTGCGCAGCGGCTTGATCTCGCTGACCGCGCCGACGCAGGTGGTCTTGCCCACGCCGAAACCGCCGGCCACGAGGATCTTGAGCGTGACGGGCTCGACCGGAGGTGTGCCGCGCTCAGAGCGCCCGAGGATCATCGGTCCTTCTCCTGCTGGATGGTTGGCTGTCACGTATCCACTCCGCTCTCCGTGCTGTTCACAGCGCCCGGAGGCCGTTGATCACGTCGCGCAGAATGCTCTCGTCGACCAGCTCGGCGGGCGGGACGGGACGGGTGACGTGGACGAGTTCCTCGTCCACGAGGTCTCCGACGAGGACGCGGACGACCCCGACGGGAAGGTCCAGGTCGGCGGCCAGTTCGGCCACCGACTGGGGGGTGTCACGGCAGAGCTCGACGATACGGACGTGCTCAGGGGAGAGGGAGTGGTCCTCTTCCGGGTCGTCGACGTGCGGTTCCGTGACGACCACGGCGATCAGGTCGAGACGGTGCTGGATCGCGTGATTGGTCCGGCCGCGCGTCATCGCGTACGGACGCACCACTGGTCCGGCCTCGTCGTCGAACCAGTGGCTTCTTCCCTGACCGTCTCGGCTCATGCCGTCCCACTACCCGCCCTGGGGCACATCGGCGCGCGGGGCGGAGCCCAGATGCACGCCGACCCGCTTGACCAGGAGGGTCATCTCGTAGGCGACCTGGCCGATGTCGGCGTCGGCGTCGGCTAGGACGGCGAGGCAGCTGCCGTCACCGGCGGCCGTGACGAAGAGGAAGGCCTCGTCGAGTTCCACGACGGTCTGGCGGACGCTGCCCGCCTCGAAATGGCGGCCGACGCCCTTGGCGAGACTGTGGAACCCGGAGGAGACGGCGGCCAGGTGCTCGCTGTCCTCCCGGGTGAGGTCGGCGGAGACGCCCGTGGGCAGTCCGTCGCTGGAGAGCACGAGCGCCTTGCGGATACTGGCGACGCGCTGGACCAGGTCGTCCAGGAGCCAGTTCAGCTCCCCGGACGTGCCGGTCGCGGTGTGCCCATCGGCCTTCGGTGCGGTCATCGACCGTCCCCCTTAGTCGTTCCTCGTGGTGCTGAGACGTCCTGGGCGTCGTCGCCCTCGGCGTTCTCCTCGCGGCCGCGCCGCCAACCGTGCTGGAGCGAGGCCATACGGCTGCGTACCTCGTCGGCGTCGCGTTCGGTCGGCTCCGGGTGCCCCGCGGAACGGGACCTCTCGCGTTCGGCGCGCCGGTCGGGGCCGTCCTTCAACTGCGGTGCCAGATTGGCCTGTCGGACGCGACGGGGCAGCGGGCTCGGTGCTGATTCTGCCTGGTCGGTCGTCGTGTCCGCACGCGGGGTCGGCTCGCCCGAGCCGTACCGCGAGGTCATCGGGGCCGCGCCGCCCTCGGGGGTGGTACGGCGGCGCTGGGGCAGGACGGGGCCCTCGTACCCGCCCGGGGCCAGGGGGTCGGCGTGGTGTCCACCGGGGAGACCGCCGGGCCCGGGGCGGTCGGCTCCGGGGTGGGCCGGCGGTTCGGCGCGGTCACCGCGCAGGGCGCTGAGCGGCCTGGTGTCGGCGATCGGGCCGACGCCCGCCGTACGACCCTGCTCCGGCTCGTCCTCCGCGTGCCTCGGCCTCGCACCGGCCACCGAACGGCCGTGCGAGCTGACGAGATGCGGGGTCCGGCGCTGGGGCAGCGGGACCGGGCCGAGCGTCGGGTCGGGGTCGGTGAGAGGTGCCGGGCGTGCTTCGCCGTCGCGCGTCGGCTGCTGGTGCTCGTCGGCGACACCGGTGAGGGAGTGCCGGGGCCGGAACAGCCCGCCCCGCTCGGCGTCCTCGTCGCCGAGGGCGCCCGGGAAGCCGACCAGGGGCTCCCGGTCGACGGGGGCCTCCAGCTCCACCGGGCCGTCCAGGATGGCGGCGGAGAGGCCCGGGAGCCGCACCGGTACCTGGGAGAGCGCCGCGTTGCGCTCGTCCTCCAGCTCGGCCTCCCGGGTGGGGTGGGCGCGGTCGAGGCGGAAGCCGATGCCGTTGGTGTCGGGGACGTCGTCGGTGAGCAGGGCGTCGGGGATGAACAGCACGGCCGTCGTGCCGCCGTACGGGGAGGGCTGGAGGGAGACGCGGACCTTCTGCCGCTGGGCGAGCCGGCTGACCACGAAGAGACCGAGCCGATCGGTGTCGGACAGTTCGAAGTCGGGGGTCTCGGCGAGCTTGAGGTTGGCGTCGAGGAGCGCCTCGGCCGACATGCCGAGGCCCCGGTCGTGGATCTCCAGGGTGAAGCCGTTGGCGACGCGCTCACCGAGCACCTGTACGGCGGTGTGCGGGGGCGAGAACACCGTGGCGTTCTCCAGGAGTTCGGCCACGAGGTGGGTGAGGTCGGCGACCGCGGGGCCGGTCACGGCGACCCGGGGCAGCCGGCGCACCTCGATCCGCTCGTAGTCCTCGACCTCGGCGACGGCCGCGCGGACCACGTCCATCAGCTGGATGGGCTTGCGCCACTGCCGGGACGGGGCCGCTCCGGAGAGGATGACCAGGCCTTCGGCGTGGCGGCGCATACGGGTCGTCAGGTGGTCCAGGCGGAACAGGTCGGCCAGTTCGTCGGTGTCCTCGGTCCGGCGTTCCATGGTGTCGAGGAGGGTGAGCTGCTTGTGCAGCAGGACCTGGCTGCGGCGGGCGAGGTTGACGAAGACCTCGGAGATGCCGCTGCGGAGTTCGGACTGCTTGACGGCGGCCTCGACGGCCGCCCGCTGCAGGGTGTTGAGGGCCTGGCTGACCTCGCCTATCTCGTTCTTGTCGTACTCCAGGTGCGGGACCTCGGTCTCCACGTCGACCTGTTCGCCCGCGGCGAGCCTGCGCATGACGCTGGGCAGTCGCACCCCGGCGGTCTCGTGGGCCTCCTGGCGGAGCCGGCGCAGGTCGCGGATGAGGACCCGGCCGATGCGCACGGACATGAAGAGGGAGACGAGCAGGGCGAAGAGGCCGAGGACACCGGCGACGGCCGCCTTCAGGATGACGCTGGTGGCCAGTGGACTGACGCGGTCCTGGTAGCGGTCGCCCGCCTCGACGCTGAGGTCGCGGAGATCGGAGAGGACGGGCTCGACGGCGCTGTCCCAGGTCTTCGCGGTGACCCCGCTCGGCCGGCCGGGGTCGGAGGCGATGACGCCCTGTTCCACCGAGCGCAGGGGCGCGGTGTTCGCGTTCCGCCAGTAGCGGTGGAAGCGGTCGCGTTCGGCCGCGGGCAGCTGCGGCAGGCTGATCTCGTACAGCAGGGTGCGCTGGGCCACGAGGTCGGAGAAGTCGCGGATCTCGTCCTTGGTGATCCGGTTCGCCACGAGCACGGAGCTGAGCAACGCGTCCTCGCGGGAGAGGAGTTCACGGGCCCGGCCGACGTTGATCAGGGCGCGGCCCTGCTTGTCCATCTCCACGCTGTCGAGGGCGGGGAGGTTGGACAGCAGGGTGAAGCAGGGGTCGACGAGGTCGTTGTAGTGGCCGAGGGCCTTGGCGGCGCTGACGGTGCCGCTCTCGACGGTCGTACGCAGCGACGGCAGGCCGTCGAGGGCGTCCAGGATGGCCGTGAGCCGCAGCGAGGTCGTCTCGCCCATCTCGTCGCGCAGGTCGGCCTTCTGGGCGTGCTCGCGGAACTCGTCGACGGCCGCGTCCGTGGCGGACCGGCTGCGGTCGAGCGCCTTCAGCGCACCGGAGGCCCGGGGGTCGGCGAGGTAGACGAGGGTTTGGCGGCGCTCCTGCTGGAGCACACGGATGGTGTCCTCGGTCGGGAAGCCGACCTCCTCCACGATGTCCGCCACCCTGAAGAGGTCGCTCGCCTCACGGCCCGTCAGCACCGTGGCGAACGTCCAGACACCGGTCAGCGCCACCAGGGGCACGAGCAGCAGCGCCACGATCTTCCGGCGGATCGATTTCCCGCGAAAGCGCATGGCCTCCCCCAGCTCGACCCCCGCCAGGCCCGGGGGCACACATGTGCGTCAACAAACGGCGTGAGCCTACTACCGACTCACACGTATCTCGAAGCGCCGGAGGCACCTCCTCCGTACCCAAGGCGAACCGGACAGGGGGAGTTGTCCGTCCTTTGGGGGAGATTGCCTCCCTCCGTCAGGCAGTTGAAGCCACGGCATCCCGTCGGGGAAGTTGGCCGGTTGGCCGGATTTTTGCGTTCCACGGGAATCTTCGGCGCACGTCGATCGTCTTTCTGTACGGGAATTGGGGGCGGAACGGGCCACAGGCCACGCACGACGCTCCCAGGCGGCGTAAACCAGAGGAAGTCGGGCACCAGTGGGGGGCCGGGTCTCGCGATCCGGATCTGTTGGTCCACCGGCGGTGGGGAGTGACGAGTTGATGGGCACGGCGGAGCGGCGCATGGCGCCCGGGGACGGAGCGGCGACGCCCGAGAGGGCGGAGCGAAGCGCTCAGGAACCGGAGCGCGGCCTCCTGACGGGGGAGAGCATCGCGGTGAAGGTACGGGGGCTCTCCGCCCGTGGCGACGAAGAACGGGTGCATTACCGGCCGTTGTGGATCGAAGAACCGGCGCGCAGGCGGCGGTTGCCCGATCCGGTACGGACGGCGGCGGTGCGTGCGGTCCTCATCATCGCGGCGACCCTGGTCCAGGCGATGGTGGCGGTCCTGTGCACGCTGGCGGACTCGTGGCCGGCGTTCCCCATGGTGCTGAGCACCTTGGCGAGCGCGATCGCGGCGACCTGGGGCGTGCTGGACGTCTGGGTGACCCGCCAGGTGTGGAACCAGCGCAACGGCGTGATCTCCGCACCCAGCAGCACGGCGCGCTCGTTGCGGCGTGAGCGGCGGCGGGCCCGCCGCGAGGCACGGACGACGGAGCGCGCACAGGCCCGGATACGCCGGCGCGGTGGCGCCGGGCAGTTGTCGCACCCGTAGGACGACGCGTAGGACGACGGGGTGGGCCCATGTGAGGCGTGGGCCCACCCCGCATGCTCTCTCACCCCCTGCGCCCCCTCGCCGAAACCTGCGAACGTCCGCGTTCGGTCATGGCGTCGCGAGGGTGTCGGAAGGGTGGTGTGCTGGTCCCACCGGTCCGGTTTCTCGGAAGTCCAGGCTCCCGACCAGGCGTGTCGACTGTCACATTTGACCTCTCTTGGGCATAGAACGCGGTCTTCCGGTTAGGCGCACAGCCGCGAGGGCGCCTGCCTCACGGCGCTGACCAGGAGGAACGAGAGACATGCCCGAACTTTTCATCGGCGGAGCGTGGCGATCCGCGCTCGACGGACGGACGCGCGAGATCCGCTGTCCCGCCGACGGCAGCCTGGTCGCCGTCGTCGACGAGGCCGGAGCGAAGGACACCGTCGAGGCGATCACGGCCGCACGCCGCGCCTTCGACGAGGGCCCTTGGCCCAGCACGTCACCCGCCGACCGCGGTGACCTGCTGCTGCGGGTGGCCGATCTGCTCGTACGCGACAAGGACGCGCTCGCCCGCGCCGAGTCCCTCGACACCGGCAAGAGGCTGGTGGAGAGCGAGTACGACATCGACGACATCGCGAACTGCTTCCGCTACTTCGGACGCGCGGCCACGGCCGAGACCGGGCGGGTCGTCGACACCGGCCAGGCCGGCGTCGACAGCCGGGTCGTGTACGAGCCGGTCGGTGTGTGCGCGCTGATCACCCCCTGGAACTACCCCCTCCTCCAGACGGCCTGGAAGGTCGCCCCCGCGCTCGCTGCCGGCAACACCTTCGTGCTCAAGCCGAGCGAGCTGACCCCGCACACCGCGATCCACCTGATGCGCCTCCTGGAGGAGGCCGGGGTGCCCACGGGCGTGGCGAACCTGGTCCTCGGCGCGGGCCCGGAGGCCGGTGCCCCGCTCTCCGAGCACCCGGACGTGGACCTGGTCTCCTTCACCGGCGGACTGCAGACCGGGCGCCGGCTCATGGCCAACGCCGCCGCGAGCGTGAAGAAGGTCGCCCTGGAGCTGGGCGGCAAGAACCCGAACATCGTCTTCGCCGACGCCGACTTCGACGCGGCCGTCGACATGGCACTGACCGCGGTCTTCCTGCACTCGGGGCAGGTGTGCTCGGCGGGAGCCCGCCTCCTGGTGGAGGACTCGCTGCACGACCGGTTCGTCGACGAGGTCGTCCGCCGGGCGAAGGAGATCCGGCTCGGCGGCCCGTTCGACGAGTCGGCGCAGACCGGTCCGCTGATCTCGGCGGCACACCGCTCGAAGGTCGAGGAGTACGTCGCCCGGGGCGTCGCCGAGGGCGCGGTGCTGCGCTGCGGCGGCGAGCGACCGAGCGGCGACGCCTACGACCAGGGTTTCTATTATCTGCCGACCGTCCTGGACGAGTGCACGGGCTCGATGTCCGTGGTCCAGGACGAGTCGTTCGGGCCGGTGCTGACGGTGGAACGGTTCAGCACCGAGGACGAGGCGGTACGGCTGGCCAACGACACGATCTACGGCCTGGCCGGTGCCGTCTGGACGACCGACGAGGCCAGGGCACAGCGGGTCGCGGCCCGGCTGCGGATCGGCACGGTCTGGATCAACGACTACCACCCGTACGTGCCGCAGGCCGAGTGGGGCGGTTACAAGCAGTCCGGCTTCGGCCGCGAACTCGGGCCCGCGGGGCTCGCCGAGTACCGCGAGGCCAAGCACATCTGGCGCAACACGGCTCCCGCGCCCCAGGGCTGGTTCGCCTAGCTCCGCCCCTTCTCCCACACGGCGCCCCCGCGGCCCCGTACGGCCTGCGACGGCCCTTCCCTCTTCACGCCTGCTCCCGGGGCGCTCTCTCCCGCACCACGCCCTCCCCCGCCCTTCCGGCATCCGCAAGAGCCGCTCCCCCCTCCTCCCCAAGGCCCACCAGGAGTCCGCTCATGACGACCATCGAGCAACCCACCGGCCCCAAGAACGCCTCCGACGACACCGAGTTGACCGAGTTCGGCTACAAGCCCGAACTCAAGCGCACACTCGGCAACTTCCACACCTTCGCCGCCGGGATCAGCTACATCTCGATCCTCACCGGCACCTTCCAGCTGTTCTACTTCGGCTTCGCCAGTGGCGGCCCCGCCTACTGGTGGTCCTGGCCGATGGTGTTCGTCGGCCAGTTCATGGTCGCGCTCTGTTTCGCCGAGCTGGCGGCCCGCTACCCGGTCGCGGGCTCGGTCTACAACTGGTCGAAGAAGATAGGCAATCCGCATCTGGGCTGGCTCGCCGGCTGGATGATGCTGACCGCCTCCATCGTGTCGATCGCGGCGGTCGCGCTGGCCTACCAGCTGACGCTGCCGCAGATCTCCGACGTGTTCCAGTTCGTCGGGGACGGCACCGGCACGTACGACGTGGCGACCAACGCGGTCATCCTGGCCGCGGTGCTGATCGCGTTCACCACCGCGGTGAACGCCTTCGGCGTGAAGCTGATGGCCCGGATCAACACGGCGGGCGTGTTCATCGAACTGATCGCCACGGTCGTCCTGATCGTGCTGTTCGCCGTGCACATCACCCGCGGCCCGCAGGTGGTCATGGAGACCAACGGCACCGGCGACGCGTACGGCAACGGGTACCTGGGCGCGTTCCTCGTGGCCTCGCTGGCGTCCGCGTACGTCATGTACGGCTTCGACACGGCCGCCTCGCTCGGTGAGGAGTCCCTGGACCCGACCCGGAACGCGCCGCGCGCCATCATCCGGGCGATCATCGCCTCCTTCCTCCTCGGCGGTCTGATCCTGCTGCTGGCGCTGATGAGCGTCTCCAGCCTGAAGGGCGAGCAGCTGTCCACGGACGGTCTGCAGTACGTCGTGCTCAACGTGCTCGGCCCGACGGCCGGCAAGGCGATGCTGTGGTGCGTCCTGATCGCGGTCACCGTGTGCGCCCTGGCCGTGCACACCGCCGCCGTCCGGCTGACCTTCGCCATGGCCCGGGACAACAACCTGCCCGCCTCCTCGAAGCTCGCCAAGATCCACCCGCGTTTCCAGACGCCGGTGCTGCCGACCGTGATCATCGGTGTGCTGGCGCTGGGCATCCTCGTGGTCAACATCCGTCAGCCGCAGATCTTCACCGTGGTGACCAGCATCGGCATCATCATGATCTACCTGGCCTATCTGGGCGTCACCGTACCGATGCTCGTGGCGCGGCTGCGCGGCACGTGGCAGCCGGCCGGGGACGGCAGGTTCTCCCTGGGCCGCTGGGGCGTCGTCGTGAACATCCTCGCCGTCGTGTGGGGCGCGGGCATGACCCTCAACCTGATCTGGCCGAGGGCGGCGGTCTACAACGCGGCCGCCCCGTTCCACTGGTACCTGCAGTGGGGCGCGGTCCTCTTCGTCGGGATCATCGCCGGCGGCGGCTTCGCCTACTACTGGTTCATCCAGCGGCACAGGACCGGTGTGCTCGCCGAGCACCGCGTGGTCGCGGACGCCGGGCCCACGTCTCCGCCCGTACCGCCCGCCGCCCCGGTCGCCGCTCCGGCGGGCGACTGAGAGCCGCTTCCCTCCCCCGGTCAGACACGGCACAACGGCACGGCAGCACAGCAACGCAGAAGGGCGACCCCCATGAAGGCAGACGAATTCGACTACGTCGTGGTCGGCGGCGGCACCGCGGGAAACGTCGTCGCGGCCAGACTCTCCGAGGATCCGTCGGTCACGGTGTGTGTACTGGAAGCGGGCCCCAGTGACGTCGGAGACGACGACGTCCTGAAACTGGAACGCTGGATGGGCCTGCTGGAGTCCGGCTACGACTGGGACTACCCGGTCGAACCGCAGGCCGGCGGCAACAGCTTCATGCGGCACGCGCGGGCGAAGGTCCTCGGCGGCTGCTCCTCCCACAACTCGTGCATCGCCTTCTGGGCGCCGGCGGAAGACCTCGACGACTGGGCGGCAGCGGGCTGTACGGGCTGGTCCGCGGCCGACCTCTTCCCGCTCTACCGGCGCCTGGAGACCAACGACGCGCCCGGCGAGCACCACGGGCGCTCCGGACCGGTGAAGCTGCGCACCATCAAGAGCGAGGACCCGTGCGGCAACGCGCTGCTGGAGGCGTGCGTACAGGCGGGTATCCCGACGACGCCGTTCAACACCGGGACGACGGTGGTGCGGGGCGCCAACTGGTTCCAGATCAACTCCGACGAGAACAACATCCGGCAGTCCTCCTCGGTGGCGTATCTCCACCCGATCATGGGCAGGCGCCCCAACCTGGAGGTCCGCACCGGGGTCCGCGCCAAGAAGCTGGTGCTGGAGGGACGTCGCTGTGTCGGCGCCGAGTATCTGGACCCGGACCTCATCCACACCCGGACGGTACGTGCCCGCCGTGAGGTCGTCGTCTCCTGCGGCGCGATCGACACCCCGAAGCTCCTCATGCTCTCCGGCATCGGCCCCGCCGAACAGCTGCGCGAGGTGGGCGTGGACGTGGTCGTGGACTCGGCGGGCGTCGGCGAGAACCTCCAGGACCACCCCGAGGGCGTCATCATGTGGGAGGCCGCTCAGCCGATGCCCACCGAGTCCAACCAGTGGTGGGAGGCGGGCATCTTCTACGACACCGAACCGGGCCTGGACCGGCCCGACCTGATGTTCCACTACGGGTCCGTGCCGTTCGACATGAACACGGCCCGCCACGGCTACCCGACCTCCGAGAACGCGTTCTGTCTGACGCCGAACGTGACGCGGGCGAGGTCCCGGGGCACCGTACGGCTGCGCACCCGCGACTACCGGGACAAACCGAAGGTCGACCCGCGCTACTTCACGCACGAGCACGACGTGCGCGTGATGACGTACGGCCTTCGTCTCGCCCGGCAGATCGCGGCGCAGCCGGCACTGAGCGGCTGGGCGGGGGCCGAGCTGGCGCCCGGGCCCGACGTGCGGAGCGACGAGGAACTGCTCGACTACATCCAGAAGACCCACAACACCGTCTACCACCCGGCCTGCACCGTGAGGATGGGCGCGGACGACGACGCCTCGGCGCCCCTGGACGCGCGACTGCGGGTGAAGGGGATCGGGGGGCTGCGGGTCGCGGACGGGTCGGTGATGCCGGATCTGGTGACGGTGAATCCGTGCATCACGACGATGATGATCGGCGAGAAGTGCGCGGATCTTTTGAAAGCCGACGCCTGAGGAGGAGGGTGCCTGGGGGCGCGGGGCGACTGCGGGTCCGTGCCGGCTGGTCGCGCAGTTCCCGCGCCCCTTCAGGGCGCGGTCGTGGTGGGCCTCTTGTACATGCGTGTCGCCGTGATCTCGGTGTGCGCCGCCTCCCCCGCCTGGGGCTGCTTGGGCAGTCCCGGGCGGAGGTGTTCCTCCACGCTGATGTACTTCAGGCCCGCCCTCAGGTCTGCGTCGTTGCGCAGGCGGATCACCAGCGGGAACTCCGCCAGTGCGGTCGTGTCGAAGAGGCCGGTGGTGTAGAGGAGCTGGACGCCGAGCGCGTCCGAGACGGCGCGCTGGAGTTCCAGCAGGTAGGTCGCGTTGGCGCGGCCGATGGGGTTGTCCAGGAACAACGTGCCCGCGTGCCGGTGCTTGTCCCGCCCCCGGTCGTTGCTGCGGAGCGCGGCCATCGTGCAGTAGAGGGCGATGGCGGCGGTGAGCAGCTGGCCCCCGGAGAAGACGTCGCCCATCTGCCCGACGGGGACGCGCTCGGCCCTCAGCACGGCGTCCGGCTTGAGGATCTCCACGGCGATGCCCTTGGGCTGGAGCGCGGCTCCGACACCCCGCAGCAGCAGGGACATGCCGTCCCGGCGCATGTCGGAGTTCTTCTTCACGGCCGCGCGGGTCGCCTCGTCGACGACCTCGCCGAGCCGCTCGGTGAGGGTGGCCTGGTCGGGCTCCTCGAAGCGGATGCGCAGGAACTCCTGGCCGGACCACTCCCCGAGGCCCTCGGGGAGCCTGGACAGCCGCTGGGCGGAGCGGAGCGTGGCGAGGGCCGATTCCACCAGGCCCCGCAGCCGGTCGACGATCGAGTCCCGGTTGCGTTCCAGCTGGGCCAGCTCGTCCGTGAGGACCCTGAGGCGGGGCGCGAACGCGTCGGCCCACTTCTGGGCGTGCTCGGGGAGCGAGGCCGCGGGCAGCTCGCGGATCTGCTGGCGGGCGGGGGTGCGGACCTGCTCGTAGCGCGTGGAGTTGGCGTGGCGCACGAGGATGTCACTGGCCTCGCGTACGGAGCCCTCGGCGGCGGACAGGTCGGCGGCGCACCCACGCAGGGAGCGGCGGGCCTCGGCGGCGGCCCTGCGTGCCTCCTCGGGGCCGCCCGGGTAGGGCTCGGGCTCCTCCTGGTCGTCGTCGGTGGAGTGGTCGCGCAGGAGGTCCCGGAGCAGGGCGGCGGTCTCGTCGAAGCCGCCGGCCGCGTCCTCGGCGGCGCGGTGGGACTCCAGCAGCTCGGCGTGGGCCTCGCGGGCCCCGGTCAGCGCCTCGGCCCGGGAGGCGAGTTCGGCGGTGGCGGTGCGCAGCAGGGCCTGGGCGTGCTCGGCGTCGCGCGGGAGCAGGTCCTCGGGCAGCTCGGTGTGCGCGTCGCCGTCCTCGGGGGCGTGGCGCTCGGCCTCGCCGCGCAGCCGCCCGAGCTGCTCGCTCGACAGGGACACCCGGCTCTCCAGGAGCTGGACGAGTTCCTCGGCGCGGGCGACGGCGGCCTGCCGGGAGGGCGCGTCGGAGCCGTCGGGGGACTGCAGCAGCTGTTCGGCACGGTTTCGGACCTTGTTGGTCAGCCGGCCGAGTTCGGCGATCGCGGAACTCTCGTCGCTCTCGGCCCGCGCCTGCTCGGCGCGCAGGTCGGCGCCGACGCCGACCTTCTCGTAGACCTGGGACGCGGCCCGGTAGGCCTCGCGGAGGGCCGCGAGGGGGTGCCTGGGCGCGTCGGGGTCGCTCTGCGGTACGTCGTCGGGGGCGCCCGCGATCTCCGCGCGCTCGGCGCGCAGCGCACGCGCCGTACGGCGGGCGTCGTCGGCGGCGCGCTGGGTGGCGCGGCGGTCCTCGTCGGCGGCGCGGGCGCGCTCCAGGCAGGACTGGGCGCGGGCCTCGGACTCGGCGGCCTCGTCGGCGAGTTCGCGCAGCTTGACCTGCCAGCCGGCGCGCTCACGCAGCCGGTAGGCGAGTCCGGCGAGGGCGTCGGCGGCGCGGCGGGCCTTCTGTGCGGCCTCCTGCCGTTCGTCGCGGACCTGGGCCGCCTCGGCCGCCGCTTCCTCGGTCTCGGCCCGGACGGTCCGTGCCTCCGAGAGCTCCGCCTCGGCCTCCTCGGCGAACGCCCGTGTCTCCCGCGCCGCAGCGGCCAGCTCGGTGAGCCGGCCCGCCGGGCATCCCGTGCGCCACGAGGAGAGCCGGGCCGCCAGCTCCCGGTCCTTGCCGAGCCGGGCCGCCAGCCGGCGGATCTCCTCGTCCCGCTCGGTCGCCCGCGCGCGCAGCGTCCGGCGCTCCTCGTCGGCGGCGTGCTCGTCGTGCATGGCCGGGTTGGGCGGGACGAGGAACACGTCCGAGGAGGAGCCGTCACCCGCGTCGACCGGCGGGGTCGGGGCCAGCAGGGCGGCCGCCGTGCCGACGGCGACGGCGGACCTCGGCAGCAGTGCCGCCTCGCTCAGTGCCTCGCGGGCCCGGGCGTGGGAGGCCGGGTCGGTGATGATGACACCGTCGACCAGCTCCGGGCGGGCGGCCAGCACGCGCGCGTGGTCGACGGGGTCCACGGCCTGGGCGAGGTAGCGCCAGCCGGGCAGGGCCGGGATGCCGTGCTCGCCGAGGAACTCGACCGTGGCCAGGACGTCGGGGCCCGGCGGCAGCAGCCCGCCGTCGCCGAGGGCACCCAGGATGCGGGAGTCGTCGGCCGCGGCGGTGCGCAGCTCGAAGAGGTGGCGCTCGGCGGACGTCACGTTGTCGTCGAGGAGTTCACGCAGTTCGTCGGCGAAGCGGTCCAGCTCCTCGGGGGTGAGGGGGCCGGTGGCGAGTTCGCGTGGGACGGCGTCGGCCGCGGAGCGCCGGGCGCGGGCGGCGGGCACGGAGACGGCGCCGGTGGCGGGCCGCGTGCCGTCGTCGGCGCCGCTGTCGGCGTCGGCCTCGGCCCCGCCCCGGCGAGGCCCCGGCACGCCGCCCGTTCCCCGGCCGGAGGCAGCTGGCAGGCTCAGCAGCTCCGCCAGCCGCTCCTCCCCCGCCAGGGCCTCGGCCGTGCGGCGCTCCCCGTCGTAGGCCCGCTCGGCGGCGGTCGCCGCGTCCGCCGCGCGGGCGGCCGTCAGCTCCGCCCGGGACTCGGCGGAGGCGGCCTCCCGGGCGTGCTCGGAGGCGCGTCGCGAGGCCTCACGTGCGGTGTCCCAAGCGGCCACGGCCGTCTTCTCGGCGTCGCTCGCGGCGAGGGCGGCGCGGGCCGGATCGGCGTCGGGCGCGGTGTCGTCGAGCCAGCCCGCGCGGACGGCCTCGGCGGTCTCCTGCTCGACCTCGCTGAGCCGCTGCCTGAGGTGCCCGACCTCGCTGCGGGCACGCTGCGCCTCGGTGGCGGCGACGGTCGCGTCCCGGTGGGCGGCCTCACCGACCTCTTGCAGGGCGGCCGACTTCTCCTCGCCCTCGTTCGCCAGGTTCTCGGCGCTCCCGGCGGCGGCGTGCAGAGCGCGGACGAGGTCGACGGCGGCCTTGGCGCGGGCGGCGAGCGCGGGTGCCGCGTCCCGTTCGGCCTCCTGGATGGCCGCTGCCACCCGGGCGACGCGGTCGGCGGCGGCCCGGTGCCTGAGCACGGCCTCGGCGGCCTGCCAGGCGGCGTGCAGGGTGCGCGCGTCGGCCAGCTCCCGCTTCTGCGCGGCGGCCGCCTTCTCGGCGGCGGCCAGCGCCAACGATGCGTGCCGGTAGGCGAGTTCGGCCGCGATCAGTGCGCTGCGGTCACGGGCCCCCTCGCAGTGGGTCACCGCGTACGCCGCGGCGGTGGTCCGCTGGGCGAGGTCGGTGCCCCGCAGCCGCTCCCGGGCGGCCCGCGCCGAAAGGCGTCGTGCCAGGGTGCGTGTGCGTCGCTCGGCTCCCGCGTGGATGTCCCGGGCCCGTGCGCGGCCCTCGGCGGCCTCGACGATCCGGCCCAGCAGATCCACGGACCCCGCGGTGAAGTCCCGCTCGGCGATCAGCTCCGCCCGCCGCCCGAGCTTGTCGCCGAACCCGCCGACCAGGTCGGCGAGCCCGTCCGTGTCCCGAGTGTCGGTGACGGCCCGCAGCAGCAGGTCGGTGAAGTCGGAGTCCTTCTTCACCGCGAAGAGTCCGGCGGCCTCGCCCTCGTCGGCGTTCATCTCCCGCTGGTAGCGGAAGAGTTCCGGGTCGAGGCCGAGGTCGGTCAGATGCTCGTTCCAGCGGTCGTGGATCTCCTCCCAGTGCACTTCGAGGTGCGGATACGCCTTGCCCGCCTCGGTGAGGGCGTCCCGGAAGCCCTTCATGGTCCGCCGCCGGCCCTGCGCGCCGGAGGCGCCCTCGACGGGCGGGCGGACGGTGGTGGACTCGGCCACGGGCAGGTTGTCGAGGCTCAGCCCCGGACCGGGCCGGAAGGAGTACCAGGCCTCGGCGAACTTCCGCGGGTCGCCGGAGACCTGCCGGCCCCGCCACTCGCTCACCTTGCCCACGACGACGCACTCGCCGGTCAGCGTGTGCTGCCACTCCAGGGCGACGTGTCCGCAGTCGTCGGCCAGCAGGAACTTGCGCAGCACACCCGAGCTGGCGCCGCCCAGGGTGTTGCGGTGGCCCGGCAGCATCACCGAGAAGATCAGCTTGAGCAGGACGGACTTGCCGCCGCCGTTCTCCAGGAAGAGGACGCCGGCGGGTGCCGGCCGGCGCGGCGGCCCGGTGGGCTCGTCCTCGAAGAACTCCGCCTGCTGCGGCGCGGGGTCGGGCACGTGAGCGCCGACACCCCGCAGATCCAGCACGGTGTCGGCGTAGCGCGCACCGGCCGGCCCGATGGAGTAGAGGCGGACCCGGGACAGCTCGTACATGGCGGCGGACTTTCGCGGTCGTAAGGGTGGTTCGTGCGGTGCGGTCGTCAGGCTGGTTCGTGCGGTGCGGTCGTGACGGCGGGCCGACGTCGGGCGGGGTCGTAGGGGCGGGCGGGTGGTCGTGGTGCTCTCAGGAGCGACTCGGAAGCGACCCGGGAGCGACAGGGACCGGATCGGGTGCGATCAGGAGTGGAACGGCAGGCCGGCGTCGGCCACCAGCTCCAGATCGTCGGTGTCCTCGGCGGGCAGCAGCGTGGCCGAGCCGTCGGTGACGGGCACGATGCCCAGCTCCAGCAGTTCGGCCATCGCGGCGCTGCCCGCCATGTCCCGCACCTGGAGCTGGTAACGCGCGGTCGTCCGGTACGTACCGCCGTTGTCGTCGCCGGTGCGCTGCAGGAACCCCGAGTCGGTCAGGAAGCCCACGGCCTTGCCGATGATGCCGGTGGTGGACCCGGCCAGGCGGCGCGCGTCCTTGGTGGCCCCGGTGGAGCTGCGTCTGGCCCAGATCCGCCAGGCCGACTCCAGGCCCGGTGCGTCGGTCGCCGGGTCGGTGTTCTCGCCCTGTTCCTCGGCGCGCTCCTCCAGCCGGCGGCAGGCCTGCCGGACGAAGGCGTCGACCCCGTTGACCGACACCCGCCCGATGTACCCGTCGTCCGCGAGGTCCTCCGGCCGGGGGAACGCCATGGCGGCCACGGCGAGATGGGCCAGCCCGTGCAGGAACCGGTCCACCGAGTCCGCCGCCGTCCGTCGCGCGTAGTCCCCCATCCGCACGGCGAAGACGGAGTCCTCGGCCGCCGTCACCGCCATGCCCGCCCGCGGTGACACCTCCAGCACGACCAGTCCCAGCCCGGTGGCCACGGCATCGGCGAGCCGCGCGAACCCCGGATCCTCCCGGTACCGCCGCAACAGCTCTCCGTACTCCTGGTCACGGGCGGGCTGCAGCTTCGGCTGCAGCCCGAAGGCGACGAGCCGGGCGGCGTCGGCGGCGTCGGCGGGTGTGAGGGCGGCAGTCACCGCAGGGGCGGCCGTCTCCGGCTCACTCCACTCGACATGCTCACTCACGGCAGGAACTCCTCGATCTCATCACCAGGCGGTACGGCAAGCGGCTCTCCAGGGGCGCGGTACACCGCGCGGGGCACCGCGCGATCAGCCACGACCGACCCGCACACGAACGGCGGCCGGGACCCCGGCGGCGTCCTCACGCCGCCTCCCTGTCCGCCGCCATCCCCGCGGAATCCAGCAGGGCCATCCCCACGATCAGATCCGCTCCACCGAACTCGGGATCGTCCAGCTCCACCCCGTCGTCCACGGCGAACAGCAGCTTCTCCTCGCCCTGCCGATAGGCCGTACCGACGGGCGGGCTGGCCGCGTGAACCGCCAACAGGGCCACCAGGTAGGGCAGTTCGGGATCCTGCAGGCGGGCCTCGGCCAACAGGCCGGACAGCCGACGCGGCGCGTCCGCCGGCAGATCCAGCAGGTGCTTCGCCGCCGCCAGCTGCTCCTCGCTGAACCGGCTGTCGTCGGGTGTGGCGATCAGATCCGGCTCGGGCATCTCCGCCCCGAGGTGTTCCCGCTCCACCGGGGGCGTGAACAGCAGCTCGACGAGGTCCCCGACCCGCACGGACCCCGGCGTGCGCAGGCCCGTCCCGCGTGCGAAGAACGCGTCGGTCACCCGCCGGGCCTCCTCCACGGGCAGCGGAAGCAGCGGCGCGAGGAGATGGCCGTAGAGGTCCGTCCCCGAGGTCGTCATCGGAGTGGCGAAGGCCTGCCGGTCCTGCTCGGCGCGGAACAGCGGTCCGGCCTCCAGCAGCCGGGACTGCAGCTGAGTGTGGCGGCGGATGCAGTCCTTGACGATGTCCACGAGCTCGGCGGCGCGCCGCTTGTGCTCGGGTTCCTCGGACTCGTCGCGGGCCTTGCGGATGTTGGTGAGGATCGCGTTCTCGTGGCGGTAGCGGTCGGCGACGTGGTCGAGTGCCTCGGCGATCATGTCGGGCACGGTCCGGAGCCAGTCGACCGCCCGCACGTTGCGCCGGGTGGCGTCCAGTGCCCTGCGCAGGGTCTCGGAGTACTGCACGGTCCGGTAGCGGGCCTGCTCGGCGGCGAGCTGGGCGTCCGCGAGCCGGCCCCGGCTGATCAGGACCTCCAGCTTGACCTCGGCGGCGATCTGGGCGCTGGTGACATCGGTGTCGAGGGCGCCCACCAGGACGTTGACGGCCTCGTCGGTCGTCCGGAGGCAGACACCGCCGCCGTAGCCGGGGACCTCCTCGATCAGCTTGAAGTCGTAGTCGCGGCGGACGTAGGTGCCGTCGGACGCGAACGTCCCGTACACGGCCCGGAAGCCGCGGTCGACACTGCCGACGTTGATCAGGTTCTCCAGGACCCAGCGGGCCACCCGCTCGTGCTCCTCGACGGGCCGCCGCGGTGCCTGGGCGGCGATGCGCGGGATGAGGCGGGCGACGATCTGGTCGTGGTCCGCGCCCGTGTCGAAGTCCATGTTCAGGGTGACCAGGTCGATGGCGGCGAGGGCGACCTCCGCCATGCCGTAGACCGAGTACTCACCGGCGAGGTTCGCCTTGCGCACGTCCAGGTCGTGCAAGGGCGCGGTGCAGGCGAGCGCGCGCAGCCGCCGCGCCAGACCCTCGTCGGCGGCCGGGCCCGGTGCCGGGCGCGGCCCCGCGCCGGGCTGGGGCGGAACGCTGTCCGTCGATGCGGGTGAAGTCACGGTGCACAGACTAGGTCCTGGGTCTGACAACGACCCAAATCGTTCCGCCGGGCGGGGCCGGGACGCCTCCGCCCGAGCCGTGCGTGGCCTCAGGAGACGTCGGCCACCCGTCGCCCGTACACCGTGACCAGGTTCTTCAGTGAGTCGTCCAGGTACGTCGCCAGCAGCCGCTCGGCCTCGTCCCGCTCCCCCCGCTGCAGGGTCCGCAGGATGAGGAGGTTGCGCGCCAGGTACGGCTCGTACAGCTCGCGCGGATCGTCCACCACGTGGAAGGCGAGGCGGAGTTCGGCGAAGACGCTGCGCATCAGTTCGTCGGTGCGGGCGCTGCCGGCGAGGGCGACCAGTTCGCGGTGGAAGTGGATGTTGGCGGTGGAGACGCCTTTCCAGTCGTCCTCGCGGGCCGCGCGCTGCCCTTCCGCGACGGCTTCGGCGAGCCTGTCGAGCCCGTACGGCGGGGCTCCGAGTCCGCGTACGACGGCGCATTCGACGAGGCGGCGGGTGCGGTAGATGTCCTCGACGTCCTCGATGGTCAGGACCCGCACGAAGACTCCGCGGTTGAGCTCGTGGACGAGGAGCCGTTCGTGGGTGAGCAGGCGGAACGCCTCGCGGAGGGTGTTGCGGGAGACGCCGAGGGCGCCGCCGATGCTGTCCTCGGACAGCCGTGTCCCAGGCGGGAAGAAGCCCTCGGCGATCCGGCTGCGGAGGATGTCCGAAACCCGCTCGGCGGTGCTGGTGCGGCCCAGGAGGGCGCGGTCGTCGGCAAGTCCGGTCAGTTCGGCGGCCATGCCGGAATTCAATCGCAGACTCGAGAACGAAACAACATAGGTATTGAAGGATCGTTCAACGATCCTCTACCTTGCTGGGCAGGCGCCCCTCCGTTCGACGCTCGGCGCCACACGTTCCGGCCCGCCCCGGCTCCCTTTCTCACGCACTCTCCCCCTCACCGCGAGGTGCCCATGAGTACGACCCCTCCCTCCCCGGTCCCGACCTCCACACCCCAGCCCGACACGGCCCCACCGGC
This sequence comes from Streptomyces bottropensis ATCC 25435, assembly GCF_000383595.1. Lineage (NCBI taxonomy): Bacteria > Bacillati > Actinomycetota > Actinomycetes > Kitasatosporales > Streptomycetaceae > Streptomyces > Streptomyces bottropensis. Next base: position 3,773,188 of record NZ_KB911581.1, on the reverse strand, counting down.
CTTCGACGACGGCGCGTTCGGCTGGCTGCGCGCCCTCGGCCCGCGCGGCCGCCGCGCCTTCGGCGGTGCGTTCGGCGGCTATGCGCTCGATTCGTACGACTACTTCACGCTGCCGCTGAGCATGGTCGCGCTCACGGCCTACTTCGGCCTGGACAACGGCCAGACCGGACTGTTCACCACGGTCACCCTGGTCGTCTCGGCGATCGGCGGCGCCGCCGCGGGCGTGCTCGCGGACCGGATCGGGCGGGTCAAGGCCCTGATGATCACCGTGGTGACCTACGCGGTGTTCACCGTGGCCTGCGGCTTCGCGCCCAACTACGAGACGCTGCTGGTCTTCCGCGCCCTTCAGGGGCTGGGCTTCGGCGGTGAGTGGGCGGTCGGCGCGATCCTGGTCGCCGAGTACGCGAGCGCCAAGCACCGAGGGCGTACGCTCGGCGCGATCCAGAGCTCCTGGGCGGTCGGCTGGGGACTGGCCGTGATCGTGTACACGACCGTCTTCTCCTTCCTCGACGACGACCTGGCCTGGCGCGTGATGTTCTGGACCGGCGCGCTGCCCGCGCTCCTGGTGATCTGGGTGCGCCGCTCGGTCGAGGACGCCCCGCAGGCCGCCGCCGCGCGGGAGAGGAGCGCCGAGAAGGGCTCGTTCGCCGCGATCTTCCGACGGGGCACGGCCGCCTCGCCCGGTCTGCTGCGCACCACGGTCTTCGCGGTGCTGCTCTCCACCGGCGTCCAGGGCGGCTACTACACGCTGGCGACCTGGGTGCCCACGTATCTCAAGACGGAGCGGGGCCTGTCGGTCGTCGGCACCGGCGGCTACCTCACGTTCCTGATCTCCGGCGCCTTCATCGGCTATCTGACCGGCGGCTACCTCACCGACCGGCTGGGCCGCCGACGCAACATCTGGCTCTTCGCCGTGCTCTCGGCGCTGTGCATCCTGGCGTACGCGAACATCCCGAGCAGCGCGGACACCCTTCTCCTGGTGCTCGGCTTCCCGCTGGGGTTCTGCATGTCGGCGATCTTCAGCGGCTTCGGCTCGTTCCTCAGCGAGCTGTACCCGTCGGCCGTCCGGGGCACCGGGCAGGGCTTCACGTACAACACCGGGCGGGCCGTGGGGGCCGTCTTCCCCACCACGGTCGGCTTCCTGGCCGACAGCTGGGGCGTGGGCGGCGCGCTGATCTTCGGCGCGCTCGGCTACGGCCTCGCGGCGGTGGCCCTGCTCGGCCTCCCGGAGACACGCGGAAAGGAACTCGTGTGAACCCCATGACGACCGGGGACCGCCCCGCGGCCCGCACTCCCCAGAACCGGACCACCGCCACCGCCCCGCACGACCCGCCCCTCACCTCCGTCGATCCGCACGCGCACGCGTGGACCCCCGAGAAGGCCCGCGCGCGGTTCCGTTCCGGGGTCGCCGGCTCCACCGCCGGGGTCGCCGCCGGCCACACCCAGGCGAACCTGATCTCGGTGCCCGCCGACTGGGCGTACGACATGCTGCTGTTCTGCCAGCGCAACCCCAAGCCGTGTCCCGTGCTCGACGTGACGGACGCCGGCGCGTGGACGACGCCGCTCGCTCCGGGCGCGGACCTGCGCACCGATCTGCCGCGCTACCGGGTGTGGGAGCACGGCGAGCTGGTGGCGGAGCCGACGGACGTGGTCGACGTCTGGCGGGAGGACCTGGTGTCGTTCCTGATCGGGTGCAGCTTCACCTTCGAGTCGGCGCTGACCGGGGCGGGCGTCCCGATGCGCCACATCGAGCAGGGCCGCAACGTCTCCATGTACGTCACCGACCGCCGGTGCCGGCCCGCCGGGCGGATGCGCGGCCCGATGGTGGTGTCGATGCGTCCGGTGCCGCCCGAGCACCTGGCCACCGCGATCCGCGAGAGCAGCCTGCTGCCGGCCGTGCACGGCGGCCCGGTGCACTGCGGCGATCCGGCGGGCCTCGGCATCGCGGACCTGTCCCGCCCGGACTTCGGCGACCCGGTGGACGCGGAGCCGGACGACATCCCGGTGTTCTGGGCCTGCGGAGTGACACCGCAGGCCGCGGTGACGGCCTCGCGCCCGCCGTTCGCGATCACTCACGCGCCGGGGCAGATGTTCCTGACCGACGCCCGCGACGAGCAGTACCGCGTCCTGTGACGAACAAGCGGGAGAATGGCATTCATGAGCTCCATCGATCTCAACGCCGACCTCGGCGAGGGCTTCGGGCGCTGGACGCTGACCGACGACGAACAGCTGCTGTCCGTCGTCACCAGCGCCAATGTGGCCTGCGGTTTCCACGCCGGGGACGCGGCCACCATGCGACGGGTCTGCGAGCTGGCGGCCGAGCGCGGCGTACGGGTCGGGGCCCAGGTCTCGTACCGCGATCTGGCGGGCTTCGGGCGCCGCGCGATGGACGTGCCTTCCACCGAACTGGCGGCCGAGGTGGCGTACCAGATCGGCGCCCTGGAGGTCTTCGCCCGCGCGGCGGGCACGCGCGTGTCGTACGTGAAGCCGCACGGCGCGCTCTACAACCGGGTCGTGCACGACGCGGAGCAGGCGGCGGCGGTGGTCGACGGGGTGCTCCTCGCCGACGCCACGCTGCCCGTCCTCGGCCTGCCCGGCTCGCGTCTGCTCGCGCTGGCCGAGGGGGCGGGGCTGCCCGCCGTCACCGAGGCGTTCGCGGACCGCGCCTACACCGACGAGGGCACGCTGGTGCCGCGCGGCCGTGAGGGCGCCGTGATCACGGACGCCGACGCGGTGGTGGCCCGCTCGGTGGGTCTCGCCGGCGAGGGCACGGTCACGTCGCACTCCGGCGCGCGCATCGCCGTCCGGGCCCGCTCCCTGTGCCTGCACGGCGACACTCCGGGCGCGGTGGAACTGGCCCGGCGGGTACGGGCCGAGCTGGCGGCGACGGGCGTGCGTGTGGAGGCGTTCTCATGAGGGCGCTCCCGGTCGGGGACCGCGCGCTGCTGATCGAGGTGGGCACCGACGAGGAGGCGCAGGCGCTCCACGCCGAGCTGCTGCGCCGCCGCGAGACGGGCGAGCTGTCGGCGGGCGAGATCGTCCCCGCCGCCCGGACGGTCCTGCTGGACGGCCTCACCGACCCGACCCGCCTCGCCGGACGCCTCGCCTCCTGGGACATTCCGGCTCTCCCCCCGCGCGCGGGGGACGTCGTGGAGATCCCGGTCCGCTACGACGGCCCCGACCTGCCGGACGTCGCCGCCCACTGGGGTGTCGACGTCGCCGAGGTGGCCCGTCTCCACGCCGCGGCCGAGTACCGGGTGGCCTTCTGCGGCTTCGCCCCCGGCTTCGGCTACCTCACGGGGCTGCCCCGGGAGGTCCCGCGCCGGGCCACTCCCCGTACGGCGGTCCCCTCGGGATCGGTCGCGCTGGCCGGCCCGTACACCGGCGTGTACCCGCGTGCCTCCCCGGGCGGCTGGCAGCTGATCGGTACGACGGACGCCGTGCTGTGGGACACCGCGCGTGTGCCGGCCGCCCTGCTGGCGCCGGGCACACGGGTGCGCTTCACACCCGAGGGGGCATCGTGACGGACCACGCCCTCGTGGTGGTCCGGGCGGGTGCCCTGACCACCGTCCAGGACCGGGGCCGCCCCGGCCTGGCCCACCTCGGCGTACCCCGGTCGGGAGCGCTCGACGCGCCCGCGGCCGAGCTGGCCGGACGTCTGGTGGGCGATCCCCCCGGGGCCGCCGTCCTGGAGACCACACTCAACGGATGCTCCGTGCGCCCCCGCTCCACGGTCACCATGGCCGTCTGCGGGGCCCCCTGCGCCGTCACCCTGGACGGCCGCCCGGCCCCGTGGGGAGCGCCGCTACGGGTCCCGGGCGGGGCGCTCCTCGACATCGGGGCCGCCCGTTCCGGCGTGCGCAGCTACCTCGCCGTCTCCGGCGGCGTGACCGTGGAGCCGGTCCTCGGCAGCCGCTCCACGGACCTGCTGTCGGGCCTCGGCCCGCCGCCGCTGACGGACGGCACGGTGCTCCCGCTCGGCCGTCCGGGCCACCCCCACGCGCGCGTGGACGTCGTCCCGCATCCGGCGCCGCCCTCCGAACTCGTCCTGCGCGTGACCCTCGGCCCGCGCGACGACTGGTTCACGGACACTGCCCTGCGCACCCTCACCCGGCGCCCCTACGCCGTCTCGTCGGCGAGCAACCGCATCGGGCTGCGCACGGAGGGGCCCGCCCTGGAGCGCCTGCGCGCGGGTGAACTGCCCAGTGAGGGGATGGTGCTGGGGGCGGTCCAGGTGCCGCCGGACGGCCGCCCGGTGGTCTTCCTGGCCGACCACCCGACCACCGGGGGCTACCCGGTGATCGCGGTCGTCGACCCGGCGGACCTGCCCGCCGCGGCCCAGGCCACGCCGGGCACGCCGGTGCGGTTCGTCGCGGTGGGGCACCGCCGCTGACCGGTCCTCCGGCGCCGGCTCACGCCACCTCCGGGCTCTGGTCGGCCACGGTCAGCGCGGCGAGGGCCGCCGCCACCGCGTGGGAGGCGGACAGGTCCAGCCGGGCGCTGGTGCCGCGGGCCGTGTGGCGTACCTCGGCCGCGGCGAGGGTGAGGAGCTGCGGCAGGAGGTCGGTGCAGCGCCGGGCCACCCAGGCCGTGCCCGCGGTGGCCAACCACCACAGGCCGGCGCCGCGCGTGGGCGCCGGGGACCCGGGCTCGGCGGCGGGAGCCGGCCCTGTGGCGATCCCCGCCCCCGTGAGCAGCGCGTGGAAGCGGAGGGCGAACTGCCGGTGCCCCCGCTCACCGGGGTGCAGCCGGTCCACGCTCCACAGCGCACGGTCCGTCAGCCAGGCACCCTCCGAGGCGTGCAGATGCACCGCCCCGTGCCGCTCGGACAGGGCGTGGACGACGGTGTTGACGGCCCGCTGCCGTCGGGCGAGGGGCCGGGCGAGCGCCCCGGGCAGGCCGAGCATCGTCCCGGGGTCGGGCAGGCACGCGGTGAGCAGCACCACGTCCCGCTCCCGGAAGGCCCCGTAGATCTCGTCGAGGCGGGCGGCGACGGCGTGGATGTCGAAGGTGCGGCGCAGGGTGTCGTTGACGCCGACGACGACGGAGGCGATGTCCGGGCGGAGGGCGAGCGCGGCGGCCAGTTGCCCGTCGAGCACGTCGCGGGTCCGGGCGCCGCTGACGGCCAGGTTGACGAACCGTGTGCCGGGGCCGAGCCCGTCGGCGAGCAGCGCGGCCCAGCCCCGCCGACGCCCCCCGACCGGATCGCCCACGCCCTCGGTGAGGGAGTCGCCGAGGGCCACGAACCGTGCGGCTCTCATCCGACGCCCTCCCGTACCGGGCGCCCGACGGTGGCCTCGTGCGCGGCGAGGAACGCGTCCACCGCGGTCTGCCAGCCGAAGCACGCCGCACGCGCGCGTGCCGCGTCCCTGCGGTCGGTCTCGGACCGGTCGAGCAGCAGCTCGACGGCGTCCGCGAAGGACTCCCCGTCGTCCGCCGCCGTCGCCCCGGCCGAGCCGATCACCTCGGGCAGCGCGGACGACGAGCTGGCCACCACGGGCGTGCCGCAGGCCATGGCCTCCAGTGCGGCCAGCCCGAACGTCTCGGCGGGGCCGGGAGCCAGGGCCACATCGGCGGAGGCCTGCAGGGCGCCCAGCACGTCGCGGTCACCGACGTGCCCGAGGAAGGTCACCGGGAGCCCCTTCGCCCGCTGTTCGAGCCTGCCGCGCAGCGGCCCGTCACCGGCGACGACCAGCACGGCCCGCCGTCCGCGCCGGATCAGCACCTCCAGGGCCGCGAGGGCCGTACCGGGCCGCTTCTCGACGGACAGCCGGGAGCACATCACGAGCAGGATCTCGCCCTCGCGCGCGTACCGCCCACGCAGCGCCGCGTCCCGGAGGGCCGGGTGCCGTCCCACGAGATCGACGCCCAGCGGTGCCCGGACGACGTTCCGGGCACCGATCCGCACGAACTCCCGTTCGGCGAACTCGGTGGTGCACACCACCCGCGTGTAGGTGTGGGCCGTGCGGACGTTGAGGGCGTCGCAGGCCCGCCGGGCCATCCCCTCGGAGAGGCCCCAGGTGCGCAGCACGCCGTCGGCGGTCTCGTGCGAGACCATCACGGCGCGCACCCTGGCCCGCCGGGCCCACGCCCCGGTCCAGCGCAGCGTGGTCCGGTCGGAGACCTCCAGCCGGTCGGGCCCCAGCGACTCCAGCAGGCCGGCCACCCGCCGCCTGTCCATGAGGACGCGGTAGCCACCGGTCCCCGGCAGCAGCGGTCCGGGCAGGGTGATCACCCGGCCCTGCTCGGTCGCGCTGTCGGTGTACCGCTCGCCGGGCACGACGAGCACGGCCTCGTGCCCGGCGGCCTCGTATCCCGTGCCGAGTTCCCGCAGCGCGGTGCGCAGACCGCCCGAGGAGGGCGCGACGAAGTTGGCGAGCCGTACGATCCGCAGCTTCCGTCCGGCGTCCCCGCTCACGCGGCCACCGCCGTCCGCGTCGACAGCACGTCGGCGTAGTGCCCGAGGAGCTGGTCACCGACGGCCGCCCAGGTGCGCCCCTCGACCATGGCCCGCCCCGCGGCCCCGTACACGGCCCGCAGCTCCGCGTCGTCGGCCAGGGACCGCACGGCGTCGCGTACGGCGGCCGCGTCGCGGGGCGGGACCAGGAGCCCCGTGCGCCCGTGGGCGACGAGGTCCAGCGGCCCTCCGGCGGCCGGCGCCACCACGGGGACTCCGCTGGCCATGGCCTCCTGCACGGTCTGACAGAAGGTCTCGAAGGGGCCGGTGTGGGCGAAGACGTCGAAGGAGGCGAAGATCCGGGCGAGTTCGTCGCCGGTGCGGCGGCCGAGGAACACGGCCCCGGGCAGGGCCTCGCGCAGACCCGGCTCGCTGGGCCCGTCGCCCACGATCACGACCTTCACACCGTCCAGAGCGCACACCCCGGCGAGCAGTTCGATCTGCTTCTCGGGGGCGAGGCGGCCGACGTAGCCGACGATCGTCTCGCCGCCCGGTGCCAGTCGGCGGCGCAGCGCCTCGTCGCGCAGCTGGAGGCGGAACCGGACGGTGTCCACCCCGCGCGGCCACAGGCTGACCCGGGGCACACCGTGTGTCTCCAGGTCGCGCAGGGCCGCGCTGGACGGGGCGAGGGTGCGGTCGGCGGCGGCGTGCACGGAGCGGATGCGCCGCCAGGCCGCCGCCTCACCGGCGTGGACGTAGGTGCGGGCGTATCCGGCGAGATCGGTCTGGTAGATCGCGACGGCGGGGACACCGAGGCGGGCGGCGGCCGCCATGCCCCGGACACCGAGGACGAAAGGGCTGGCCAGGTGGACGATGTCGGCCCGGTGTTCGACGATCGCCGCGGCGACCCGGCGGCTGGGCAGGGCGACGCGGACCTGGGGATAGCCCGGCAGCGGGAGGGAGGGGACACGGACGACGGGGCACGGTGCCTGGAGGTCGGCTCCGGCCCCGGTTCCCTGGGCGGTGGCCGGGGCCACGACGAGCGGGGCGTGCCCCCGCGCGACGAGGTGCCGGGCGGTCTGCAGGGCGCAGTGGGCCACGCCGTTCACATCGGGGGGAAAGGACTCGGTCACTATGACGACACGCATACCCGTGTTGTCGTCGCACCGGACGTGGCCGCGTCAACGTGGATCTTTCCTGGCGGGGAACGTCCCATGAGCGTTGCGCTGCACACCTGTCCAGGTCAGACCGTGTCCATGCCCTCCTGACCTCCGGGTCGCCGAGCGTTCACATCGCGGGCATGTCGGGGCCGATCCGACTGCGTACGGCGCTCTGGACGTCGTCCTCCTCGGCCGGGTCGGCGGCGAGCCGGCGGAGCTGGTCGACGACGCGCGTGTCACCGGTCTCGGCGTGCCGGGCGGCGATCTCGCGGGTGGTCTCCTCGCAGTCCCAGAGGCACTCGACGGCGAAGCCGGCCGGGAAGGAGGGATCGGTGGCGGCGAGCGCGCGGGCGGCGCGGCCGCGGAGATGGGAGGAGGCGGTCTCGCGGTAGATATGGCGCAGGACGGGCGCGGCGCAGGCGATGCCGAGGCGGCCGGTGCCGTCGACGAGCGTCCACAGGGTCGGCGCGTCGGGCCCTTCGCCCCGTACGGCCTCCCGCAGCGCGCTCAGCACCAGATCGCTGTCCTTGGCTCCGCCGAGACAGGCGAGCAGTCGTCCGGCGGCGGCGCCCAGCGGGTCGGGCCGGTGCACCCAGCCACGCGCCCGGTCGACGGCGGCCAGGCTGCGCATCCGTTCGAAGGCAGCGACGGCGGCCTCCACGACCGTCGTCGTCCCGTCGGTCACGGCGCCCTCGATCAGGTCGAGGGCGTCCGGATCGTTGCCGTCGGCGAGGTAGCGCAAGGCTGTGCAGCGGGCGCCGTCGTCCCCGGTCCGGGCCGCGAGGAGGATCTCGGGCCGGTCCTCGGGGCCGGCGACGGCCGTCAGACACCGGGCGGCCGGCACATGGAGGACGGCTCCGCGTTCGATGCCCTGCTGGGCCCACTCGAACACGGCCCTGACGCTCCACCCAGGCCGGGGCCCGCTCGGCCGCATCTGCCGCTGCCAGCGGTCGAAGCAGCCGGTCTCCTGTGCGGCTCGCACGCGGGTGGCGACCGCCTCCCGGGGATCGTCGGCCCACAGCCGCCAGGGCCGCGGTTCGAAGGCGTCGCGGACGGCGGCGGCCAGCTCGGCCTCGCCCTCCGGGTCGGTGGTGAAGCGGGCCAGCACGGGTTCGGCGAGGGCGCGCAGCCCTTCGTCGTCGTCCCTGAGGGCCAGCTCGTCGAGGGCCCAGGCCCAGCTGGTGCCGACGGCGGCGTACCTGCGCAGCAGTTCGAGCGCGTCCCGCCTGCCGTACGAGGCGAGGTGCCCGAGGACCGCGAGGGCCAGCCCGGTGCGTGACTCGTCGGTGTCCAGCACGTCCTCGGCGTCGAAGAGGTGCCGCTCGATCTCGTCCAGCTCGCCGCTGAGGTCGAGGTAGAGACGGGCGTAGTACAGGGAGCGGTTCTCCACCTGCCAGTCGTGGCGGGGGTCGCGCAGCACACAGTGGTTCAGTGCCGCGAGCGCCTCGGCCCGCGGGGCGGTGAGCGCGTGCAGGGTGCCGTCGCCGCGGCCCCGCTGCAGCAGGCCGAGCAGCGTACCGCTGGGCGCTATGACCGGTTCGAACATGGGAAACAGCCTCACATCAAGCGTCGACGCAACCGGGGATCTTGCTTTACCTGGCCGCGTGACAACACGTCGGAGCGCCCGCCGTCTCTTGCTTGCTGTAGACCATCTTCCTCTGCCTCTCGTCGGTGGCCCATGCGGACCGCGTCACGGCCCACGCGGTGCGGCAACACCTGCCCAGCCATCATGTCCGTGAATCACGACGTCATGATGACCCGGCGGTTCTTCCTACCGCGACCGAAATATCCGGCGGCCCCGTTCCGCCTCCCCCGTCTTTCGTGTTCTTTGCTGGTCAGAACATGTGGATCAGTGTGCTGCGAACAGTTCGAGCAGTTCTGTCTTACCGAACATCCGTGCGGTATCGATCGCGTTCGGAGTGCCCGCGGCCGGGTCGGCCCCGCTGTCCAGAAGGACCCGGACGACGCTCTCCTCACCCTTGAAAACCGCCCCGGCGAGGGGGGTCTGCCCCCGGTCGTTGACGCGGTCGGCCTCCCCGCCACGGGCGAGGAGGGCCCGCACCGCGTCGGCGTGACCGTGGTACGCGGCGAGCATCACGAGCGAGTCGCCGCGGTCGTTGGTGAGGTCGGCCGGAATCCCCGCGTCGACGTACGCCACGAGCGCCTCGGTCTCGCCCCGTCGGGCCAGATCGAAGATCCTCGTCGCCAGCTCCACGACCTCCGGGTCGGGGGCTTCGCTCATCGCCGGGACCACCTCTCACAAACGCACTTCGAGCCGAACGGGTGAATCGCCAGAGTACTGGCTTCCCGCACGCGGCAGCGGACGCAGCCGAGGCAAAGATCACACCGAGTCCCGTCCCGCGCAACAGCCCAGCCCGGACGGCCCAGCCAGGATTCGGCCACTCAGGCGAAATCAGCAGAATTTCACTCTTTTGCACCTTTTATCGTATGGATACATGCGGTGACTCTGGAAGAACTCATGGTGACTGTCCCCATCAACCAGGAGAACCCACATGATCCTGAACATCTCAGGCGTCGTCCTGCTCGGCGTCATCGTCTTCCTGTTCTTCCGCAAGGACGGCCTGAAGGCCTCGCACTGCATCGTCGTCACCCTCTTCGGGTTCTACCTCGCCAGCACGGGCATCGCCCCGAGCATCACAGCGGGCGGCGAAAGCCTCGCGAGCCTCCTCGGCGGGATCAAGTTCTGACCCCGTCCCCATCCGCACGCACCCCCAGGAGACAGCCGTGGCCCGGGTCCCCCTCCCCCGCATTCTGAGCAGCGGCGGCGCGCACCTCGCCAGAAGCCGGGAGCTGGCCCGGACGGCCGCCGACGGCGCCACCGACGTCCTCCACCCGTTGATCACGATCACGCGTGGACTGCGCCGGCTGGTCGCCGCCGGGCGGCTCAGATGGGCACAGACCCCGAAGGACCGCCGCGGGTCACTGCTCTTCCTGGCGGCCTCGGTCGTCCTGGTCGTGACCCTGGTGCCGTACGGCCCGCTGCTCGCCGTCATCGCCCTGATGGCGGCGGCAGCCTGGGCGGGCCGCGCCGGCGCCGTTGCGGAGCCGACGGGCCCCGACGAGTCGCAGACCCAGCGCCTGCGGTCCCTCTACGAGGCCCTGGTCCCCTACTTCTCGTCCCCCGAGGACCCCGAGCCCCTCTACGCGCACGGGGGCCCCTGGGAGGACGCCTTCCCCGCCTACGCGTTCGACGGAACCGGCCGCGTCAACCGGCTGCTGGTCCGCTATCCCGCCTACTTCACCGACGGCGAGGCGGAGTCCCGCGCGCGGATCGAACAGCTGCTGCACGCCAAGGCGGGCCGCGGCCGTGAGTACCGCTTCACCTGGGACGAGGAGGGCAACGAACTCACCGTCACCGTCCTCCCCCCGCTCGCCTCCGACATCACCGCCCAGCGCTTCGTCACGGCACCGGGCGAGACGGTCCTCGGCTTCACCGACGCCGTCCACGTCCAGCGCACCCTCCCCCTCACCTGCGCAGAGGAACGGCGCGACGTGCCGCCGGTCGTCTGGCGCACCGGCGCACGCTCCACCGAACCGCACCTGCTGGCCGTGGGCGGACCCGGCAGCGGCACGACGACCCTCCTGCGCTGCATCGCCCTCCAGGCCCTGCAGCACGGCGACGTCGTCATCGTCGAGGGCGGCGGCAGCGGCGAGTACGCCTGCCTCACGGGGCGCGACGGCGTCCTCGCCGTCGAGAGCGGGCTCGGTGGAGTCCTGGCGAGCCTGGAGTGGGCCTCCCAGGAGACCGAACGCCGGCTGATCGCCATGAACGGCGCCCGCCAGGCGGGGCATCCCCCGCCGGACGACGTCCGCCGCCCTCTCTGGCTTCTCCTCGACCGCCCGAGCGTGCTGAGCCACCTCGCTGCAGCCGACGGCCGCCGCGACCCGCAGTCCCTGCTCCAGGTCCCCCTGCGCCACGGCCGCGCGGTCAACGTCACCGTCGTGATCACCGAACAGTTCGACCATCTGGACACCCTCACGGACGCGGTACGCGGGCACACCCGCGCGCGCGTCGTCCTGGGTCCCGCCTCACCCGAGCAGATGGCGACGGTCCTGGGCACGGCACCCCCCACCACCCCCGCCCCGGACGTCCCTCCGGGCCGCGGCTACGCCCGCCTGGGCGCCGCCCCCACCCTCCGCCTCCAGGTCCCCGCCACCCCGGACCCCCACGACGAGAACACCCCCGAGGCCCACCGTCAGGCGATCCTCGACCTGCTCCCGCCGCACACGACCCCGGCGGACACCCTCACCAAGGCCGCGCCGGTGGAGACCTGAGGCCCCGTCAGGCCACGAACGTCCGCGGCCCCTCGCTCCCGCCCGGCGCGCCGTCGCGCACCAGCCGCGCCGCCGCGGCCAACCGCGCGGCCGCCTCCTCGGCGACCGCTCCCCCCACGGTGAACGGCAGGCGCACATACCCCTCGAAGGCCCCGTCGACCCCGAACCGGGGCCCGGAGGGCACCCGCACCCCGACCCGCTCGCCCATCTCCGCGAGCCGCGACCCCGACAGGCCCCCGGTACGGACCCACAGGGTCAGCCCACCCCTCGGCTCCGCGAACTCCCAGTCCGGCAGCTCCCGGCGCACCGCCGCCACCAGCGCGTCCCGGTTGCCCCGGGCCTGCTCCCGCCGGATCCCCACGGCCTGCGCCCAACCCCCGGTACTCATCAGCCAGTTCACGGCCAGCTGTTCCAGCACGGGTGTCCCCAGATCGGCGTACGCCCGTGCCGCGACGAGGCTCCGGATCACATCCGGCGCCGCCCGCACCCACCCGATCCGCATGCCCGCCCAGAACGCCTTGCTCGCCGACCCCACCGTGATGACGGTGGATCCCGCCGGATCGAACGCGCACACGGGGCGCGGCATCTCCACATCGTCGTCGAGCCACAACTCGCTCATCGTCTCGTCGGCCACGAGCACCGTCCCGGCGCCCCGGGCCGCGTCGACGAGCCCCCGGCGCCGGTCCTCGTCGGCGAGGGCCCCGGTGGGGTTGTGGAAGTCGGCGACGACATAGGCGAGCCGGGGCGCCGCGTCCCGCAGGACCTGCCGCCACCGGTCCATGTCCCACCCGGCGAGCCCGTCGGCCATGGCGACCGGCACCAGCCGCGCCCCCGCCTCCCGCATCAGCTGCAGGATGTTGGCGTACGACGGCGACTCCACCGCGATCCGCTCCCCGCGTCCCGCGAAGAGGTGACAGATCGCGTCCATGGCGCCCATGGCCCCGGTCGTGACCATGATCTGCTCGGGCATCGTCGGAATGCCGCGCGCGGTGTAGCGGTCGGCGAGCATCGAGCGCAGCGCGGGCAGGCCGGCCGGGTAGTCGCCGTGCGTGTGGGCGTAGGGCGGCAGCTCCTCCAGCGCGCCCTGCACGGCCCTCGTGAGCCAGGGCTCGGGGGCGGGCAGGGCCGCGCAGCCCAGGTCGATCATGGAACCGAGCGTCTCGGGCGGCAGCGGTTCCAGTCCGCGCGCGGGCAGCGGATTCCCGGCCGGTACGGCCGTCCAGCTGCCCGCTCCCCGCCGGGACTCCAGGAACCCCTCGGCGCGCAGCGCCTCGTAGGCCGCCGCGACGGTCGTACGGCTGACGGAGAGGGCCAGTGCCAGCTCCCGTTCGGCGGGCAGCCGGGCGGCCACGGGCACCCGGCCCTCCAGGACCAGCAGCCGGATGCCGTCGGCCAGCGCACGGTAGGCGGGCGGGCGGCGGGTGCCCGGCCCGGCGGGGCGCTCCTGTTGCGAGGTGAGCAGCCGCGCGAGCTGAGCCGCCCCCACCGCCGAAGTCCACTGCGCCATGATTTCCAGTCCACCTTCCCCGAATTGGCCATGGATGGCTTGACTCTCCAAGCCACACAGTGTCATGTGTCAGGCCACCGGCACCACCCAGGGGGAAAGCCTTGCCCGCCGCACAGCACGAGCCGCCGCACGATCCGCAGCCGGACCCGCAACCGGACCCGCAGAACCGGCGGGACGGACACCGTCCGCAGCCCCGCCGTCTGGGCCGTCGGCTGATCCAGCTCTACACGGGCCTCGCCCTCTACGGCGCCAGCTCCGCCCTCCTCGTGCAGGCCGGCCTCGGTCTGGAACCGTGGAACGTGCTGCACCAGGGCCTGGCGGAGCTGACCGGCCTGACCATCGGCGTGGTCTCGATCGTCGTGGGCGCGCTGGTGCTCCTGTTGTGGATCCCGCTGCGCCAGCGCCCGGGCCTCGGCACCGTCTCGAACGTCTTCGTGGTCGGCATCGCGATGGACGCCACGCTGGCCCTGGTGCCCGAGGCGCACACCATGGCCGTGCGGATCCCCCTGCTCGTCGCGGGGATCGTGCTGAACGGCGTGGCGACCGGCCTCTACATCGCGGCGCGCTTCGGACCGGGCCCGCGCGACGGCCTGATGACGGGACTGCACCGCCGTACGGGACGCTCGGTCCGGCTGATGCGGACCGCCGTGGAGGTGGCGGTGCTGGCGACGGGCTTCGCCCTCGGCGGCACGGTCGGCGTGGGAACCGCTCTCTACGCCCTCTCCATCGGCCCGCTGGCCCAGCTCTTCCTGCGCCTGTTCGCCGTCCCCTCGGAATCCGGCAGCACGGTCGTCGCCACCGGGCCATCGAAGCGGGCCATACTGCCCGGGTGACCGCCCTCGTACGCCACCCCTACCTCGACCATCCCGGCCCGATCGCCTTCGCCCACCGGGGCGGGGCGGCGGACGGCCTGGAGAACACCATGGCCCAGTTCCGGCGGGCGGTTGAGTCGGGTTACCGCTACATCGAGACCGACGTCCACGCCACGCTCGACGGCAAACTGGTCGCCTTCCACGACTCCACCCTGGACCGGATGACCGACGGGGCGGGCCGGATAGCGGATCTGCCGTGGAAGGAGATACGGCACGCGCGCGTGGCGGGTGCCGAGCCGGTGCCTCTCTTCGAGGACCTCCTCGAGGCGTTCCCCGAGGTCCGCTGGAACGTGGACATGAAGGCGGAGCCCGCGCTCCACCCCCTGCTCAACCTGATCGCCCGCACCGGGTCCTGGGACCGCGTCTGCGTCGGCTCCTTCTCCGAGTCCCGGGTCGCCCGCGCCCAGCGCCTCGCCGGACCGCGTCTGGCCACCTCGTACGGCACGGGCGGCGTGCTGGGCCTGCGGCTGCGGTCCTGGGGCCTGCCGGCCGCGCTGCGCCGTACGGCGGTCGCCGCACAGGTGCCCGAAACGCAGTCCGGGGTGCCGGTGGTCGACCGCCGGTTCGTGCGCGCCGCCCACGCGCGCGGGCTGCAGGTCCACGTCTGGACCGTGAACGAACCGCAACGCATGCACCGGCTGCTGGACCTGGGCGTCGATGGCATCATGACCGATCACATCGACACGCTGCGCGAGGTGCTTGAGGACCGGGGGACCTGGGTCTGACGCCTCGCGCGGCCCTTCAGGGGGAAGCGAGGGGCACGGGTGGGCACCGACACCGTGCGGACGGACCCGGCCGACGAGGCCGCGGGCAGGCGGCGCGAACAGCGCGGCTGGTACTTCTACGACTGGGCCTGCTCCGTCTACTCGACCAGCGTCCTGACCGTGTTCCTCGGTCCCTATCTGACCGAGGTCGCCAAGTCCGCCGCCGACGCGGACGGTTACGTCCACCCGCTGGGCATATCGGTCCGCGCCGGCTCCTTCTTCGCGTACTCGGTGTCCCTGTCGGTGATCGTGGCCGTCGTGATCATGCCGCTGGTGGGCGCGGCCGCCGACCGTACCGGCCGCAAGAAGCCCCTCCTGGGCGCGGCCGCCTACGTCGGCGCCGGCGCCACCGCCGGCATGTTCTTCCTGGACGGCGAGCGCTACCTGCTCGGCGGGATCCTGCTGATCATCGCGAACGCGGCGCAGTCCGTGGCGATGATGCTCTACAACTCCTATCTCCCGCAGATCGCGCCCCCGGAGGAACGCGACGCCGTCTCCTCGCGGGGCTGGGCGTTCGGCTACGCGGCCGGTTCCCTGGTCCTGGTCGGGAACCTGATCCTCTTCACCGCCCACGACTCCTTCGGCGTCTCCGAGGGCATGGCCGTGCGCATCTGTCTGGCCTCGGCCGGCCTGTGGTGGGGCGCGTTCACCCTGATCCCGCTCAGCCGCCTGCGCGACCGCCGCAGCCCGGCGGGCGGGTCCGAGGGGCCGACGGAGGCGACCGCCCCCGGTCTGCGCCAGCTCGCCGCGACCGTCCGGGACATGCGCCGCCACCCGCTGACCCTGGCCTTCCTCCTCGCCTACCTCGTCTACAACGACGGCATCCAGACGGTGATCTCCCAGGCCTCGGTCTACGGCTCCGAGGAACTCGACCTGGAGCAGTCCACGCTCATCGTGGCGGTCCTGCTGGTGCAGATCCTCGCGGTGGGCGGGGCCCTCGGCATGGGCCGGCTCTCCCGCCGCTACGGCGCCAAGCGGACGATCCTCGGCTCCCTGGTCGCGTGGACGCTGATCCTCGGCGCCGGCTACTTCCTCCCGGCGGGCGCCCCCGTCTGGTTCTTCGTCCTCGCCTCGGGCATCGGCCTGGTCCTCGGCGGCAGCCAGGCCCTCTCCCGCTCGCTCTTCTCCCACCTCGTCCCGCCCGGGAAGGAGGCGGAATACTTCTCCGCGTACGAGATGAGCGACCGCGGCATGAGCTGGCTCGGCCCGCTGCTGTTCGGTGTGACGTACCAGCTGACCGGAAGTTATCGGGACGCCATCATCTCCCTGGTGGTCTTCTTCGTCCTGGGATTCGCCCTGCTCGCGAGGGTTCCGGTGCGCCGGGCGATCAGCGACGCGGGCAATCCCGTACCGGACAGGATTTAGCGCCGGGAGCGAAAGGGCTGTAGTGTACGCGTTTGGCCTGCCAGGCGTACCGTTACTGCGCGTCAAAGATGCCGAAACGCTGGGTGACATCTGCTGTCAGATGTGACAAACCGGGCGCGGGTGGGTACAACAAGGGCGGCTACGACGGCGACGCATGACCCGGAACGGGACATGCAACGGGAATCTTTACCGCCGACCGGACGTTGACCGGATGACGACGACAGCGACACCTGTCCTGTGGGCGACAAGCCCGGGAGGCACGATTCATGAGTGA
Organism: Streptomyces bottropensis ATCC 25435; assembly: GCF_000383595.1. Lineage (NCBI taxonomy): Bacteria > Bacillati > Actinomycetota > Actinomycetes > Kitasatosporales > Streptomycetaceae > Streptomyces > Streptomyces bottropensis. Next base: position 3,756,553 of record NZ_KB911581.1, on the reverse strand, counting down.
GCGAGCTCTTCGCGGCACGCGCCTCGTGGTGACCAGCTACGAGACGGACCGCGGCATCGACTTGGCTCCGCGCCAGGCCGTGGAGTACGCATGCGAGAAGGGGCACCGCTTCGAGATGCCCTTCTCGGTCGAGGCGGAGATTCCGCCGGAGTGGGAGTGCAAGGTCTGCGGGGCCCAAGCACTCCTCGTGGACGGCGACGGCCCTGAGGAAAAGAAGGCCAAGCCCGCGCGTACACATTGGGACATGCTGATGGAGCGGCGCACCCGTGAGGAACTCGAAGAGGTCCTCGAAGAGCGCCTTGCGGTTCTCCGCTCCGGCGCGATGAACATCGCGGTACATCCGCGAGACAGCCGCAAGTCCGCATAGCCCCTCAGGGGGCTGGACGATCCACACAGCGCAACCGAACAGACCGCGGGCGCCGTACGAACCTGTACGGCGCCCGCGGTCTTCGCTGTGCTCCTGATCCACCTGGGGCTTGATCCAACCTGGGGCGCGCTGTCAGGTGCGGGCCCGGTGGGGCTTCTCGCGCCGTTCCCCGCACCTCTGCGTTTCCCGCACCTCTGAAGGAGCGGGGCCGCGCCCCGGCTCTCTCAGGACCCGTCAGCGGTTCAGCGGGGGATAGGGCCCGGGCGGTGGCGCGTCGTCCCGGATCACCTCGCCCTGCACGACCTTCCCGTCGGGTTGGTGCATCCGCGCCTGCTGGAACGCGTCGGCGAAGTCCCCGGCACCGGCGGCCTCCCGCAGCTTCCGCTCGAACGTCCGCTCGGCATAGCGTCCCAGCGCCTTCTGCACCGGCGGAATCAGCAGCACCAGCCCCACCACGTCGGACACCAGCCCGGGCAGCATCAGCAGCAGGCCCCCCAGCATCAGGAACCCGTTGCCCTCGCTGCGCCCCGCACCGGCGCCGGGCGCACCCGCGCCCCCCTGCTGCTGTTGCAGCGTCTCGGCCAGCGCCCGGAACGCCCGCCGCCCGGCCCGCTTGACCACCGCGGAACCCGCGACGAACCCGGCGACGAGGAGCAGGAAGACCGTGAACCCGCCGGCCGCGCCCGCGACCACGGTGAGCAGCCAGATCTCCAGGACCAGCCAGGCCGCGACTCCCAGCGGCACGAACGTGCGCAGCCGGGATCGCCGGGGCCGGGCGGGGTACGTCGAGGACGGAACGCCAGTCGTCATGCTCCCAGTGTGCCTGGCCACAGCTCAGCACGGGATAAGGGGAGAGCCGGGGACAGCCAGGGCGATCAGGCCTTCTTGTCGTCCCGGCCCAGCACCTTGCCGATCCGCTCCCCCACGCCCCACGCCGTGACCCGCCACAGGGCCTCGACGAGGATGTCGCGGCTCATCTTGGAGTCGCCCAGCTCGCGCTCGACGAAGGTGATGGGCACCTCGACGACGTGGTAGCCCGCCTTGATCGCGCGGCGCGCGAGGTCGACCTGGAAGCAGTAGCCCTGGGAGGCGACCTCGTCGAGGCCGAGCCCTTCGAGGGTCTCGCTGCGGAAGGCCCGGTAGCCGCCGGTCACGTCCCGGACCGGCACGTCGAGCAGGACACGGGAGTAGAGGCTGCCGCCACGGGAGATGTACTCGCGCGACTTGGGCCAGTTCACCACGCGCCCGCCCGGCACCCAGCGGGAGCCGAGGACGAGGTCGGCGCCCTTGAGCGCGGTCAGCAGCCGGGGCAGTTCCTCGGGCTGGTGCGAGCCGTCGGCGTCCATCTCGATGAGGACGCCGTAACCGTGCTCCATGCCCCAGCGGAAGCCCGCGAGATAGGCGGCGCCCAGCCCTTCCTTGCCCTTGCGGTGCAGCACCTGGACGCGGTCGTCCTCGGCTGCCAGTTCGTCGGCGAGCTTGCCGGTGCCGTCGGGGCTGTTGTCGTCGGCAACCAGGACGTGCGCCTTGGGAACGGCCTTCCGCACCCGGCCGACGATCGCCTTGATGTTCTCCGCCTCGTTGTAGGTCGGAATGATCACCAAGGCCGTGCCGAGCGGGCCGAACCGCCTCTCCTGGCCTTCCGCCGCGATCGTCCCGTCGCCGTCGTTCACCGCTGCCCCTTCAGGTCCTCCGTGCGCAGAGGACCACCATAGTGGCCACGGCCTGCGCGGAAGTGTCGGCCGTGGCCCAAGAGGCCGCGGATCGACAGGGGGTGTGCGCGGGCGCGCTCTGCGTAGTCCCGCGACTCCCCGGGACACCACTGTGCCGCCGGCGCGGGACGGAGTACAGGGGTCGTCGACTGCGGATGGGGGCCCGACACCCTTCGGGCCGACCTGGGGCCCGCTGGCTGCGAGACCGAAAGCCGTTGTCTACTGAGCGTCCGGGCCCCACCCGGGTCACACCTGACCGACCTGGCCGGAACGTTCCCTCGCCGGAGCGCGAAGCCTGGGCCTGGCTGCCGGTGGCGGTGCGCCGGTACGGCGCACCAACCCTGACCCAGCGGCGCTCCGACGACCGCGCGGAAGTTCCCCGGTCGGACGTCCGGTGGTGGACCCGGCAGAACCTACCCGTCGCCTGCGGCCGCCTGTCAACCGCGCCCTGACCTGCGGAGTTCCCCTCAAATGCCTGGTCGGAGGGGAGGAGCCGCAGGTCGTGCGGCGCGCCGCCGGGGCGTCGCCGGGTCCGTGCCGGGCCGGGAGATCACTCGCCCGGCCGTACGAAGACCGTTCGCCCGGCCACCACGGTCCGCAGGCAGACGGGCAGGTCGGTGCCGGGGCTCAGGTCGGGCAGGCCGGGGGTGCCGGAACGGGGGTCGGTCGACCAGCGCGCGACGCGGTCGTCGGGGGCCTGGACGACGAGTTCGCCGGTGCGCCACACCGCGTAGTCCGCGGGCGCGCCCGGGACGAGAACGCCCGCGTCGTCGCGTCCGACCGCCCGCCAGCCGCCCCGCGTGTGCGCCGTGAACGCGGCGCGCACGGACACCCGGTGCTCCGGCGTGCGGTGGAACGCCGCCGCGCGGACGGTCCCCCATGGATCGAGCGGGGTGACCGGACTGTCGGAGCCGAAGGCCAGGGGGACGCCGGCGCGCAGCAGGGCGGCGAACGGGTTGAGGGTGCGGGCCCGCTCCGGGCCGAGCCGCTCGGCGTACATGCCCTCCGCGCCGCCCCACAGCGCGTCGAAGGCCGGCTGGACGGAGGCGGTGAGGCCGAGTTCGGCGAAGGCGGCGACGCTCTCGGGGGTGAGCATCTCGACGTGCTCGACGCGGTGCCGGGCTGCCCTCAACCGGGCCAGGCCGACCTTCTCCGCGGCCGCGCGCACTCCCTCGACGACGGAGGCCACCGCGGCGTCCCCGATGGCGTGGAAGCCCGCCTGGAGGCCCGTCTCGGTGCAGGCGACCACATGGGCGGCGACAGCCGCCGCGTCCAGGTACGCCGTCCCGGTGTGCGCGGCGTCGGCGTACTGCTCGTGCAGACAGGCGGTGTGCGAGCCGAGGGCCCCGTCGACGAAGAGGTCGCCCGCGGCGCCGACGGCTCCGAGGGCGCGGGCCTTGTCGACATCGCGTTCCGCCCAGTAGCCGACCACGCGCGGGCCCGGCTCCTCGGCGGCGAGCCGGAGCAGTCCCGTGAAGTCGTCCTCGGAGGAGATCTCGGGGCCCGCGCACTCGTGGACCGAGCCGATGCCGAGCGAGCCGGCGTGGGCGAGGGCGGCCCGCTGGGCCTCGGTGCGCTGGGCGGGGGTGAGGGCGCCCAGGGCGGTGGCCCGTACGGCGTGGTGGGCGTCCCGGGTCAGGGGCCCGTCCTCGAAGGAGCCGGCGCCCGGGACCAGGTCGAGCAGGGCGGAGCTGACGACGGCCGAGTGGACGTCGATCCGGCTCAGGTAGAGCGGGCGGCCGCCGGTGGCCTCGTCGAGTTCGGCCCGGGTCGGCGGGCGGCCGCCGGGCCAGCGGGCGGCGTCCCAGCCGTGACCGAGAAGGACGCGGTCGGCCGGGCGGGCCGTCGCGAATTCCCGTACGAGAACGAGGGCGGCCTCCAGGGTGGGGGCGCCGGAGAGGTCGAGGCCGGTGAGGGCGAGACCGGTCGCCGTGGTGTGTACGTGGGCGTCGGTGAACGCCGGGGTGACCAGGGCGCCTTGAAGGTCCTCCACCTCGTCGACGTCGGCGGCGAAGGCGTCGGCGGCGCCCTCGGAGCCGACCCAGGCGATCTGGCCGTGCTCCACGACCATCGCGGTGGCGAACGGGTCGGCGGGGCTGTGGACTTCTCCGCCGCGGAGCAACACGGTCTTCGACGGGGCGGTGCGATCACTCATGGGGACAGTTTCGCTCGTGCCGAGCGCCTCGGTGCACCAGGGCCGCGCTTTGGGGGCGCCCGGCCATCGCGGGCGTCAGATCCTCGGCGGTCTGGCCTCGTACGGCGTCGACAGGACCACCGTCGTGCGGGTGGACACTCCGGCCAGGGACCGCAGCCGGGCGAGGAGTTCCTCCAGCTCGTGCGGGGTGGCCACGCGGACCTTGAGGATGTAGTTCTCGTCGCCGGCGACGCTGTGGCAGGCCTCGATCTCCGGGACGCCCGCGAGGCGTTCGGCGATGTCGTCGGGGGCGCTGGGGTCGAAGGGTTTGACCGAGATGAACGCGGTCAGCGGCAGCCCGACGGCCTCCGGGTCGACGACCGCGGCATAGCCACGGATGACGCCACGCTGCTCAAGTCGGCGCACGCGCTGATGCACGGCCGACGTGGACAGGCCCGTGGCCTTGCCCAGGTCGGTGTAGCTCATCCGCCCGTCCGCGACGAGCAGCTGCACGATCTGTCGGTCCAGCTCCTCCATGGCGCAAGAACCTACAGGGCGGTTGATCTCCTTCGATACCTGAGCGGCGCAGGTCATACCCGGTTCGTGATGTGACCGCGAGCCACATGTGAGCCATACGGGTGACAGCTTCGCCGCGTCGGGCATCTGCGAGCGGCATGTGACGAAGACCACATCACCCGGACGGGCTCTGTGATGATCTCGTGATTACCTTCGGGACAGGACGGGAAGTGCTTGCTGTGGTCGGAGGCCGCAGCGCCTTCACGGCCCAGCCCGAGGGGGAGAATCCCATGCAGAATCCCAAGCGTCCTGGTCGAACCGCACCCAAGCGGCTCCAGGCGGTCGTCGATCTTGAGCCGGAGGGCGTCGAACCGGACGACGAGTTCGACGCGTACGACACCTTCGAGATGTACCGGGTCTTCTGCCCGGACTGCGCTCAGCCCATCGCCCTGCTGTCCGACGAGGACCGCCTGCCCGAGCACGCGCTGGTCGTGTCGCCGTGGAACCCGTTCGGGCTCACGGTCTGCGCCGGTACGGGCCGCTCGGCCGGCGACGCCCGCGCCGCGGACGAGACCGTCGAGCCGCAGGCGCAGGAGACCGCCCTGCTGTTGACGCTGCCACAGGGCCTCGACTGGCGGACGCAGCCGTTCTCGCACGTCGGCGGCCCGGGCTCGCGCCCGATGCGCATGCCGGTGATGCGGCCCCAGCAGTCCGACCAGCGCCAAGCGGCCTGATCCCGGGGCCGGTTCGGCCCACGGCGTCCGCGCGCCCGGCGGGCAGGACTCGTCCTGCCCCCTACGGTTCGGTCGCGAACTCAGAGACGATTCCCGGAAGTGGTGACCGGCCCGCCCGCACGCGCGTTGGCACGGTATGACCCCACCTTTCCCGGCGACCGGGCATCGGCGTCACATCTTTGTGCCGGCTTCGGCAGAATCGCTTCCGCAGGGGCCGGCCCAGCCGCAGGACCCGCCCATCTACCGGGCCCTGCTGCGGACCTGGGCCGATCGCGGCCGCACCCTGCCGGGGCGTCACGATCCGGAGTGGGTGCGGCTGGCGACGCCGCCGAGCGGCCTCGACCAGTTCCGCACCACCGTGGACCCCTTCGGGGTCCCCGACTTCTTCCGCGGTTCCTTCAGCGTGACTCGGGCCCCGCGAGGTGGCGAGCGATGACCATGCGCTGGATCTGGTTGGTGCCCTCCACGATCTGGAGCACCTTCGCCTCGCGCATGTACCGCTCGGCGGGGAAGTCCGCCGTGTAGCCGTACCCGCCGAGGATCTGCACGGCGTCCGTGGTGACCTTCATCGCGGCATCGGTGCACAGCAGCTTCGCCATGGCCGCCTGCTTGGAGAACGGCCGGCCCGCGTCGCGCAGCCGGGCCGCGGAGAGGTAGAGCGCACGGCCCGCCTCTATCTGCGTCGCCATGTCCGCGAGCATGAAGCGCAGCCCCTGGAAGTCGGAGATCGGCCGCCCGAACTGCTGCCGCCCGGTGGCGTAGGCGACCGCCTCGTCCAGGGCCGCCTGGGCCACGCCGATCGCGCAGGCCGCGATGCCGAGCCGCCCGGAGTCGAGCGCGGACAGGGCGATCGCGAAACCCTGACCCTCCTCGCCGAGGCGCCGGGCGTCACCGACGCGCACCCCGTCGAAGTTGAGCTGCGCGGTGGGCGAGCCCTTCATGCCCATCTTCTTCTCGGGCGCGGCGGCGCTCAGCCCCTCGGCGTCGCCGGGGACCAGGAAGGCGCTGATGCCCCGGGAGCCCTCGCTGCCCGTGCGGGCCATGACCGTGTAGAAGTCGGCGATGCCGCCGTGGGTGATCCAGGCCTTGGTGCCGGTGATCACCCACTCGTCGCCCTCCCGCACGGCCTTCGTCCGCAGGGAGGCGGCGTCCGAGCCGGACGAGGGCTCGGAGAGGCAGTACGCGCCGAGCAGGCCGCCGCCGAGCATCGCCGGCAGATGCTCGCCCTGCTGCTCCTTGGTGCCGTAGTTGGCGAGGGCGTGGCAGGCGAGCGTGTGGACGCTCACGCCGAGCCCCACGGTGAGGCGGGCCATGGCGAGTTCTTCCAGGACCTGGAGATAGACCTCGTACGGCTGGTCGCCGCCGCCGTGCTCCGAGTCGTACGGCAGGCCGAGCAGCCCCGACTCCGAGAGCAGGCCGAAGAGTTCGCGCGGGAACCGGCCGGCGTCCTCCTCCTCGGCCGCGTGCGGGGCGATCTCCCGCTGTGCGATCTCGCGGACGAGCGAGATCAGATCCCGGGCCTCTTCCGTGGGCAGCTGACGGTCCACCGGCTGCGGGGCGCGGTCGGGCATGGCGACGCTCTCCTCCCTGTCGGGCACTGCGGCGGACACGCACAGGGGATGTCGTGGTGCCACCGGGTCTCACGTGCCACTGCCGATGGTCCTCCTCCGGATCACGGAAGCCGCTGATCAGCGGCGGTGGCGCTTGGAGTATGCCCGATCCGGAGCAGCGCGTCACCGGTTAACGAGCGTTCATTGGGACACATTCGAGTGCCCGCCACGCCGGGGCGGTATTGGTCCGAACCATTGACCCCAGTGGTCTAGTCCTCTACGTTCTCCCCCAGCGGTGCGGCCACCGCGCCCACGCCGATCGGCACAGCAGGTCCAGGCAGCACCCTCCCGCGCCACGCTCCCCTCCCCCGGAGTCACGATGCTCAGACCGCACACCTCCCGCCTCCCCGTCAGGACACTTGTCGCCGCCACGTGTTGCGCCACGCTCGGCGCCGGGCTCCTCGTCGGAGCGGGCACCGCGACCGCCACGCCCGCGAAGCCGGCCGCCGGAACCCAAGCGCCCGGCGCGTCCGGTTCGAAGGTCGTCGGCTACTTCATCGACTGGGGCATCTACGGCCGCCAGTACTACGTCAAGAACATCGAGACGTCCGGCTCGGCGAAGAAGCTCACCCACATCAACTACGCCTTCGGCAACGTCGTCGACGGCAAGTGCGCGATCGGTGACCCCTGGGCGGACACCGACAAGCCGTTCACCGCCGAGGAGTCCGTGGACGGCGTCGCCGACGGCGCGGACCAGTCGCTGAGCGGCAACTTCAACCAGCTGCGCAAGCTGAAGAAGCTGCACCCGAACCTCAAAATCGTCTGGTCCTTCGGCGGCTGGACCTGGTCCGGCGGCTTCGGCGAGGCGGCGAAGGACCCGGCCGCCTTCGCGAACTCCTGCTACGACCTCGTCGAGAACTCCCGGTGGAAGGACGTCTTCGACGGCATCGACATCGACTGGGAGTACCCCAACGCCTGCGGTCTCACCTGCGACACCAGCGGCTCGGAGGCCTTCGAGGACGTGATGGCGGCGCTGCGCAAACGATTCGGCAAGAAGGAGCTGGTCACCGCGGCGATCACGGCCGACGCCAAGAGCGGCGGAAAGATCGACGCGGCGGACTACGCGGGCGCCGCGAAGTACGTCGACTGGTACAACCCGATGACGTACGACTACTTCGGTTCCTGGGACGCGACCACCGCCCCGCACTCCCCGCTGTACCCGTACCCCGGCATCGCCGACAAGGCGTTCAACACCGCCGCGACCATCAAGAAGCTCAAGGGGCTCGGCATCCCGCCGTCCAAGCTGCTGCTCGGCATCGGCTTCTACGGGCGGGGCTGGACCGGGGTCACGCGGTCGGCACCCGGCGGCACCGCCACCGGCCCGGCGGCGGGCACGTACGAGGCCGGTTACGAGGACTACAAGGTACTGAAGGCGACCTGCCCGGCCAACGGGACCGTCGGGGGGACCGCGTACGCCAAGTGCGGTGACGACTGGTGGAGTTACGACACCCCCCGCACCATCAAGGGCAAGATGGCCTACAAGAACGCACAGGGGCTGGGCGGCACCTTCTTCTGGGAGCTGAGCGGCGACACCGCCGACGGTGAGCTGATCAAGGCGATCAAGTAGCCCTCGGGGCACGTGATGTGGGGCGGGGGCCGGTCGGTGGGCTCCCGCCCCGGGCGCCCTGCCGCGGTGCCGACGCGCTCAGGCGTCGCGGCGGGCGGGCTCGGGTGTGCGGTAGGCGGGGGCGAGTTCCTCGATGGCGCGCAGCGATCCGCCCAGCATCCTGACCAGCAGATCGCGCATGGTGTCGCGGGGCAGCTCGGGGCGGGCGATCCAGTCGAGGGTGGCGCCCTCGACCGCGCAGACCCAGCCGAACAGGCCCATGCGGGCCACCGGTTCGATGTCGCTCCTGCCGTACGCGCCCTCGGCGATGGTGGCGACCATCGCCTCGCGGACACCGTCCCTGATGGCGTGCACCTGGGCGTCGAAGCCGACGCCGCCGCTGACGATCGTGCGGTAGGCGGCCTGGTTCTCCTCCGCGTAGCGCAGATAGCCCTCGATGGTCCGGTGCACCCGGTCCACGGGCGGCAGTTCGAGGCCGCTCGCCGCGAACGTGATCAGATCGGCGACGGAGTCCTCGACAATCGCGAGGTAGTAGCCGCGCTTGGACTTGAAGTAGTAGTAGATCAGCCCCTTGGCCACATGCGCCTGCCGCGCGATGTCGTCCATCGACAACGTGTCGTACGAGGTGTCGGCGAACAACTTGCGCCCGATGGAGAGGAGTTCGGCGCGGCGGGCCACCGAACGGTCGGTGCCGCGGGCCCGCGGCGGTTCGACACCAAGCTGTTGACTACTATTCAATTTCGGGTCCTGGTCTCCGACTGGCAGCGGGACACCGCAGTATGGCAGACCCTCACCACCAGCTTGTTCGACTCCGATCGACAGAAGTCGGCCGGCGGATCAGGTCACAGCAGACCCAGCTGCGTCACCAGCATCGCGACCACCACGACCAGGGTCCAGCCCATGAGGTGTTCGACGATCTTGGGGCCGTCGTCCCGGGGGCCGCCCGTGCCGGTCTGGACACGGTTGGCGGTGGCGGAGGTCGCGGTCATGGCAGCTCGCTGGTGTGATCGGCGTGCGGTGGCGGGTGTACGGCGTGCGGCGGGCCCGCCGTTTCGGTCCACCTTGCCACCGGATGGGCGGTTCGCGGCCGAGAGCTTGGTCACACGCGTGGGCAGGCGAACGGCGCGACCCCCGGAGCAGACGGACGGCGCGACCCCCGGTTCCCCGGAAGCCGCGCCGCGTCACCGGATCCGGATCAGCCCGCCCGTGTCAGCAGACGCCCACCGCCGCGAGCGCCGCGCGCTGGCGGGCCGTGGGCCGCGCCGGGAAGTACAGATAGCAGATGCCGCCGGTGCCGGAGACGATCTTGCCGGCGGCGTTGTACCGCTTGGTCCGCAGCCAGATGTTTTCCCACTCGCGGCGCCGGTAGACCCGGCGCACCGCCTCGTTGGTCGGCGAGTTCGGGTCGTTGGCGACCACATCGCCGTCGGCGGTGAAGCCGATGACCGTCATGAGGTGTCCGGCCGTGCCGTAGCCCGCGCCCGTCAGCTCCGCCGCGAGGAAGGACTGGGAGGTGATCGCCGGGATGCCCGCCGCGATCAGCGTCTCCAGGTCGGTGAGCGAGTCCAGGCGGGTCACCACGCCCTGCATGTCCTTGTAGGTGGCGGCGTACGCGGCGTTGAAGGGCCAGTTGCCGCAGCCCTCGTACTGGTAGTCGAAGGTGAACCGCGCCGCGTGGCACACCTGCGGGTCTGCGTACGCCGGGTTCACCCAGGCCAGATCCGCGGCGCTGGGCTTGCGGCCCCAGAACTCTATGATCATCTGCGAGGAGGTGGGGCTGCACCAGGCCTCACCGCCGTTGTCGTACTCGGGGTACTGGCCCTTGTGGGTCTCCTGCGAGTAGCGCGGGACGTTCAGCTCCCGCGCGATCCCGGGGACGGAGGCCGGGACGGTGAAGCGGTCGGGCACGTCGGAGCCCATCGCACCGAGCCGCCACACCGTGGGCGTGAGCCGGGTGCCGGGCGTGCGGTACAGGGTCAGACGCAGCCGGTACGAGGCGAGGCGCAGGCCGGTGGCCGGATCGTCGATCGCGAGGGTGTCGGTCCAGACACTGCTCCTGCCGTCCTTCTGGTCGTCGACGGAGGTGCGCCTGATGTCCTGGTCGCCGGCCGCCCACCGGCCCAGCACGTACCAGGGCGTGTCCGTGCCGTCGGAGTACGTGCCCCGCAGCTCGATCTGGACCCAGGTGCCGGCCGGGGTGCGAGCGTTCCAGGACGCGATGACCTCGGTGGCGGGCACGGTGAGCCGGTGGACCGGGGAGGTCCAGGTCGCGTACTCCCAGGCGGCCGTGCGCCCGGTGTGCGGGTCGGTGTGGTCGACCGTGCCGAGCGGCACGTCGATCACCAGCCCCGGCCGCACCCCCGCCTCGGCCCGGGTGCCTCCGGGGCTGCCGGAGCGCCAGTCGGTGTAGGTGGTCCAGGAGTGGTAGTCCGTGAGGCGATCCGGTGCGGGCGCGAGGTGGGCGAGGGCTTCACCCCGGCCGCTCGTGGTGTCGGCGACCGCCTGCCCCGTCGAACCCCCGGCCGCCGCTGCTGCGGCGGCGGTGACGGCTGCGGTCAGGACGGTTCTGCGGGACGGCTCGGAAAGGCTCGTCATCTGCGGGAGACCCCCAGTGATCCGGAAGGAACAGGTCAGACGCACGGCTGTTCGCCCACTATGGACGGCGGGCGACGGCTTCTGCCAGCACCTCGCGCTTCGCCACGCCCGCCAATATTGGTCGGGACCACTGACATGGTCAGGGCCGCGCGGCACGGTGTTCAATCCAGGTATGCGCATCTCCCCCGGGCCCATGGACCCCGCGATCGACGCCGTCGCCGCCCGGCTGCGACGGCTGCCGCCCTCCTGCGGGCCGGTCCGGCTGGTCGGGGTCGACGGGCACGCCGGCTCCGGGAAGAGCACGTTCGCCGGGCGTCTGGCCGACGCGCTCGGCGGCGCCCCGGTGCTGCATCTCGACGACGTCGCCACGCACGAGGACCTGTTCTCCTGGACCGACCGTCTGCTCGACCAGGTGATCGAGCCGTTCCGGCACGGCCGGAGCGCGCGCTGCGCCCCGTACGACTGGCGTGCGCGCGCGTTCGGTCCCGCGCGTGTCCTACCGCCCGCGCCCGTGATCGTCGTCGAGGGGGTGGGGGCGGGCCGGCGTGCGCTGCGACCGCACCTGGCGGGGCTGGTGTGGATGGAGGTGCCGGAAGAGATGTCCTGGGCGCGTGGGCGGGCGCGGGACGGGGCGGAGCAGAGCGAGTTCTGGGCCGGCTGGGTCCGGGCGGAGCGCCGGCACTTCGCCGAGGACCCTTCTCGGCCGTTCGCCGATCTGCTGATTCGGCCGGGAGACAAGGGCTACGAGGTGCTGACGGGACCTGCGACGACTCCCGGAACGAGGCCCTCACTCACTCAGGGTGACGGGCCATCCGCAATGTGCTGAACCTGTGAAGGCGGCTGTCCGAGAAGTGCCCCGAGTGCCCCAACTCGGCTTGACCGAGGGGCCGTACAGGTCTTACGTTCTCAATGTGCGGTCATCAGTAACCGCCCATCTACGCGAAGCCCCCGGTTGTTCCCCCGTGATCGGGGGCTTCGTTCTGCCCTCCTCCGGCCCTTCCGGAAGGCATGCGGCACGATTCCTTCACCCTCGGTGACCGTCTGCGGCGCACCCCGTCCGCTCCCACCTCGCCGGACGAGCACTGCGGCACCCTTCGATGGGCGACCGACCCGCAGGTACGATGCCCAGGGTGCGACCTTCGGACGGCTGCAGCAACGCGCCGGCGCAACTCCCGTCCGCTGCACAGCGGTTCGACGAAGGCTGCCGACGGGCACCGGCCCGTTCGGTTTCCAACGGGGGCACGGTTTGTGGGGGACGTGATGGACTTCGGCTCGCGGGGCCCCGAGGCTCCGGCCGACCTCGCCTGGCTGCGAGGCGTGGACGCCTACACGATGGGCGCCTATCCGCAGGCGGAGGAGGAGTTCCGCGCCGCGGTGCGGATGGATCCCGGGATGGCCGACGGCTGGCTCGGGCTGCACGCGCTGCGGGTGGACACGACGACCGCGCTGCTGAGGATGTTCCGGCACCGGGAGCGCTTCGGGGAGCAGCGCTCGCGACACCGGCGCACCCTCAACTCCTGGTACTGGCTGGGCTGGTGGGTGCAGCCGGTGCTGGAGAGCCCGCGCGATCTGCTGCTGGCGCACGCCTCGCACTGGCTGGACGGACGCCATGTGCCCGAGCTGGACCGGGCGCTGGCGGGACTGCCGCCGGTCGACGCGGACCACCAGGTGCGCTTCCTGCACGCCTGCCGCGCCTATCTGGTCAAGGACTGGGAGCAGTTGGTCCGGCACACCGACCCGCTGCTCGACGATGCGCTGCTGGGCATCGAGGCGGGCCTCTTCGGCGGTATGGCCCGGGTGCGGATGGAGACGTACGGACAGGCCGAGCCGCTGCTCTCCGCCGCGCTGATGCGCTGCCGCAGTGAGCAGCCGCAGCGCAAGGAGCTGCGCTACTGGCTGGCGCGTGCCCATGAGGGCACGGGGCGCAGCGCGGCCGCGCTGCCGCTGTACCGGGCCGTGCACCGGGTCGACCCCGCCTTCATGGACACCTCCGCGCGGCTCGCGGCGATCGCCGAGGGCGACGGGTACGACGACGAGGCGAGCGACTTCGCGGCGATCGCGCTCGCCGGGATCGGACAGGACGTCCTCGACGGCGACGGGCTGGAGCAGTTCTTCGACCCCGAGGGCCGGGACCTCAAGGTCTCCGATCCCGGGCTCCCGCCGCCGGGCGGGCTGCCGCCCGAGGCCGGCGACACCTTCGTACGGGAGAAGTCCGTGGTGCCGGTGCAGCCGGTGTCCCTGCCGGCCGGGCCGACGGATCCGGAGCTGCTGGAGGAGGCGCTCGCGGAGCTGGAGCGGATGGTCGGGCTGGAGCCGGTGAAGCGGCAGGTCAAAGCGTTGTCCGCGCAGCTGAACATGGCGCGGCTGCGGGCGGGCCAGGGGCTGCCGGTCCAGCCGCCGAAGCGGCACTTCGTCTTCTCGGGGCCGTCCGGGACGGGCAAGACGACCGTGGCGCGAATACTGGGCCGCGTCTTCTACGCGCTCGGCCTGCTGGGCGGTGATCATCTCGTGGAGGCGCAGCGCGCGGACCTCGTGGGCGAGTACCTCGGGCAGACCGCCGTGAAGGCCAACGAGCTGATCGACTCGGCGATCGGCGGCGTGCTGTTCGTGGACGAGGCGTACTCCCTGTCCAACTCCGGGTACGGGAAGGGCGACGCGTACGGCGACGAGGCGCTGCAGGTGCTGCTGAAGCGGGCCGAGGACAACCGGGACCATCTGGTCGTGATCCTGGCGGGCTATCCGGAGGGCATGGACCGGCTGCTGGCCGCCAACCCCGGGCTCTCCTCCCGGTTCACCACCCGGGTCGACTTCCCCTCCTACCGGCCGCTGGAGCTGACCTCCATCGGGGAGGTGCTCGCCGCGGAGAACGGGGACGTGTGGGACGAGGAGGCGCTCGACGAGCTGCGGTCCGTGTCCGGGCATGTCGTCGATCAGGGGTGGATCGACGAGCTGGGGAACGGGCGGTTTCTGCGGACGCTGTACGAGAAGAGCTGTGCGTACCGGGATCTGCGGCTGTCGGGGTATCCGACGATTCCCACGCGGGACGATCTGTCGACGTTGCGGCTGCCGGATCTCATGCAGGCGTACGGAGAGGTGTTGTCGGGGCGGGGGCCGGGGGAGGCTTCGGCGATGTGAGGCGGGAGGTGGTCCGGGGATTTCATCTCGCCCCCGCCGCGTTCACGCAGTCCCCCGCGCCCCTGAAAGGCGACAGGGGCGCGGGGGCAGCGTCGTCAGCTCGCCAGGACCTCCTCCGGGGTCTCGCTGCCCCTTGGTTCGGACAGGCGGACCGGGTGCACCTCGCGGTGGGCCGGGTCGCGGACCTCGCCGACGATGAGTTCCAGGACGTCCTCCAGGGCGACCAGACCCAGCACCTTGCCGGAGGAGTCCGCCACCTGGGCGAGGTGGGTGGCGGCCCGGCGCATGACGGTCAGCGCGTCGTCCAGCGGGAGTTCCGCGCGGAGGGTGGTCATGGGGCGCCAGATCTGCTGGGGGACGGCGCGGTCGGAGTCCTCCAGGTCGAGGACGTCCTTGACGTGGAGGTAGCGGCCCATGAAGGCGCCGTTCTCGGCTACCACCGGGAAGCGGGAGTAGCCGGTGCGGGCGGTCAGGGCGACCACCTCGGCCGGGGTCACCGAGGGAACCACCGTCACCAGGGAGTCACGCCTCAGCAGGACGTCCGTCACCGGGCGGGAGCCCAGCTCCAGCGCGTCCTCCAGGCGTTCCTGCTCCTCGGGGTCGAGCAGCCCGGCCTGGCCGGAGTCCTCCACCAGCCGCACCAGCTGGACGCTGGTGAAGACCGCCTCGACCTCGTCCTTGGGCTCGACGTGGAAGAGCTTCAGCACGAGGCGGGCACCGGCGCCGAGACCGATCGTGACCGGCTTGCACAGCCTCGCGAAGGCCACCAGCGCCGGGCTCAGCCACAGCGCCGTCTTCTCCGGCGCCGCCATCGCCAGGTTCTTCGGCAGCATCTCGCCGATCACCAGGTGCAGGAAGACGACGGCGGCGAGGGCGATCACATAGCCCAGGGGGTGGATCACGCCGTGCGGCAGACGGATCGCCTCGAAGACGGGCTCCAGCAGCTGCGCCACCGTCGGCTCGGCCACCGCGCCCAGCGTCAGCGAGCAGACGGTGATGCCGAACTGGGCCGCCGCCATCATCTGGGGCAGGTTCTCCAGGCCGTAGAGAACCTGACGGGCCCGTGTGGTCCCGAGGGGTTCGATCTGGCTGCGGCGGACCGAGACCAGGGCGAACTCGGCGCCGACGAAGAAGCCGTTGGCGAGCACGAGGAGCAGGGCGAACAGGAGTTGGAGCATGCTCATCGGGCCGCCTCCGCGAGTGGGGCGGAGTCCGTGGCGGGGGCGGTGCGCACCAGGCGTACGCGCTCCGCCCGGTAGTGCCCGACCTGCCGCACCGCGAGCCGCCAGCCGGGCAGCTCGGCCTTGTCGCCCGGCGCGGGGATACGGCCGAGGAGGTCGGCGACCAGGCCGGCGACCGTCTCGTAGGGGCCCTCCGGGACGTCGAGGCCGATGCGCTGGAGCGCGTCGACCCGGCAGCTGCCGTCGGCGTCCCAGGCGAGGCGGCCGTCCTCGGGCGGGGCGGCGGCGAGTTCGGGCCGCTCGTGCCCGTCGTGCTCGTCGCGGACCTCGCCGACCAGTTCCTCGACGATGTCCTCCAGGGTCACCACCCCGGCCGTGCCGCCGTACTCGTCGACGACGACGGCGATGGGCTGCTCGCTGCGCAGCCGGGCCAGGAGCGGCTGCACCGGAAGCGACTCCGGGACCAGCAGCGGGGCCTTCGCGATACGCCCGACCAGGGTGTGCAGCCGTTCGTGGGCCGGGATCGCGAGGGCGTCCTTGAGGTGGGCCATGCCGACGATCTCGTCGATCCGCTCCCGGTAGACGGGGAAGCGGGAGAGGCCGGTGGCCCGGGTCAGGTTGACCACGTCCTCGGCGGTGGCCGACGACTGCAGGGCGCTGACCTTCACGCGCGGCGTCATCACGTTCTCCGCGGTCAGCTCGCCCAGGGAGAGGGTGCGGACGAAGAGGTCGGCCGTGTCCTGTTCCAGCGCGCCGGCCTGGGCCGAGTGCCGGGCGAGGGAGACCAGTTCGCCGGGGGTGCGGGCGGAGGCCAGCTCGTCGGTGGGTTCGACGCCGAAGGCGCGGACCAGACGGTTGGCGACCGCGTTGAGCGCGGCGATGACCGGGCGGAAGAGGCGGGAGAAGACGTACTGGGGGCCCGCGACGAAACGGGCGACCTGCATCGGCTTCGACACCGCCCAGTTCTTGGGCACCAGCTCGCCGATCACCATCTGCACGGCGGAGGCCAGCAGCATGCCGACGACCACGGCGATCCCGGAGACCGCGCCTTCGGGTATGCCGAGGGCGGTGAAGGGGCCGTGGAGTATCTCCGCGAGCGCCGGTTCGGCGAGCATGCCGACGACGAGGGAGGTGATGGTGATGCCGAGCTGGGTGCCGGAGAGCTGGAACGACAGCTCCTTGAGCGCGTCCACCACCTTGTGGGCCCGGCGGTCACCCTCGGCAGCGGCCTTCTCGGCCTCCGCCCGCTCGACCGTCACGAGGCCGAACTCGGCGGCCACGAAGAAGCCGTTGGCGAGGATCAGCAGGAACGCGGCTCCGAGGAGCAACAGGGGGATGATCATGCCGCCGCCTCGATGGGCCTGGAGGGGGCGACGCAGGTACTACAGGACGATCCGTCCATCGCTGGAAGGAGTCACTCCTCGAACTAGCAGGGAGCCCCTGCCTTCCGGGGGCGGAACGGCAGAGGCGGAGGCGCGACGAAAACGCCTCCGCCAACAGATTAATCAAGACAGGGGCCACTGCGGCAGGGGCGGCGGCCCTGAGTCGGCCCAGATCTTGCTCCGGTCCTGCTCCGGGCCGTCCCCGATGTGCGCAAGCGTCGCGCCCCGGTGGCTGAGCAGGGTCAGTCCTGACGCTGCTCCGGCTCGGTGACCGACCGGGCCTCGACCAGCGCCCGGAGCGTCCGGGCGTCCTCGATGGCGCGCTTCTTGGCGATGCCCGGCTGGATGCCGAGCGCGGGCAGGCTGGTGCCGTCGGTGAGGTCGAGGAAGACCCAGGGGTCGCCGACCCGCAGGTTCACCTGCACGATCTCCGCCCAGCCCAGGTGCCGCCGCCCGGCGATGTTGACGACGGTCACACCGGATTCGTCGGCGACCACCCGGGGCCGGGAGAGCACACCCAGCACCCCGGCGAGCATGGCCGCCGTGAAGACGAAACTGAGCCGCTCCCCGGGGCCGAGCGTCGGCAGCAGCAGCGCGACCACCGTGATGACCACGAAGATCGCGCCCGCGGCCGACAGCAGCACGGCGCGGGTGCGGCCCGGCCGAAAAGTGACCGGCAGGGCGGGGAGGGCGGACTGGTCCGGCATGGCGTGCGGCTCCCGGCCGTCAGAGGCGGCAGGCGTGGATGGCGGTGGTCAGGATGGCCCGCGCGCCGATGTCGTACAGATCGTCCATGATCCGCTGGGCCTCCTTGGCCGGGACCATGGCGCGGACGGCGACCCAGCCCTCGTTGTGCAGCGGCGAGACGGTAGGGGACTCCAGGCCCGGTGTGAGGGCGACGGCCTTCTCCAGCTGCTCGACGCGGCAGTCGTAGTCCATCATCACGTACGTCCGGGCGACGAGGACGCCCTGGAGGCGGCGCAGGAACTGCTGCACCTTGGGCTCGTTCTCCGACTCCGCGGACGTGTCGGCGCCGACGCGGCGGATGACGACGGCCTCGGACTTCATGATCGGCTCACCGAACACCTCGAGGCCCGCGTTGCGCAGGGAGGTGCCGGTCTCGACGACGTCGGCGATGACCTCGGCGACGCCCAGTTCGATGGCGGTCTCGACTGCTCCGTCGAGGTGGACCACGGAGGCGTCGATGCCGTTGTCCGCGAGGTGCCCGGCGACGATGCCCTCGTAGGAGGTGGCGACCGTCTTGCCCTTGAGGTCCTCGACGCCGTTCGCCGTTCCCGGCTTGGAGGCGAAGCGGAAGGTGGAGCGGGCGAAGCCGAGCGGGAGGATCTCCTCGGCGTTGGCGCCGGAGTCGATGAGCAGGTCCCGGCCGGTGATGCCGATGTCGAGGCGGCCGGAGGAGACGTAGATCGCGATGTCGCGGGGGCGGAGGTAGAAGAACTCCACCTCGTTGACCGGGTCGACGATCCGCAGCTCCTTGGACTCCCGGCGCTGCTGGTAGCCGGCCTCATGCAGCATCTCCCCCGCAGGTCCGGACAGGGAACCCTTGTTGGGGACGGCGATGCGCAGCATGAGGCGAGCTTCCTTCGTTCGTTCGGTAGGGGATGCGTGCGGTGCGGTTCAGAGGTGGGCGTACACGTCGTCCAGGGAGATGCCGCGGGCGACCATCATCACCTGGACGTGGTACAGCAGCTGCGAGATCTCCTCGGCGGCCGCTTCCTTGCCCTCGTACTCGGCGGCCATCCAGACCTCGGCGGCCTCTTCGACGACCTTCTTGCCGATGGCATGGACGCCCTTGTCGACCAGCTCTGCGGTGCGGGAAGTGGCGGGGTCGCCGGTGGCGGCCTTGTGCTGGAGCTCGGTGAACAGCTCCTCGAACGTCTTCTTGGACATGGTGAGCCTCACCCTACGCGCAACCGGCCCCGCCTCAGCGCCAGGGTTCAGATACTGAGCGGAGGGTGGCCGCGGTCGCCACCGCCGCCGTCACCGCCTCGTGGCCCTTGTCCTCGTTCGAGCCCTCGATACCGGCGCGGTCCAGGGCCTGCTCCTCGGTGTCGCAGGTCAGCACGCCCATGCCGACGGGGACGCCGGTGTCGACGGAGACCTGGGTGAGGCCCTGGGTGACGCCCTGGCACACGTACTCGAAGTGGGGGGTGCCGCCGCGGATGACGACGCCGAGGGCCACGATGGCGTCGTAGCCGCGGCCCGCGAGGACCTTGGCGACGACCGGGAGTTCCCAGCTGCCGGGGACCCGCAGCAGGGTCGGCTCGTCGATGCCCAGGTCGTGCAGGGCGCGCAGGGCGCCTTCGACGAGGCCGTCCATCACCTTCTCGTGCCATTGGGCCGCGATGACCGCGACGCGCAGGTCGCCGCAGTTGCGTACGGACAGTTCGGGTGCGCCCTTGCCGCTCACGTTGCTCCTTGGTTCCTGGGACTGCTGTTCGTGGATCTTGCCGCTGGTTGTTACTGGGCGCCGCAGGTGGACGCCGTGGTGGTGTCCAGCCAGGGCAGGTCGTGGCCCATCCGGTCGCGCTTGGTGCGCAGGTAGCGGAGGTTGTGCTCGCCCGCGCGGACCGGCATCGGTTCGCGGTCGGTGACGCGCAGGCCGTGCCGGACGAGGGCGTCGGTCTTCTGGGGGTTGTTGGTCATCAGGCGCAGGCTGCGTACGCCCAGGTCCACGAGGATCTGCGCGCCGGCGCCGTAGTCCCGGGCGTCGGCGGGCAGGCCCAGCTCCAGGTTGGCGTCGAGGGTGTCGCGGCCGCGCTCCTGGAGTTCGTAGGCGCGCAGCTTGGACAGCAGTCCGATGCCCCGGCCCTCGTGGCCGCGCAGATAGACGACGACGCCCCGGCCCTCGGCGGCGACGCGTTCGAGGGAGGTCCCCAGCTGGGGGCCGCAGTCGCAGCGCAGCGAGTGGAAGATGTCGCCGGTGAGGCATTCGGAGTGGACGCGCACGAGGACGTCCTCGCCGTCGCCGATCTCACCGTGGACGAGGGCGACATGCTCCACGCCGTCGACGGTGGAGCGGTAGCCGTATGCCGTGAAGTCGCCGAACTCGGTGGGGAGTTGGGTCTTCGCCTCGCGCCTGACGGTGGGCTCGGCGGAGCGGCGGTAGGCGATGAGGTCCTCGATGGAGATGATCGTCAGCCCGTGCTTGCGGGCGAAGGGGATCAGCTCGGGCAGGCGGAGCATCCGGCCGTCCTCGCCGGCGATCTCGACGATCGCCCCGGCCGGGCGCAGACCCGCGAGACGGGCGAGGTCCACGGCTGCCTCGGTGTGGCCGTCGCGCACGAGCACCCCACCGGTGCGGGCGCGCAGCGGGAAGATGTGGCCGGGGCGGACGAAGTCGCCCGGCTCGGCGGTACCGGAGGCCAGGAGCTGCAGGGTGGTGGCGCGGTCGGCGGCGGAGATGCCGGTGGTGACACCGTGCCGCGGGGCCGCGTCGACCGTGACGGTGAAGGCCGTGCGCATGGACTCGGTGTTCTGCTGCACCATCTGCGGCAGTTCGAGCCGGTCCAGCTCGTCGCCCTCCATGGGGGCGCAGATCATGCCCCGGCACTCGCTCATCATGAAGGCGATGATCTCGGGGGTGGCCTTCTCCGCGGCGACGACGAGGTCGCCCTCGTTCTCGCGGTCCTCGTCGTCGACGACGACGACCGGGCGGCCGGCCGCGATGTCGGCGATGGCCTGCTCGACGGGGTCGAGCGCGAAGCTCTCGATGTCGCTGGTGCTGTACAGGATCGGCGCCGTGGTCATGCCGGGGCTCCTTCCAGAGCGGGCTTGCGCGAGCGCAGCCACCAGTCGCGCATGCCCCACAGGACGAGCGCGCCGTAGATGATGTAGACGAAACCGGAGAAGGCGTAGCCGTTGGCGAAGTTGAGCGGGACGCCCACGAGGTCGACCAGCAGCCAGGCGAACCAGAACTCGACCATGCCGCGTGCCTGGGCGTACATGGCGACGATGGTGCCGGTGAAGATGTACGCGTCCGGCCAGGGGTCCCAGGACAGCGTCGGGAACGCGGTGAAGAGCGCGCCGACGGCGAGGGTGCCGAGCACGGCGCCGGCGATCAGGTAGCCGCGCTCGCGCCAGGTGGCGAAGCGCGGGGTGATGGCGCCGTCCGCGGACCGCCCCTGCGTACGGCTCCACTGCCACCAGCCGTACGCGGCGACGGCCATGACGATGACCTGCTTGCCGGCGCTGCCGGTCAGATGGCCGACGAAGGCGCCGAAGAGGACGAGGCCGGAGAGGAACTGCACGGGCCAGTTCCACAGGGAGCGGACCGCGCCGAGGGCGAGGGCGATCAGGCCGAGGATGTTGCCGATCATGTCCGACCAGAGGATCTGCTGGCCGAAGGCCGTGAAGGCGACGGTGTTCAGCGAGTTCACCGCCCCGCTCCCCGGGCTCCCGCCGCCCCCTGGTCGCCCAGCAGACGCTCGACGTACTTGGCGATGACGTCGACCTCGAGGTTGACCGGGTCACCGGGCTGCTTGCGGCCGAGCGTGGTCAGGTCGAGCGTGGTCGGGATGAGGCTGACGGTGAAGTAGTCCGGGCCGGCGTCGACGACGGTGAGGCTGATGCCGTCGACGGTGATGGAGCCCTTCTCGACGACGTACCGGGTGAGGTCCGCGGGGAGCGAGATCTTGACGATCTCCCAGTTCTCGGACGGCTTGCGCTCGATGACCTCGCCCGTGCCGTCGACGTGCCCCTGCACGATGTGCCCACCGAGGCGGTCGCCGACGGCCATGGGGCGTTCGAGGTTGACGCGGGAGCCGACGATGAGGGCGCCGAGGCTGGAGCGTTGCAGGCTCTCCGCCATGACGTCGGCGGTGAACCAGTCGTCCTCGTGCTCCACGACCGTGAGACAGACACCGTTGACGGCGATGGAGTCACCGTGGCGCGCGCCCTCGGTGACGACGGGGCCGCGCAGACGGAAGCGGGAGGAGTCGCCGAGCTTCTCGACGGCGGTGACCTCACCCAGCTCTTCGACGATTCCGGTGAACACTTCCCGGGTCCTCCTGCCTCATAGGGCACGGACTCCGGGGCTGTCGAAGACGACAGACATGAGCGGACAGCGGCACTCAGGGAGCGACGCCGTGTGAAGACCCACCCCTGGCGGGGTAGGCCAAAAACAGACGGCGACGCGCACGAATGCCCGCCCGCCGCGCACTGCCTCCCATCCGGACTTTAACCGTCGGTCCAGGAATTTCACCTGGTCAACCGGCCGCTGGAAGCGACCGGGTCGCGGACTGTAACCGCCGGTTCGGACTTTCACCGACCCCGGAGTGCGCTGCTTCTGGTACAGAGCCAGTGTGCCACGCCCGGTCGGCGCCCATGCGGGTGAGAACTGTGGGGTGGCTCACAGGGCGTGTCGCTGGACTTCTCCGACGGAAGATGACCGGCTTCGTGTTTCACTGACCAAGGGTCAACTTCCGCACCACCGTCCCCACGCGGAGAGGATTCGACCCCCGCCCGGAGGGGGCTCGACCCATTGACCTGCTTGGTCTAGTCCTTTTAAAGTCTGCGGTCGCGGTACCCGCCCAGAACGGCCCGGCGACGGTGACGACGGCCCTTGCCCCGTCGCCGGGTCCCACTCACGGAGTCGGAGTCACCAGGATCGTGGTCATGCCGCCCGTCCCCTTTGCGGGTGGCGACCGGGGCGACGCGCAGCGGCCGGCCGCACGCGCCCGCGGGCTCCAGCTCGTCGGGGTTCGGCGCGACCCGGACGCCCGAGGGGGCCGGGGCTGACCCTGCCGTCGGGGCCGTCGGGACTCGGGGCGCCGGTTCGCCCCGCGTCACCGGGTGGGCGGTGCGAACAGTTCGTCCTGTGCGGCCTCGCGGGCCATGAGCAGCGCGCCGCGCAGGACCGCCGCCCCGCCGAGGCCCCCGGCCCGCACCTCGGTCGGCAACGGCGACATCGCCGCCAGCCGCTGTGCCACTCTGACGGCAAGCTCCTCCCCACCGGCCTGTCCCACCTCGCCACCGAGCACCACGCACCCGGGGTCGAGCACGGCGACGACGGAGGCCGCGCCGATGGCCACGCGGTCGGCCAGGGCGTCGAGGAAACGGGCACGGCCCGGTTCGCCCGGTGGCAGGCCGGGGCCGGGCTGCCGGGTGGCGGTGCCGCTCGGCGGGGGGCCGGCCGTCGCCGCCCGTACCAGCGTCGCCGCCCGTACCAGCGTCGCCGCGTAGGGCTCGCTCGGCACGGCCTCGGCGGTGACGCCGTGGGCCGTGGCCAGGGCCGTCACCGCCGTCGCGCCGGCCAGGGAGTGGAAGCCGCCCTCGCAGTCGGTGGCCGAGGGGACCGTGGCCGTGCCGGGAACCGGGAGGAAACCGATCTCGCCCGTGCCGCCGGAGGCGCCCCGGCGGAGGTGGCCGTCGAGGACGACGGCGGCGCCGGTGCCGAGGCCGAGCCAGAGCAGGACGAAGGTGTCACGGTCGCGGGCGGCGCCGTCACGCTGCTCGGCGAGGGCCGCGAGGTTGGTCTCGTTCTCGACGAGGACGCGGGCCGGGAGCCGTTCACCGAGCGCGGCGACCAGCCGGCGGTGCCACTCGGGGAGGCCACTTGAGTCGCGGAGTTCGCCCGTGGCCGGGTCGATCAGGCCGGGGGCGCCGATCGCCACCGTGTGCAGCCGGTCGGCGCCCGCCTCCTTCGCGGCACGCTCCACCAGGGCGACCGCCTGCTCCACGGCGGGTCCCGTGCCGGCGTCGTCCGCGATCGGTACCGACGCCCGCACCCGCTCCGTACCGAGCAGGTCGGCGACGACGACGGTGACGCTCTCGGTGCGCACGTCGAGCGCGGCGAGATGCGCGCGGTCGGCGACGATGCCGTAGAGGCGGGCGTTGGGGCCGCGTCGCTGCTCCCCCGACTCCCCCACCACGCCGATCAGCCCGGCGGCCGTGAGGCGCTCCACGAGGTCGGCGACCGTGGGCCGGGACAGGCCGGTGAGCTGCTTCAACTGCCCGGCCGTCAGCGGTCCTTCCTGCTGCAGCAGCCGCAGGGCGAGCCGGTCGTTGATGGCCCGGGCGGTACTGGGTGATGCGGGCATGCCGGGATCCTCCCAGATCCGCGGCGCCGCACGGCCGGTGGCCCTCACAGGGCGCTCCCTATCTATCAGGCAGGGTCCCTGATAGTTTACGCCACGCGACGAGGCCGGGTGGGCGCAGTACATCGGGGGAACCGGAAGTCCGCGGTCCTGAGCCGCTCCGCCGACGGCATCCGCGGGGCAGATCGGCGGCCGGCACGGGTGCGAGGACCATGACGGCCTCGGCGCCGGCCATGCGTGCCGACGGCTCGGCGCATCGAGACACAGGGAGGCGGGAGAATGAGTGTGGTGGTCCACGAGCAGCGCGAGGTGAGGCGGGCGCGGTACGCCGTGGCGGCCGTGTTCGCGGTGCACGGCGCCGTCACCGGCTCGTTCGCGACCCGCGTGCCGTGGATCCAGGACCACGCGGGGGTCGGCGCGGGCCAACTGGGCCTCGCTCTCGCCTTCCCGGCGATCGGCGCGTCCCTGGCGATGCCGCTCGCGGGCCGGATCAGCCACCGCTTCGGCGCCCGCACGGCGCTGCGCGGACTGCTCGCCCTGTGGACGCTCGCACTGATCCTGCCGTCCTTGTCGCCGAACCTCTGGACGCTCTGCCTGGCGCTGTTCGTGTACGGGGCGTCGGCGGGCATGGCGGACGTCGCGATGAACGCGCTCGGAGTCGAGGTGGAGAGCCGCCTGGGCAAGTCGATCATGTCGGGCCTGCACGGTATGTGGAGCGCGGGCGCCCTCGTCGGCTCGGCGGCCGGTACGCTCGCCGCCCACCTGGGCTCGGACGCCCGGCTGCACCACGCGCTCGCGGCGGTCACGCTCACCCTCCTCGGTCTGGTCGCCTGCCGGTGGGTCCTGGACCTCAGGCCCACCGAGGACGAGGAGCCGCCGCCCCGGTTCGCGCTGCCGCCGAAGTCGGCGCTGCTGATCGGCGCGGTCGGGTTCTGCGCGGTGTTCGCGGAAGGGGCGGCGCTGGACTGGTCGGCGGTCTATCTGCGGGACCAGCTGCAGACCTCGGCCGGGCTCGCGGCGGCGTGCACCACCGGTTTCATGCTGACCATGGCGGTGGCCCGGCTCGCGGGCGACGCGGTGGTCGACCGCTTCGGTGCCGTCCGTACCGTACGGGCGAGCGGTGCCCTTGCCGTGCTCGGCGGGATCCTGATCGTCGTCGCGAACCAGCCGGCGGTCGCGATGGGCGGCTTCGCCCTGATGGGCCTCGGCATCGCGGTCGTCGTCCCGCTCTGCTTCGCCGCCGCGGGCCGCAGTGGGCCGAACCCCAGCCTGGCCATCGCGGGCGTGGCGACCATCACGTACACCTCCGGGCTGGTCGCGCCGAGCGCGATCGGCGGTCTGGCGGAACTGACCAGTCTGGTCGTGTCGTTCGGCCTGGTCACCGTGCTGGCGTGCGGTCTGGTCGTCTTCGCGGGGGTGCTGCGCACCAGCGATCGGGACCGGCCCCGGGTCGCCCGGACGGGCTCTGCGGTCCCCGACCCGAAGCCCTGACGCGGGACGTCCGTCCCTGGGGGATCTGCCGGCTCTCGCCCCTACCCCCGTGCCAGCTCGTACGCGTACCCCGGTGAGAACGTCCCCGCCCTGCCCCGGCAGCCGTCGGACTCGCCCGGCAGTTTCACCCACAGGTAGGCGTCGACGCGGGACTCTCCGGTGGTGAGGGTCGGTGGCCGGCCGAGGCCGCGGCCGGCGGGGTCGCACCACCGGCCGTCGGCCGGGGGGCCGTTGCCGTTGCGGCTGGTGTCGATGACGGCGCCGAGGCCCGGCGGGCCGCCGAGGGCGTTCAGGACCCGGCGGTCGTAGGCGATCTCGGCCTCCGTGCGGTTGAAGTTGGACACGTTACTGAAGATGCCGTCGGAGCCGTCGGGCGAGGCGGCGCCCGCCCGGCGCAGGAGCGCGGCCTGTTCGGCCGGGGCGTTCCAGTGCGAGTGCCCGGCGTCGTGGTAGACGCGGACTCGGGGGTCGGCCGCCTTCAGGACGCGACCTGCACGGGCCAGCGAGGCGAAGCGGTCGGCACGCGCGCCCGTGGACAGACAGTCGGACTGGGCGATCGCGTCCGGCTCCAGCAGCACGATGACGTCGCCCGAACCGAGCCCGGCGGCGAACGCGTCGATCCACGCGTCGTACGCGTCCAGGCTCGACGCCCCGCCCTGCGAGGCCCCTGCGCAGTCCCGGCCCGGGATCGCGTACGCCACGAGGACCGGGACCTGTCCCCGCGCGGCACCCGCGGAGGCGACCGCCGCGACCCGCGAGGTGGTGGTGGCCGGCGTGGGATCGGTGAACCAGACGGCGGCCGGGCGTGCGGCGATGCCGCTCTCGATGGCGCTGCCGCGCGGGTCGTCCGGGTGGGCCCGGACCCAGTCGAGGACCTGGGAGTCGGGGTGACGGTAGAGCGTCCCGGGGCCGGAAACGGGCGGCGATCCGGTCCGGTCCGCCGACGGCCGCACAGCGGTCTTCCCGGAGGGGGCGGGCGACTTCCGGGGGGACTGCGGGGCCGAGACCCGCGAGGGGGACGGCGGGCGCGGGGTCCGCCCGGCCGACGCGGTGGGCCCGGTCGTCCCTGCCGCATCGAAGGGGAGTACGGACGCGCGGCTCGCCCGCGGCCGGGTCTCGTCGGCGCCCGGCTCACCGCCGAGCGCCGCCACCATCCCGGTCACGGTTGCCACGACGGCCATGGCCGCCGCCGCTGCCACCACGGCGCCGCGCCGCGCCGCCCGCCTGCGTTCGGCCCGGCGTGCGGCCAGACGCTGGGCGCGTGAGCCTGACACGTATGCTCCCCCTGCTCCCCGGACCGCGCGCGCCGCGCCGGCTTCCCGGTACCTCCGGCACATCACCGGCCGCGCCCGCGTTACCCCGTTTCGGGGACGCGGCGGGCACGGCGGCGCCGGTGGCAGCCTAGGCCTGGGACCCTGCCCCCTATGGCGCAGTCGGAACAATTCACCAATTCCGTGGACCCGGTGGACTCGGTGGACGCGGTCGTCTCCCGTATGCGCGCCGTGGACGCGGCCCTCCCCGCGCAGGACGGGATCGCCGTCTTCAACCGCGTCTACCTCACCGTCACGGAGGTCATCGACCGGCGGCTGGACTCCGGTCACTTCCCGGACACCGAGGCCGCGATCACCTTGGACGCGCTCTTCGCCGAGCGGTATCTGCGGGTCGCCGAGGGCGAGCGCGCGCCCGCGTGCTGGCGGCCGTTGCTGCAGTTGCGACGCCATCCCGGCGTACGGCCGCTGCAGTTCGCCCTCTGCGGCATCAACGCGCACATCGGTCACGATCTCGCGCTGGCCGTCGTGGACACCTGTCGTACGCTCGGCTGCGAACCCGCCGATCTGGAGGACGAGTTCGAGCATGTGGGCGATGTCCTCGTGTCGCTGGAGGAGCGCGTCCGCGAGGAGCTGATGCCGGGCCCCGACCTCCTGCAGATCGCCGATCCGCTCACCCATCTGCTCGGCGCGTGGAGCCTGGAACGCGCCCGAGAGGCCACCTGGTCGGCCGCCCGCGCGCTGTGGGCACTGCGCGGACTGCCCGATCTGGCCGAGGAGTCCGCCCTGCACCTGGACGCCGCGGTGGGCCTGACGGGCCGCATGCTGCTGACCCCGCTGCCGGACCGCCCCCGCCCAGGGGCCTTCGCCAGGTCCTAGTCCTCCGGCAGTTCGACGGGCGCGATCTCGTCGTAGACGTCCCCGGGCCCGGGGTTGGTCGCGTCGGTGACGCCGCCGAAGTGGTGCATGACGCCCCAGACCGCGTTGAGCGCGGTCTGGATCGCGCCCTCGGCCCAGCCGGCCGTCCAGGAGATGTCGTCGCCGGCGAGGAAGATGCCCCGCTTGTCCTCGGGCAGCCGGTCCTGCATGAAGTGCGTGAACAGGCGCCGCTGGTAGCGGTAGTGGCCGGGCAGGTTCGCCTTGAACGCGCCCATGAAGTAGGGCTCGTTCTCCCAGGAGACCGTCACCGGGTTGCCGATGACGTGGCTGCGGATGTCGACGTTCGGGTAGATCTCGCCGAGCGATTTCAGCATGACCTCCATCCGCTCGTTCGCGGACAGCGGCAGCCACTTGAGGCTGTCGTCGCACCAGGTGTAGGAGAGGCAGATGACGGCCGGCTTGTCGGGACCGTCGTCGAGGAGATAGGTCCCGCGCGTCATACGGTCGGTGAGGGTCATCGACATGACGTCCCGGCCGGTGTGCTCGTCCTTGTCCAGCCAGAACGGACGGTCCACGGGGACGAACAGCTTCGAGGACTCCATGTAGTGGGTCCGCTCGATCGCCGTCCAGTGGTCGATCGGGAAGAGCGAGTCGTCGCAGGCGATCTTCGACAGCAGCATCCAGGACTGGGCGGTGAAGATCGCCGCCTGGTAGGTGCGGATGTCGCCGTTCGCGTCCGTGACGGTGATCCGGTTGCCGGCGGTCCGGTGCAGCCGGGTCACGGCGGGCCGCGGCTCGCCGTCGACGTGCAGGGACTTCAGGGACGTCCCGTACGGCCAGTGCACGATCTTCTCGGGCTCGCGCTCCCAGAGCCGCAGCGGGAGCTGCTGGCTGCCGCCGACGATGCCGCGGTGGTGGTCGTCGGCCTCGGTGTAGACGACCCGCAGGATCTCCAGGATCGAGTTCGGGAAGTCGGTGTCCCAGCCGCCCGTGCCGAAGCCGACCTGGCCGAAGATCTCGCGGTGCCGGAAGGACTTGAAGGCCTCGGAGTCGCAGAGGAAACCGTAGAAGGTCTGGTTGTCGAGCCGCTCGACGAGCTCGGCCCAGATCTCCCGGATGCGCGGTACGTCGCGCTCGCGCAGCGCCCGGTTCATGTCGGAGAAGTCGGCGCCCTCTTCGAGGCAGGCGTTCCAGGCGGCCGCGACGTCCCGGTAGACCTGTGGCAGGTCGTCGATCGTCTCGGCGTAGTGGGACTCGCCCTTGAGGTCGACCACGGTCGAGGGCGTGGCCTCGGCGAGGGGGTTGGGGAAGGGGCGGGTCTCCAGACCGGCGAGATCGATGTAGTGCTGGAGCGCTGTGGACGAGGGCGGGAAGCGCATCGCCCCCATCTCGGCGGTGAGCGAGGGGTCGCACCCGTCGAAGCCGACCGTCCGCAGGCGCCCGCCGATCCGGTCGGCCTCGTACACGACCGGCTTGAGCCCCATCTTCATCAGCTCGTACGCCGCCACGATGCCGGACAGCCCGCCGCCGATCACCGCGACCTCGGTGCCGTGCTCGGTGGCCGGGATCTGCCCCAGGCCGGCCGGGTGGGCCAGGAAATCGTCGTACGCGTACGGGAAGTCCGGGCCGAACATGGTGATCGGCGGCTGGTGCTCGTCTGCGTGCTCGATGGCGTTGGGCACGGTGGACGTCATGGGGTACGGACTCCTAGCGGAAAGGGGGGTACGGGGGTCACCGGGGTGGGGCGGGTCTCAGACGAGGGAGCCGTAGAGGCCGGGGCGCCGGTCCTGGAGGTAGGGGTTCGCCGCGCGCGAGGCCGCGAGGAAGGCGGGGTCGGCGTCGGCGAGGACGAGGTCCTCCTCGCGGCCGGCGCGGGTGCGCGCGACCCCGTCGGGACCGGCGAGCGTGGACAGCCCGACGAACTCGAACTCCCCTTCACGGCCGACCCGGTTGACGTAGGCGACGTACATCTGGTTCTCGAAGGCACGCACCGGGATCATCGACTCGGCGACGAACTGGAACGGATGCATCTGGGCCGTCGGCACCACCAGCAGGTCGGTGCCGGCGAGGGCGTGGGCGCGGACGTTCTCGGGGAACTCCACGTCGTAGCAGATCAGGAGCCCGACGCGGAGTCCGTTCAGCTCGGCCTGGACGACGGACCGCTCGCCCGGCGTGAAGTGGTCGCGCTCGAAGCAGCCGAAGAGATGGGTCTTGCGGTAGTTCGCGAGCCGGACACCGTCGGCACGCACGAGCTGCGCCGAGTTGAAGACCGCGTCCCCGGCCCGCTCCGGATACCCGTACGTGATCGCGACCCCGTGCCGCCCCGCGATCTCGGCGACCGCGTCGGCCGACTCCCCGTCGGCCGGTTCGGCGAGCCGCGCGATGTCGTCGCCGATCGCGTACCCGGTGAGGAACATCTCCGGCGCCACCACCAGCCCCGCCCCGGCGGCCGCCGCCCGTCCCGCGGCCTCGTCGAGCACCTTCAGGTTCCCGACGACCGAGCCGGGCCGACCGGAGCTCTGGAGCAGGGCGGTACGCATGCGTGTTCCTCACCGGGACAAGGGGGATCGGGGGTCACCTAGACGGTACGGTCGGAGCGCCGAACCGGACAAGCGGCGGCCATTGCGCACCAGCGGGGCATTCGTTGCGTGTGAAGCGGCGGGGACGGCGATTCGTTGCGTCGCAGGGAGGGGGTCGCCACCCCCGTGCCTGCGCGCCCGGGGATGCGCCCCCGCCCCGCCCCTGCACGCGCCTCGGGCTGCCGGCCCCGCCGCGCCTCGGGCTGCCGGCCCCGCTCTACACCCCCCTCCGCACCACCAGCACGGCCGCCGTCACCAGATACGGCACCGCGAACACGGCGAACGAGACCCCGTGCGCGGCGGACGCCCCGATCACGGCGTACGCGGCGAACACGGCCACCGTCGCCGCCTCCGTCCCCATGCTCGCCACGGACGTCAGCGTGGCCCGCCGAGCCCCCTCGATCCGGTCCTGCAAGCGCGCGTCGGCGAGCACGTTGACCAGCTGGAAGCCACCGAAGGCGACGGCCACCAGCCCGATACCGACCGGCGTCCCCATCAGCGCTCCCACGGCCAGCGCGACCGCCGAGCCCGCCAGCACCACCCCCAGTCCGGCCCTGCTCAACCGCTCCGCCGCCCCGGTCAGCAGGCTGCCGATCGCCGGCCCCACCCAGATCACCAGCAGCAGATAGGGCACCGTCCCCTCGGCCACGCCCGTGTCCCGGACCAGCAAGGGCGTGTACTCGTCGAGCGCGCCCCAGACCGCGCCGACGGCCGGGACGAGCAGCATCGCGCCCCGTACCGAACGGTCCCGGCGCACCTCGGCCAGCCCGGACCGCAGGGTGGTGAGGGTGGTGGAGGCCGTCGTGTCCGTGCCCGGCGCCGCGGCCTTGCGGTGCTCGGGGAGCCGGACGGCCACCAGCGAGGTCAGCACACAGGCCAGGACGCTCGCCGCGCCCACGGCCGGATGGCCGCCCAGGTCGAGGACCGGTCCCGCCAGCCCCATCGCCGCCATCACGGCGACCATGCCGACCGCCTGGGCCCGGCCGATGACGCGCGCGTACCGGTCGGCCGCGCCGAGCCGGTCCAGTTCGTCGTAGACCAGCGCCTCCAGCGCGCCGGAGCCGAGGGCGCCGCGCACACCCCACAGGACGAAGCCCGCAGCGAAGGCCCCGTACGACGGGACGGCCACCCACAGCGCGAAGCCGGCCGCGGTGAGCAGCGGGCCCAGCCAGAGCAGCAGCCGCCGGGAGACGGTGTCGGCCCAGGCGCCGGAGGGGACCTCCAGCAGGATCCCGGTGAGCGACCACAGGGCGAACAGGGAGGAGATCTGCCAGATCGACAGTCCGGCGTCACTGAACAGCAGCGCGTACACCGGGTAGAGCAGCACGAAGTCGTCGAGGAACGCGTAGCCGTACAGCGTGGCCGTCAGCCGCCGGACACCGCTGGTCCGGGCATCGGGCACACGCGTGGGTGAGAGAGTCATGAGGCCTTCCCGAGGGGGCGAATCGGACGTCGTCGCTGCGGCGTCCGAGGTGGCCCTCGGGAGGAGGCACGGCTGGTGGATCAATGTCGCCAGGTCATGGCACCGATGCTAGTCCGGCGGGCCCGTCCGGCCCACCGGATATCAGGAGGTCACGTCCCGGCGTCCGTGACCGGCGCGAAGGTGGTGATCACCGCCGCGTGGTCCGACGGCCAGTCGTTGTCCTCGACGTCCGGCCAGGGGTGGGGTGAACCGCTGACGTAGGTCCGGGAGTCGAGGACCGCGAGGCCCCGGTGCAGGACGAAGTCGATGCGGTCCTGGGGCTCCGGCCGGCCGCTGCCGTCCTCGTGTGCGACGTGGATCGGCGACCAGGTGTGGCCCGGCTCCCGTACGGGGTCGGGGTGGGCCTCTCGGTAGGAGTCGCGCAGACCGGCCGTCTCGGCGGCGAGGGTGACCGGCCAGTCGACGTCCGGCCGGTCGAGGTGGGAGGGGCTGTTGAAGTCGCCCACGAGGACGACCGGCACGCTGCCGTCGATCCGGCGCAGGCAGTCCCGCAGCTGGGCGAGCCGCACCTCCTCGTGCGCGATCAGCTCGGCGGCCTCCAGCCCGTCGAAGGCGGCCTCGTAGGGCCCGTAGGGCGTGTAGTCCAGGTGGACCGTCCAGATGTCCACCTCGGAGCCGGAGCCGGTTCTGATACGGACGCCCGCCGCCCCGTAGAAGCCCACGTCGGGGTCGCCGAAGCGGGCCGTGATCGGGTGGCGGCTGATGATGCCGAGGTTGTCGCCGGCCCGGTGGTGGTGCCAGCCGAGGGCCTCGGCGAGTTCCTGGGCGGCGGTGCCGCCGGTCTCCTGGAGGCCGACCACGTCGGCGCCGGTCTCGGTGATGACCTTGAGCTGTTTGGCGCGGTGGTCGCGGACCCTGGTGCCGCCGTGCCAGAGGTTCCAGGTCATCACCCGCAGGGTCGGTCCGTCGGGGGCGACCAGCCGGCGCAGGCTCGCCGGGGTCTCGGACTCCAGGGACTCCCGTACGGTCCGCCCCGGGGCCTCGTCGATCGGGGCGAGCGAGGGCACGGCGAGGACCACGCAGCCCGCCGCCTCGGCCGAGGTGACTCCGGTGCCGGTGTCCTCGACGGCCACGCACGCGGCGGGCTCGACGCCGAGGGCACGGCAGGCGGCGAGATAGGGGTCGGGGGCCGGCTTGGTGTGCTCGGTGTCGTCGGCGGTGACCGAGACGGCGAACAGGTCGCGGCCGAGGGCGTCGAGGACGGTGTCGGCGACCGCGCGCGGGGAGGCGGTGACCAGGGCGGTGGGGACGCCCTCGCGGGCCAGGGCCCGCAGCAGCTCCAGCGCGCCCGGGCGGGGCACGATGCCGGTGCGGACCCGGTCGGCGAACTCCCGGTGCAGGTCGGCGGCGAGTCCGTCCGACGGTGCGCCGGTGATGCCCGCGAGCCAGGCGGCGGTGTGCTCGACCGGGCGGCCGAGGACGTCCGGCTGGTCGGCCTCGGTCAGCGCGCGACCGAGGCCGGCGGCCACCTCCTCCACCGCGTCCCACCAGAGCCGCTCGGTGTCGACGAGCGTGCCGTCCATGTCGAACAGGGCGGCCTGGAGCGGCAGTCGGGACAAGGGTTTCTCTTTCCGTGGGGGGTGGCGGACGGTGCCCGGCCGTGGGGGCGGGGCGGGGTCCTCAGCGGGGGGCACGGGCGGCGACCAGCACCGGCCGTTCGGGGAGGCTCACGGTGACGGCCGCGCCGGCGCCGAGGGTGGCCGCCTCGTGCGTGGGCAGGTCGGCCTTGACCTCGGTGCCGTCGGCGAGCTTCACGGTCAGGCGGGTTGCGGCGCCGAGGAAGGCGGTGGCGACCACCCGGGCGTCACCGGTGTCGTCCGCCCGTACCCCGACCGCCTCCGGACGCAGGAGCACATCCACCTCCGTGGCGGCCGGCGCCGCCCCGTCCACGGGCAGCCGCCGGCCCAGCACCTCGACCGTGGTGCCGGCCAGCCGCCCCGGGATGCGGCTCATCGTGCCGACGAACTCGGCGACGAAGGCGGTGGCGGGGCGGCCGTACAACTCGACGGGGGCCGCGCACTGTTCGAGCCGTCCGGCGTGCATCACGGCGACGCGGTCGGCCATGGACAGCGCCTCCTCCTGGTCGTGCGTCACGAACAGGGTGGTGATGCCCAGCTCCTGCTGGAGCCGGCGGATCTCCTCGCGGAGCGTGAGCCGCACCTTGGCGTCGAGGGCGGAGAGCGGCTCGTCGAGCAGCAGCACCCGGGGCCGCAGGGCGAGCGCCCGGGCGAGGGCGACGCGCTGCTGCTGGCCGCCGGAGAGCTGGTGGGGGTACTGGGCGCCCTTGTCGGCGAGGCCCACGAGGTCGAGCAACTCGGCTGCCCGCAAGCGCCGTTCGGCCGTGCGCACCTTGCGCATGCGCAGCCCGAAGGCCACGTTGTCGAGGGCGCTGAGGTGCGGAAAGAGGCTGTACGACTGGAAGACCATCCCGGCGTCGCGCCGGTGGGCCGGGACGCGGGTGACGTCCTCGCCGTCGACCAGCACCTCGCCGGAGTCGGGGTGCTCGAAGCCGGCGAGCATCCGCAGCGCGGTGGTCTTGCCGCAGCCGGACGGGCCGAGCAGCGCGAGCAGTTCACCCGGCCGGACGGCCAGGTCGAGTCCGTCGAGGGCGACGGTGGCACCGAACTCACGGCGCAGGCCCCGGAACTCGACGGTGGCGGCGGTGTCGGTCGCTGTTGTCTCAAGCACGGTCATGGTTCATCCCCGGGAGGCGGAAGCGGTTGGGGTGCGTCCGCCGAAGGAGGCGAGCGCGAGGAGCATGGCCCAGGTGACGAGCAGGCTGAGCACCGAGACGGCGACCGAGAGCTGGGCCTGCGAGCCGCTGACGTTGACGATCCACACGGCGAACGGCCGGAAGCCCAGCAGCTGGGCGACGGTGAACTCGCCGAGCACGAGCGCCAGGGTGAGGAACGCGGAGTTGAGCAGGGCCCCGCGCAGATTGGGCAGCACGGCCCGCACCAGTGCCTGCGGCCAGCTCGCCCCGCAGCTGCGCGCGGCCTCGACGAGGGTGGGTACGTCCATGGCGCGCAGGCCCGCGTCCAGCGCCCGGTACACGAAGGGCAGCGCCATCACGACGTAGGCGAGGACCAGCACCACGGGGAAGTCGGGGTTCTGGATCGCCACGAAGGTCTGGAACAGCGGGGTCCTGGAGAGGTGTTCGGGTCCCCACTTGAGCACGGTGCCGAGCCCGGCGACGAACGCGATCGGCGGCACCACCAGCGGCAGCGAGCACACCACCTCCACCACGGGCCGCAGCCTCGGCGCGCCGAGCCGCAGCGCGACCATGGCGGGCACCATCAGCAGCAGGACGACGGCGATGGTCGCGGCGGCCAGCTCCAGCGAGAGCAGCAGGCTGGAGACGAAGCCGTCGGTGCCGAGGATCTGGCCGTAGGCGTCGAAGGTGATCCCCTCGCCCGGTACGTCGACCGTGAAGACCACGGAGGCGGCCAGCGGGACGAGGAAGTACAGCCCGGCGAGGGCGAGGACGAGCGGGCGCCACAGGGCGGGGCGCCGCGCGGCCGGGCGCCCGGGGTTCAGGCCAGCCATCGCGCACTCCGTCGTTGCAGGGGCAGGTACACGGCCATGACCAGCCCGGCGATCAGGACCATGTCGAGGCTGAGGGCGAGCGCCACGTTCTCCTGGCCGACCAGGACGTTGCCGGAGATGGCGTCGGCGATCTGCAGGGTGACCAGCGGGATCGAGCTGCCCACCATGGCCGCGGCGGTGGCGTACGCGGCGAAGGCGCTGCCGAACAGCAGCACGAGTCCGCCGAGCAGCGAGGGCGCGAGCACGGGCAGGGCGACGTGGATCCAGTACTGCGGGCCGGTGGCGCCGTTGTTCTGCGCGGCCTCCCGCCACTGGACGCGCAGTCCGTCGAGGGCGGGGGTGATGGTGAGGACCATCAGCGGGATCAGGAAGTACAGGTAGACGATGACCAGGCCCCAGAAGCTGTAGAGGTCCCAGCCCTTGTCCGTCAGGCCCAGCCGTCTGGTCAGGACACCGGCGTTGCCGAGGGTGGCGACGAAGGCGAAGGCGAGCGGGACACCGCCGAAGTTGGCGAGCACCCCGGAGGCGGTGAGCACGGCCTCGCGCAGCGCCGGGAAGCGGGAGGTCACCACGGCCTGGGCGAGCGGCAGTCCGAGGAGGGCCGCGAGTCCGGCCGAGACGGCGGACAGCTTCACGCTGCCGAGCATGGCCGTGAGGTAGGCCCCCTGCACGGAGGCCGTCATGTTCGCCGTGGTGTACGAGGTGGCGCCGGTCGCCTGGTCCTTGACGGTGAACGCGCCGTTCAGCATGGCGAGCGCGGGCAGTCCGAAGGCGACCGCGACGAAGACCAGCAGCGGCAGCACGGCGAGCCAGCCGCCGGGGCGGGGCCGCCGCTTCACGGAAGCGGCGGCCACCAGTGGCGTGTCGGCCTCGGTGACGACGGCGGTCACCCGGAGACCGCCTTGGCCCAGCCCTGTCCGAGCGCGTCCTTGGCCTTGGTCTGCTGGTCCTCGGTCGGGAACTCGGGCGTGCCGGACACCTTCGGCAGCTTGGCCGCGGCCGCCGCGTCCAGCGTGCCGGCCTTCTCCATGGCGGGCATCAGGGCCGGGCGGGCGTATCCGGCGAGCCACAGGTTCTGGCCCTCGGCGCTGTAGAGGTACTCCTGCCAGAGGCGGGCGGCGGCCGGGTGGGGCGCGTCCTTGTTGATGGCCTGGGAGTAGTACTGGGAGAACTTGCCGTCCTCGGGAACGACCACCTTCCAGTCGACGCCCTTGGACTTGAACTCGTCGGCGTACCCGGCGTTCAGGTAGTCCCAGTCGATGCTGATGGGCGTCTCGCCCTTCTCGACGGTGGCCGGCGTCGACTCGACGGGCGTGTAGTTGCCGTTCTTCTTCAGCTTGGCGAAGAAGTCGAGGCCGGGCTGGATGTCGTCGAACGATCCGCCGCTCGCCAGCGAGGCCGCCCAGACTCCGCCGAAGGCGGAGCCGGACTTGGTGGGGTTGCCGTTGAGGGCGACCTGTCCCTTGTACTGCGGCTTCAGCAGGTCGGCGAAGGTCTGCGGGCACGCCTTCACGCGCTTGGCGTCGCAGCCGATGGAGATGTAGCCGCCGTAGTCGTTGTACCACTGGGCCTTCGGGTCCTTCTGGCCCTCGGGGATGTCGGCGAAGGAGGCCACCTTGTACGGCGCGAGCAGCCCCTGCTGGGCGGCGCTCAGCGCGAAGGAGCTGCCCAGGTCGAGCACGTCGGGCGCCCGGTCCTGGCCCTTGCGCGAGGTGACGGCGTTGATCTCGTCCTGGCTGGCTCCGTCCGGGTTCTCGACCTCGATCTTGATCCCGTACTTCTTCTGGAACCCGTCGATCAGGGCGCCGTAGTTGGCCCAGTCGCGGGGCAGGGCTATCGCGTTGAGCTTGCCCTCCTTCTTGGCCGCCGCGACCAGCGCGTCCATGCCGCCGAAGTCCTTGGCCGAGGTCGCGGTGGCCGCGTTGACGCCGTCGCCGGTGGTCTCGGCCTCGGGGGCCGCGCCGCAGGCGCTGAGGGTGAGTGCGGCGGCGACGGCGAGGCCGCCGCCGATCACGGCGGATCTTGTCAGGAAGAGGGTCACGAGCTCTCCAGGGGTACGCGCAGCGGGACGATCTGGGTGGAGCACTTGTCTGAACAAGTTGGCCTCATTACGTCCGCGCTTCATATCACGCAGGTAAACTCCGGCGAAATACTCGTGCACGTTTTCCCAGACAATCACCGGCCGTGCGCGGGGTTCGCCGGTTTCTCCCCAGGCTCGCTAGGCTGGGCGCGCTGTGCACAGAAAGCGGCCGGACGAGCGGAGGGGGCGCATGGCGGCGCGACACGAGGAGATCGCCGAGGAGCTGCGGCGGGCGATCGACCGTGAGGACTACACGGTGGGGAGTCTGCTGCCGCCGGAGACCGAACTCGCGGCCCGCTACGGCGTCTCGCGCGGCACCGTCCGGCAGGCGGTGGCGACCCTGACCGCCGAGGGTCTCATCGGCTCGCGCCAGGGCGCCCGGCGGGTGGTCCTGGCCGGTCGCCGCAGCCAGAGCTTCGCGGAGCTGCGCAGCTTCGCCCAGTGGGCGCGCGCGATGGGCCGCGAGGCGACGGGCCGGGTGGTTCTCCAGGAGTACCGGACCGCCAACGCCGAGGACCGCGTCCGCCTCCAGGTCGCCCCGGGCGCACGCCTCCTGCACGTCCTGCGCCTGCGCGGGCTCGACGGCCGGCCCGTGCTGCTGGAGCGCACGGTCTACGCCGACTGGATCTCCCCCGCCGTCGAGCCGATCGAGGCCGACTGCCCCTCGGTCACCCAGCGCCTGCTCGACGACACGGGTCTGGTCTTCGCCTACGGCGAGCACGTCATCGACGCCGTGGCCGCCGGCGCCCAGGACGCCGAGTTCCTGGCCGTGCGCCGGACGAGCCCGCTCCTGCGGGTCCGGCGCGTCACCACCACCCGGGAGGGCCGGCCGGTGGAGTGGTCGGACGACCGCTACCGCCCGGACGCGGTGAGCTTCAGCGTGCACAACTCGATAGGGAACAACGCGCTGGCGCGGAAGACCGCGGGCCCGTGAGGGGCCCGGCCTCTCAGGCGGGCGACCCGGAGGAGAACCGCCGCAGCAGGGGCGACAGCACGAGCACGGACTTGGTCCGCTCGACGAACGGCTCCCCGGCGATCCGTTCCAGCACCCGCTCGAAGTGCCGCATGTCGGAGGCGAAGACCTGCACCACGGCATCGGCCTCACCGGTGACGGTCGACGCGGCGACGACCTCCTGATACCGCTCCAGGCCCCGCTGGATCGTCTCCGGCGAGGTGTTCCGACGGCAGTAGATCTCGACGAACCCCTCGGTCTCCCAGCCGAGCGCGGCGGGGTCGACCCGTACCGTGAAGCCGGTGATCGCCCCGGTCGCCCGGAGCCGGTCCACCCGCCGTTTGACCGCGGGCGCGGACAGCCCGACGAGCTGGCCGATGTCGGAGTAGGAACGGCGGGCGTCCTCGGCGAGGGCGTGCACGATGCGTTCGTCGAGAGGGTTCAGCACTGCGGGTGGATCACTTCTCTGGAGTCGACGGGGACGAGGGGGCCGATGGGGACGGCGGAGTCGAAGGGGCCGGGGCCGCCGCGAGACGCGAGCGGCGGTAGCCGTAACTGAAGTAGAACACGAGCCCGGCGGCCATCCAGACGCCGAAGACGACCCAGGTGACGGTGTCGAGACTGCCCATCATCCAGACGCAGAACGCCAGTCCCAGCGCGGGCAGCACCGGCGACAGCGGCACCCGGAACGTCCGGGGCATGTCCGGACGGGTTCGCCGCAGCACCACGACGGCCACGTTGACCAGCGCGAACGCGAACAACGTACCGATGCTCGTGGCATCCGCGAGCTGCCCCAGCGGAATGGCGGCGGCGAGCACACCGCAGAACAGCGACACGATCACGGTGTTGACGCGCGGCGTCCCGGTCCTCGGGTGCACACGGGAGAACACCTTGGGCACGAGCCCGTCCCGGGACATGGCGAACAGGATCCGGGTCTGCCCGTACAGCACGGTCAGCACCACGCTCGCGATGGCGATGACGGCCCCGGCCGCCAGGAGTGTCCCCCAGAACACGTCCCCGGTGACGTCCTTCATGATCCCGGCGAGCGCGGCCTCCGACTCGCCGAACCCCTTCCAGGGCCGCGCGCCGATCGCGACGGCGGCGACCAGCACGTACAGCGCGGTGACGATGAGCAGCGACAGCATGATCGCGCGCGGCAGGTCCCGCTGGGCGTTCTTCGCCTCCTCACCGGCGGTCGAGGCCGCGTCGAACCCGATGTACGAGAAGAACAGCGTCGCCCCGGCCGCGCTGACGCCCGCCATGCCGAGCGGCATGAAGTTCTCGTAGTTGCCGGACCGGAAGCCCTGCACGCCGATGAGGCAGAACAGCAGCAGGGCGGCGATCTTCACCACGACCATGATCGTGTTGGCGCGGGCGGACTCCCGGGCCCCGCCCAGCAGGAACGCCATCGCGAGCAGGACGACG
Source organism: Streptomyces bottropensis ATCC 25435 (assembly GCF_000383595.1). Taxonomy (NCBI): domain Bacteria; kingdom Bacillati; phylum Actinomycetota; class Actinomycetes; order Kitasatosporales; family Streptomycetaceae; genus Streptomyces; species Streptomyces bottropensis. Next base: position 3,716,859 of record NZ_KB911581.1, on the reverse strand, counting down.
ATCAGCGCGGGCAGGTTGAAGACACCCCCGTCCCCGGGCGGCGCGGACAGCGCGTCCGGGATGGTCACGCCGACCGTCCCGTCCAGCAGCTCGTTGAGGTACTCGCCCCAGCCGACCGCGACGGCCGCCACCGACACCCCGTACTCCAGCACCAGACACCAGCCGCAGACCCAGGCCACCAGCTCGCCCATCGTTGCGTACGTGTACGAGTAGGAGGATCCGGAGACCGGGATCGTGCCGGCCAGCTCCGCGTACGACAGGGCGGAGAACAGCGCGGTGAGCCCGGCTATCACGAAGGAGAGGGTGACGGCGGGCCCGGCCTTGGGGACGGCCTCACCGAGGACGACGAAGATGCCGGTGCCGAGCGTGGCACCGATGCTGATCATCGTCAGCTGCCACAGTCCGAGCGACCGCCGCAGCGACCCGCCCTCACCCTGTCCGCCCTCCGCGACCAGGCGTTCCACGGGCTTGCGGCGCATCAGCCGTGCCCCGACGCCACCGGACGGCGGGGCCGGCTGATTCTCATGCTGCGGGGGTGCGCCTTGGTCGAGCACGCGTGGCTCCTTCGTCGCTGCCGGTCAGGGCGGGTGAGGACCGCCGGCACCGAACAGCAGGGGGCCACCGAGCAGGAGTCCCCGCCACGCCACGTACAGCGCTTGACCCTATGAGCCAGACCTTCACGAGCGTAATGCGGCAACCTTGCGCGCCGACGCAAGATCGTTGCGTTACCGGCCGGTGCGCGAAGCTTCGTTGCACGGCCGGTTCCGGCTCCTGCGCGCCTTCCGGATCAGGCGCCCCGGGTTCTAGCTCCAGCTGGCGTGCAGCGGCTTGCCCTCCGCGTAACCGGCCGCGCTCTGGATGCCCACCACGGCCCGCTCCGCGAACTCCTCCAGGGATCCGGCCCCCGCGTACGTGCACGAGGACCGCACCCCCGCGATCACCGAGTCGATCAGGTCCTCGACCCCCGGCCGCGCCGGGTCCAGGAACATCCGCGACGTCGAGATGCCCTCCTCGAACAGCGCCTTGCGCGCCCGGTCGTACGCCGACTCCTCGCTGGTGCGGTTGCGCACGGCCCGCGCGGACGCCATCCCGAAGGACTCCTTGTAGAGCCGCCCGCTCGCGTCCTGCTGCAGATCGCCCGGCGACTCGTACGTGCCCGCGAACCACGACCCGATCATCACGTTCGACGCGCCGGCCGCCAGCGCCATGGCGACATCGCGGGGGTGGCGCACCCCGCCGTCGGCCCACACGTGCTTGCCGTACTTCTTCGCCTCGGCCGCGCACTCCAGGACGGCGGAGAACTGCGGCCGCCCGACCCCCGTCATCATGCGAGTGGTGCACATCGCGCCGGGTCCGACACCGACCTTGACGATGTCCGCGCCCGCCTCGATCAGGTCGCGCACCCCCTCTGCGGCGACGATGTTGCCGGCCACGATCGGCACCCCGGGGTCGAGGTCGCGCACCAGCTTGATCGCGCTGATCATCGACTCCTGGTGGCCGTGCGCGGTGTCGATGACGAGCGTGTCGACGCCCGCGTCGAGCAGCTGCTTGGCCTTGCCCACGAAGTCGCCGTTGACCCCGACGGCGGCGGCGACGCGCAGCTTGCCGTGCGCGTCGACGGCCGGGGTGTACAGCGTGGCGCGGAGCGCGCCCTTGCGGGTGAGGATGCCGGCGAGACGGCCGTCCCGGTCGACGGCGGGCGCGTAGCGGCGGTTGGCGGCGTCGAGCCGGTTGAAGGCCTCACGCGGGTCGATGTCGGCGTCGAGGAGCAACAGGTCCCGGGACATGACGACTTCGAGCTGGGTGAAGCGGTCGACGCCGGTCAGGTCCGCGTCGGTGACGACACCGACGGGCCGCAGCGCCTCGTCGACGACGACGCCCGCGTTGTGCGCCCGCTTCGGCAGCAGGGCCAGCGCGTCGGCGACCGTCTGGTGCGGGTTCAGCACGATGGGGGTGTCGAGGACGAGGTGGCGGCTCTTGACCCAGGAGATGACGTCGGTGACGACCTCGTTGGGGATGTCCTGCGGGACGACCACCAGGCCACCGCGGCGGGCCACCGTCTCGGCCATGCGGCGGCCGGCGATGGCGGTCATGTTGGCGACGACGAGCGGGATGGTGGTGCCCGTGCCGTCCGGGGAGGCCAGGTCCACTCCCTGCCGTGATCCGACGGCACTGCGGCTCGGGACCATGAAGACGTCGTCGTACGTCAGGTCGTACGGGGGCTGGATGTCATTGAGGAAACGCACGTGCCGCACATCCCGGTCGATCAGAGGTGACCCCCTGACAGGACCGTCAGGGGGAAGAGCACGTACCTCATTGTCCCATGTCGGCGGGTGCGAACGGCCCCGACGGATCGTCCAGAGGGACGGTGGGCGGCCTGGGAGGATCCTCCGAGAGCGCACGCGATCGCCGGATCGTCACGGATGCCGCCGCGGTGCCGGCGGCGCGGCGGCATCTCTCGGATTCGATCCCGGCACGGGCCCGCCGGGCCGCGTCGCACCCCGGAGACACGCCATCGACCGCCGCGTACCTCCGGCCGCGCGTCCACCGGAGCCCGGCGGCGCACACCACCCCACGGGCATCCGCGGGGCGTCCCGTCAGGCCCCGTCGGGGTCCGCCCGGTTGAGTGCCGGCCTGGGTGTCTGCCCGGCCGTCAACAGGTAGTCCGCCGCCGAGGTGTCGGTGACGAGGCTGGTCACCAGCCCCGACCGCAGCACCGCGTCGATCGCGGCCGCCTTGCGCTGCCCGCCCGCGATCGCGACGACCTCGGGGATTCGGCGGAGCTGGTCGGCCTTGACCGTGATGCACCGCTCGCCCAGGTCGCGCCCGACGCGGCGGCCCTCCGCGTCGAAGAGATGCGCGGACATCTCGGCGGCGACACCGAGGGAGGCGTAGTGGCCGCGCTCCTCGTCGCTGAGCATGTCGTGCACCGTGGAGATGCCCGCCTCCCACGAGCCGATGGAGACACAGGCGACGGTGACCTTGTCGAAGTACTCGAAGGCCCGCGCGATGCCGGTCTGGTGGCGCAGCGCGCTGGCGGTCGCCGCGTCCGGCAGCAGCATCGGCGCGTAGATGGGGTGGGCGTCGCCGCCCGACACCTGCGCGGCCCGCCGGACCGCCTCGACCGAGCCGCGCTCGGCCGTCCCGGCGTCGTAGACCCCCGTCAGCTGCACCACCGTGCAGGGCGGCAGCCGGTCGAGGGCGGCCGCCATGTGGATGGTGGAGCGGCCCCAGGCGAGGCCGAGGATGGCGCCCTCGTCCACCAGCTCGCCGAGCAGGTCCGCGGCGACCTCGCCGAGGTTCTCCGGGTCGGTCGTCTCCTCGGCCTCCGCCGGGGACTCGACGACCACGGCGTGCCGCAGGCCGTAGCGGGCGCGCAGCGCGTCGGAGCGCTCCGCGTCCAGCTCCGCGGGGACGCGGATCTCGATGCGTACGAGATCCCGTTCGAGGGCGGTCTCCAGGACCCGGGCCACCTTGAAGCGGCTCACGCCGAACTCCTCGGCGATCTGGATCTTGGACTTCCCCTCTAGGTAGAAACGGCGTGCCATGGCCGCCGCCTGAACCAGCTCAGCGGGTCCCATCCGCATGGCTGACCGGCCCGCCGACATACCCGACACGGTCATCTCCTCACTGCTCTTCACACATGGATACGCCGTTCATCCTTGCAGATCCGACGTTTTCGATCAGCCCGAAGGAATGTCGTTCACGTTCCCTTGGCCCTCTATACGCACGACATGCCATACCCGCCTCGACGTTCGCACGGCCGTGCTCGGTGATTCAGTGGCCGCAGGCCCAGCCCGCGGTCGCCGTCGTGGCCTCCGCCTGCGCCCGCAGCGCGCGCACCGCCTCGGCCGGGTCGTCCGCCCCGTACACCGCGGAACCGGCGACGAAGACGTCGGCGCCCGCCTCGGCGCAGCGCTCGATGGTGGACGCGGAGACACCGCCGTCGACCTGGAGCCACAGGTCGAGCCCGTGCTTGCTGATCAACTCGCGGGTCCGGCGAATCTTGGGGAGCATGATGTCGAGAAAGGCCTGGCCTCCGAAGCCCGGTTCGACCGTCATGATCAGCACCATGTCGAGTTCGGGCAGCAGGTCCTCGAACGGCTCGATCGGCGTCGCGGGCCTGAGCGCCATGGAGGCCCTGGCTCCCTTGGCCCGGATCTCGCGGGCGAGCCGCACCGGTGCGGCGGCCGCCTCGGCGTGGAAGGTGACAGAACCCGCACCCGCTTCCACGTACTGGGGCGCCCACCGATCGGGGGCCTCGATCATCAGATGACAGTCCAGCGGCGTCTCCGTCGCACGGGCCAGGGACTCTACGACCGGCACACCGAGCGTGAGGTTCGGCACGAAATGGTTGTCCATCACGTCCACATGGAGCCAGTCGGCGCCTTCGACCGCCTTCGCCTCGTCGGCGAGACGGGCGAAGTCGGCGGACAGGATGCTGGGGTTGATCTGCGCGGCCATGGGCCAAGCCTGCCATGCCCTCAAGGGGTTGCGGGCATCGGTACCGGGTGGGGACGGTGGTATTTCGGCTGCGAGTCGTCCGTGGTTGCTCGCGCGGTTCCCCGCGCCCCTCTGGGGGCGCGCTTGCGGAGGTGGTCATGACAGGCGGCCGGGGCATCGGGCATCTCGTGTGTGGGCGGCGAGCCAAGTGGGTCGTGCTGGGGCTGTGGCTGGTGGTGCTGTTCGTGGTGGCGCCGTTCGCCACGAAGCTCACCGACGCGCAGGACAACGACGCGGCCTCGTGGCTGCCGGGCTCGGCCGAGTCGACGCAGGTCCTGGAGATCTCCGAGGGCTTCCGGCCCGAACAGATCCCGGCGGTCGTCGTCTACGCCCGGGAGAGCGGCCTGACCGCCGAGGACCGGGCGGCGATCGAGGCGGACGTGCGGGACCTCAAGCAGCTCACCGCCCACGGGATCATCGGCGAACAGACCCGGGGGCCCGTCTACGACCGTGCCGCCGACCCGCGGGCGGCCCAGGTCTTCGTACCGATCACGATGGACGAGAAGGGCTGGGAGCGGATCGCGCCCGCGGTCGACTCGATCCGGGACGGCGTGGGCGAGGGCGGTGACGGGCTCGCCGTGCACATCACGGGTCCGGGCGGTACGTCCGCCGACTTCTCCGAGGCGTTCGAGGGCATCGACTCCACCCTGCTGATGTCCGCGATGGCCGTCGTCATCGTGATGCTGCTGCTCACCTACCGCAGTCCGACCCTCATCCTGGTCCCCCTGATCGGGGTCATCGCCGCCCTGTTCACGGCCCAGGCCCTGATCTACCTGCTGGCGGAACACACCGGCCTGACCGTGAACGGCCAGAGCGCCGGCATCCTCACCGTCCTCGTCTTCGGCGCGGGCACCGACTACGCCCTGCTGCTCGTGGCCCGCTACCGGGAGGAGCTGCGCCGTCACGAGGACCGCCACGAGGCGATGGCCCTCGCCCTGCACCGGGCGGGCCCGGCGGTACTCGCCTCCGGCGCGACGGTCGTCCTGAGCATGCTGGTGCTGCTGGCCGCCGAGATGAACTCGACGAGCGGGCTGGGCCCGGTGGCGGCCATCGGCGTCGCGGTCGCCCTGCTCGCGATGATGACGCTGTTCCCGGCCCTGCTGGTGATCTTCGGCCGCTGGATCTTCTGGCCGGTGATCCCGCATCTCGGCAGCGCCGACCCGGCCGAGCGCGGGGTGTGGGCCCGTATGGGCCGCCGCTTCTCCCGGCGCCCCCGCGTGGTGTGGGTCGCCACGGCGGCCGCCCTGGCCCTGTGCTCGCTGGGTCTGATCCAACTGCGCGCGGAGGGCATCGGCAACGCGGACGCCTTCACCGGGAAACCGGACTCGATCGTCGGCCAGGAGGTCTCGGCACGCTACTTCCCGGCGGGCAGCGGCGACCCGCTCGTGATCGTCAGCAACCAGGCGCAGGCCCGGGAGGTGGGCCGCGCGGTCGCCGACACCGAGGGCGTCGTGGCCGAGTCCCTCGGCCTGCCCCCCGGCACGAAACCCGCCCACGAGGGCCAGGTCCTCTTCGAGGCCACCATGTCCGACCCCGCCGACAGCGAGGCCGCGAAGCAGACCGTGGAAAGGGTCCGCGACGCCGTCCACGAGGTGCCGGACGCCGACGCCCAGGTCGGCGGCGGTACGGCGGCCCTGCTGGACATGGACGAGGCGACGACCCACGACAACATCCTGATCATCCCGCTGGTGCTGCTCGTGGTCCTGCTGATCCTCTGTGGCCTGCTCCGCGCCCTGGTCGCACCCCTGCTGCTGATCGGGACGGTGATCCTGTCCTTCGCCGCCGCGCTGGGCATCAGCGCGCTCGCGTTCAGATACCTGTTCGACTACGCGGGTGAGTCGACCGACTTCCCCTTGTTCGTCTTCGTGTTCCTGGTCGCCCTGGGCATCGACTACAACATCTTCCTGACCACCCGGATCCGCGAGGAGGCCGCCCACCAGGGCACCCGCGAGGGGGTCGTGACGGGCCTGGCGGCGACCGGCGCGGTGATCACCTCGGCCGGCCTGGTGCTCGCCGGCACCTTCGCCGCCCTCGGCACCCTCCCCATGGTCGCCTTCGCCGAGATCGGCTTCGCGGTGGCCCTAGGTGTCCTCCTGGACACCTTCATCGTGCGGTCCGTACTGGTCACAGCCCTGTTCCTGGACGTGGGACCCAAGGTGTGGTGGCCCCACCGGCTGGCCCACGAGGACGGCGCCGCGACACCCCCGCCGAAGGAACCGACGGGCAGCACGGCGGGGCCGCCGGGCAGCTGACGGGTGAGCGATGGACGCGGCTGAGGGGTACCGACGGGCGCGCTGACGTGCGGTTCCTCATTCGGAATGACGGGGGCGGGTGCGATGCCGCGGCGAAGGTCTTGAGTAGGGACGTTTCCGCTGTCACGTGAAGGCATGCGGTCTCTGCGTGCCACCACGTCCGCCGTGCTCGCGCTGGGTTCGCCGCCGAATCTGGGGCAGGCCGTGCTGGTCGAACGCAACGCGCGTTGGCTCCCGGTGAGAGATCAAGCCTGCGATCCGCGCCGCCCACACCGCTCGACCACCGGATCTCGGCCTTGATACGTCACAAACAGGCGTTCTCGCCGACCTGCCGCTGTTTCTCGCCGACCTGCCGTTGTTCCCTTCGCGGTGAATTCGAGGGACGGCAGCTTTCCTCACCTTCGACGGCCCTCTCTCTTTCACGCAGCGCTTACCTACAGGCGACAAATCCAAAGGAAGACCGAGGAAAAGCATGGGGGGAGAAAACTCTCCCTGCCATGAGTGACGCCCGTGATGCAAGACTTTCTGCGTGATCACTCCCGCCCCGTCGAGGCGAGCGGTCCCCCTGTTCCCACGGTGGCGTCGATCTCTCACCTGGCATTCCACCTGTGTGCACGACTGATCCGTCCGTGATGCAAAGGCGAACGCATGTCCTCTGAACTTCCTGATTCTGCTGATTCTCCGCCCGCCGGAGCCAGTGGGCCCGTCTCCGGGCCCAGCCGGCGCACCGTCATCGCCACCGGTGTCGCGGTGGGCGGTGTCGTGGTGGCCGGCGGAGCGTTCCTGGCCGGTGCCGAGGAAGCGGCCGCCGAAGGGGCGGCTCCCTCCAGCCGGGTGTCCCTGACGGTCAACGGCACCCGGCGGACCGTGACGGTCGACAACCGGACCTCGCTCCTTGATCTGCTGCGGGAACACCTCGACCTGACCGGCTCCAAGAAGGGCTGCGACGCCGGGGCCTGCGGGGCGTGCACCGTTCTGGTCGACGGGCAGCGGGTCAACTCCTGCCTCACGCTGGCCGTGCGCCTGGAGGGTGCCGAGGTCACCACGATCGAAGGCCTGGCCGATGGCGACACGCTGCACCCGCTGCAGCAGGCGTTCGTCGACGAGGACGCCTTCCAGTGCGGCTACTGCACGCCGGGGCAGATCATGTCCGGCGTCGGCTGCATCCAGGAGGGCCACACCAGCTCGCCGGAGGAGATCCGGGAGTACATGAGCGGCAACGTCTGCCGCTGTGGCTGTTACGTCAAGATCGTGCGCGCGGTCGAGCAGACCGCCGCCCGCAAGTAAGGAGCGGCCCATGCACCCCTTCTCCTACACCCGTGTCGACAGCGTCCGGAAGGCCCTGGACGCCGGGGGACGCGGCGGCCGCTACATCGCCGGCGGTACCACACTGGTCGACCTGATGCGGGAGACCGTCGAGATCCCCGACACGCTCGTCGATATCAGCGACCTGCCCTTGAGCGAGATCACCGCCACCGCGGGCGGCGGCATCCGTATCGGTGCCCTGGTCCCGATGGCCGTGGCCACCGCCGACCCCAAGCTGAACTCCCTGTACCCGGTGGCCGCCCAGGCGCTGCGGGGCGCCTCGGCTCAGCTGCGGAACATGGCGACCATCGGCGGCAACATCATGCAGCGCACCCGATGCACGTACTTCCGTGACGTGACCGCTGACTGCAACAAGCGTGAGCCGGGCTCCGGCTGCGCCGCCCTGGGCGGCTACAACCGTGGCCACGCGATCCTCGGCGGGTCCGATCACTGCGTGGCCGTGCACGCCTCCGACTTCGCCGTCGCTCTCACCGCCCTGGAGGCGACGGTCCACCTGCAGGCTCCGGACGGCAAGGAGCGCGGCCTCCCCTTCGCCGACTTCCTGCTCCGCCCCGGCGCCACCCCACAGCGCGAACAGAACATCCGGCGAGGCGAGTTGATCACAGCGGTCGAGATCCGGGCGTACCCTCGTCCGCTGAAGTCTGCCTACCTGAAGATCCGCGACCGGCAGTCCTACTCGTTCGGGCTCGCTTCGGCCGCCGTCGCGCTGCATGTGCGCGGCGGTGTGATCCGCGAGGCGAAGGTCGCCGCCGGCGGTGTGGCCACCGTGCCGTGGAAGCTGTCCGCCGTCGAGCGGGCTCTGATCGGTGAGCGCCCCTCGGACCGTCTGTGGGCCGCGGCGGCCTCTCACGCGGTTGACGGCGCTCGCCCCCTCCAGCACAACCGGTTCAAGGTCGAGCTCCTGAAGCGAACCGTCGAACGCCAGCTGCGCACCGTAGGAGAGATGGAATGAGCCCCCAGCCGCAGGCAGCCGTAGGTGCGCCGCTGTCCCGGGTGGACGGTCGGCTGAAGGTCACCGGCAAGGCGGAGTACGCCGCCGAGCACGACATCGACGGAGTCGTGCACGCTGTCATCGTCGACGCGAGCATCGGCCGCGGCCGGATCGGATCCATCGACACGCGCGCCGCCGGTAAACACGCCGGTGTGCTGCGGGTGATCCACCACGGCAACGCGCCGAAGCTCCCGTACCGCGACAACGCCGGCTCCAACAACCCGGCCGGGCGCAGGCTTCGGGTCTTCCAGGACGACCGGGTCCTCTTCCACGGCCAGCCGGTCGCCGTCGTCGTGGCCACCACCCTGGAAGCCGCGCGGCACGGGGCGAGCCTGGTCAAGGTCCGCTACGACGCAGAAAAGCCGTCGACCGACATCACCAAGGCCGAACCCGGCGAGCCGACGCCCTATGCGCGCGGGGACGCGGAAGCGGGGCTGCGCTCCTCGGCCGTACGGCTGGACCTGAAGTACGAACTGGCGCGCAACCACCACAACCCGATGGAGCCGCACGCCACCGTCGCCCGTTGGGACGGCAACAAGCTCACGGTCTGGGACAAGACCCAGTGGGTGATGGGCACGCACGACGAGATCGCGGCGGTCTTCGACCTCCCGGCGGACGCGGTGCGGGTCATCAACCCGTTCGTCGGCGGTGGCTTCGGCAGCGGGCTGCGCTGCTGGCCGCACACGATCGTCGCCGCGCTGGCCGCCCGCGTGACCCGGCGCCCGGTGAAACTGGTGCTGTCGCGCAAGCAGATGTACTTCGGCACCGGATTCCGGCCGGCCTACCAGTACCGGCTGCGCCTCGGCAGCGACCGGCGCGGCCGGCTGAACGCCGCCATCCACGACATCGACCACGAGACCTCGTCGTTCGAGACGTTCTCCGAGGCCGTCCTGGGCGCGGGCCGGATGATGTACAGCATGCCCAACGTCCGCCAGGCGTACCGGCAGGTGCCGCTGGACGTGAACACGCCGATCTGGATGCGCGGGCCCGGCTTCGCCCCCGCGTCGTTCGTGATCGAGTCGGCCATGGACGAGCTCGCCACCGAGCTCGGCATCGATCCGATCGAGTTGCGCCGGCGCAACGAACCGGCCGAGGACGAGTCGACCGACGAGCCGTTCTCCACCCGCCGGCTGAGCGAGTGCTATACGGTCGGCGCCCGCGAGTTCGGCTGGGACCGCCGCAACCCCGAGCCGCGCTCCACCCGGGAGGGGAACCTGCTGATCGGCCTGGGCATGGCCGCCGGGGCCTACGACTGCGGGCGGTATCCGGGACAGGCCAGGGCGCGGCTGGATGCCGACGGCACGGCGGTCGTGGAGGCGGCCACCACCGACATGGGGCCGGGTACGTACACCTCCCAGACCCAGGTCGCGGCCGACGCCCTGGGGCTGACGATGCGCACGGTCACGTTCCGGCTGGGGGACTCGGAGTATCCGTTCACCTCGCCGCACGGCGGTTCGTCGACCATGGCCAGTGTCGGCTCGGCCGTGGTCGACGCCTGCAACAAGGTGCGCCGGCAGGCGATCGAGCTGGCCGTGGAGGACCGGGAGTCGCCGCTGTACGGGGTGAGCGCGGACGACGTCGTCGTACGGGGCGGCCGGCTGCACGACCGGAACAACACGGCGCGCGGGGAGACGTACAAGAGCCTGCTGGCCCGCCACGACCGCTCCCACCTGGAGGCGAACGGCTCCTACGACGGGCCGGGCAGCGACCGGTCCGCCTACTTCGCCTACAGCGCGACCTTCGCCGAGGTCTCGGTCGACGCGGACCTGGGGCTGGTGCGAGTGCGCAAGATGCTCGGCGTGTACGACGCGGGCCGGATCATCAGCCCCAAGCTCGCCGACAGCCAGGCACTCGGCGGCATGGTAGGCGGCATCGGCCAGGCACTGTTGGAGCACACGGTCACCGACCACCGCGACGGCCGGACCGTCAACGCCAACCTCGCCGACTACCTCGTCCCCGTCAACGCCGACGTCCCCGACCTGAAGGCGATCTACCTCGACGGCGAGGACAACGCCGGCAACCTGCTGGGCGTCAAGGGACTCGGCGAGGTCGTCCAGGTCGGTGTGGCGGCGGCGATCGGCAACGCGGTTTACAACGCCACCGGCCGCCGGATCCGCCAACTGCCCATCACAGCCGAGGCGTTGCTCTGACACCACCGCCTCCCTGGACGGGTCCGGCAGCCGAACTCCCCGTACGGCCGCCGGACCTTCCCCGGGCCGCCGCCGCGCATGCGCCCCCGTGGCGCGGTGGCGGCCCGCTCACCTTCTGCTTCTGCGACAGCGATCGTCCGCTCTGGAGCCCCCATGCTGAACATCGCGGACACACTGCGCCGTTGGTGCCGCGAGGAACGCCCCTTCGCCCTGGCCACCGTCGTCGACGTCACCGGCAGCGCACCCCTGCCCGTCGGTACGTCGGTCGCGGTCGACGAGGACGGCAACGCCGTCGGCAGCATCTCCGGCGGCTGCGTCGAGGGTGCGGTCTACGAACTGTGCCAACAGGTGCTCCAGGAGCAAGACGCTCCACGGCGTGCCCGGTTCGGCTATTCCGACGACGACGCCTTCGCCGTGGGCCTGACCTGCGGCGGCGTGCTCGACGTGCTCATCCAGCGCATCGACCCGGCCTCCCGGCCGCATCTCGGCGCGGCGCTCACCGAGGCGGTCGAGGGCCGGCCCGCAGCCGTCGCCCAGGTCGTGGACGGCTCCTTCATCGGCGCCACGTTGAGCGTCCACGGCGACAGCTGGACCGGCGACGGCGTGCTCGGCGACGAGCCGGTCGGCCGGATCGTGGGAGACCGGGCCGCCGCCCAACTCCGCAGCGGACGCAGCGGACTCGTCTCTCTCGGCGGAGACGCCGACACCTGCCCCGAACGGCTCACCGTCCTGGTCCACGTGGCCGCCACCCGCCCCCGCATGCTGATCTTCGGCGCCATCGACTTCGCCGCCGCCCTCGCCCAAGCGGGCCGGTTCCTGGGTTATCACGTCACCGTGTGCGACGCCCGCCCCGTCTTCGCCACCCAGGCGCGCTTCCCGCACGCCGACGAGGTGGTCGTCGACTGGCCCCACCGCTACCTGGCGCAGACGGCCGTGGACGCGCGTACCGCCATCTGTGTGCTCACCCATGACGCCAAGTTCGACATCCCCCTCCTGCACGTGGCACTCGACCTGCCCGTCGGCTACATCGGCGCGATGGGCTCCCGGCGCACCCACGACGAGCGCCTCCTCCGTCTGCGCGAAGTCGGCGTCACACCGGAGCAGTTGGCCCGGCTGCGGTCCCCGATCGGCCTCGACCTCGGTGCCCGCACCCCCGAGGAGACGGCCATCTCCATCACCGCCGAGATCATCGCTCACGCCGGCCGCGCGAGTGGCTTGCCTCTGGGCCTGGGCCACGGTCCGATCCACCGCGTTTCCGGGGCGGTGCCGAAGACAGCGCCGCACCGGGAAGGAACGCTCACGGGAACATGCTGATCGACACCTTCGGCCGACGGGCCACCGACCTGCGCGTCTCCTTGACCGACCGGTGCAACCTGCGGTGCACGTACTGCATGCCCGAGGAGGGCCTGCGGTGGCTGGCCAAGCCGGACCTGCTCGACGACGACGAGATCGTCCGCCTGATCGACATCGCGGTCACCTCCCTCGGTATCGAGGAGGTCCGCTTCACGGGCGGCGAGCCGCTCCTGCGCCCGGGCCTGGTCGGCATCGTGGAGCGGGTCGCGACCCTGGCCCCGCGTCCCCAGATGTCCCTGACGACGAACGGCATCGGTCTGGGCCGCACGGCGGCCGCCCTGAGGGCGGCGGGCCTGGACCGGGTCAACGTCTCCCTGGACACCCTGCGCCCCGACGTCTTCAAGACCCTCACCCGCCGCGACCGCCACAAGGACGTCCTCGCGGGCCTGGAAGCGGCCCGGGAGGCGGGCCTGACACCGGTGAAGGTCAACGCGGTCCTGATGCCCGGATCCAACGAGGACGAAGCCCCCGCCCTCCTGGCCTGGGCGGTCGAGCACGACTACGAACTGCGGTTCATCGAACAGATGCCCCTGGACGCCCAGCACGGCTGGAAACGCGACGGCATGGTCACCGCGGGCGACATCCTCACCTCCCTGCGCACCCGCTTCGATCTCACCCCCGAGGGCGGCGACGAACGCGGCTCGGCCCCCGCCGAGCGCTGGCTGGTGGACGGCGGCCCGCATCGCGTCGGCGTCGTCGCCTCCGTCACCCGCCCCTTCTGCGCCGCCTGCGACCGCACCCGCCTCACCGCCGACGGCCAGGTCCGCTCCTGCCTCTTCGCCCGCGAGGAGACCGACCTCCGCGCCGCCCTGCGCTCCGACGCTCCGGACGAGGAGATCGCCCGCATCTGGCGCGAGGCCATGTGGGGCAAGAAGGCGGGCGCGGGCCTGGACGACCCGTCCTTCGTCCAGCCGGACAGGCCCATGTCGGCCATCGGCGGCTGAGCTGGGCTTTCATGAAGCCTGGGGGGGACGGCGATGACCTCCACATCCGCTCCTACCGGGGCGGCGACGGCGCCTGGTACCGCGCGACACGGGCGAGCGACGAGGGCCACGTCCACGCCGGCGGCGTCACCAAGTTGGTCAGCCTTGTTCGCTGGTACGTCTGCCGGTTCCGGTCGGCAGTACGCGGATCCAGCCTTGAGTCAGTGCTGCGACGGCACCCGTGCGGGTTCGTCGCGTTGCGTCTGCGTGGGCGCGCTGCTCCGGGCCACGACCCGGCCCTTGCCGGACGAGCCGTGGACGGTGAGGGCGATCAAGGGCAGCAGCGTGAGGGCGGCGATGACGGTGCCGACCAGGGGCGGGCCGGTCAGGCCGAGGGAGGAGTCCAGGGCCGCACCGGCGATCGCCGATCCGGCGGCGACGCCGACGTTGAAGGCGGAGGTGGTCAGCGCCGAGGTGAGGGTGGGAGCGTCGCCCGCGAAGCGCATGGCGAGGGCAGTGACCACCGGATTGACCGTGAAGCCGGTCAGGCCCATCAGGAAGACCAGAAGGGTGGCCGTCACCGGGTTGGCGGACAGCGGGATCATCAGGAACAGAACCAGCGCGGTGGCCGCGGCGGCGGTGACGGTGGTGGCCATCGGGTGGCGGTCGCCCAGGCGGCCTCCGATGGTGGTGCCGCCCAGCGCGCCGACGCCGAAAGCGATCAGGACAAGCGGGACGGCGCCCGCGGAGATGCCGGCGCGGTCGGTCAGCAGCGGGGTGACATAGGTGTACGTCGCCAGCACACCGCCCATGATCAGCATCGCGGCGCCGAGCGCCAGCCACAGCCGGCCCTGCCGCAGCACCCGGACCTCGGCACGGAGGGACACCTCGACGCGCTGCTCCTGCGCCGGGATGAAGCGGCCGATGGACACGGCGGCCAGCCCGGCCAGCATGGCCAGGGCCCAGAAGGGGCCGCGCCAGCCGGTGAACTGGCCGGCGAAGGAGCCGATCGGCACGCCGACGACGTTGGCGAGGGTCAGCCCGCCGATCATGACGCCCGTGGCACGGGTGGCGTTGCGCGGGCCTGCGGCGGTGGTGGCGACGACGAAGCCGACGGACCAGAACGCTCCGGTGGCCAGGGCCGTGACGACACGGGCGGCGAGGACGATCGTGAAGGACGTGCTCAAGGCGGCGATCAGGTGTCCGGCGCAGAACACGGACAGGGCCAGGATCAGCGTACGGCGCTGTGGCAGGCGCAGGGTCGCCATGGCCATGGTCGGCGCGCCGACGATCATGCCGATGGCGAACGCGGTGATCAGCAGGCCGGCGCGGGAGACGCTGACACCGAGGTCACCGGCCAGCTCCGGCAGCAGCCCGGCGACGACGAACTCGGTGGTCCCCATCAGGAACGTACCGGCGGCGAGCACCCAGACGACGAACGGAAGCTTGCCGGGAGCGGTCCCGGACGCGGAAGGCATACGTGTGCTCTCTCCTTGCGTGAAAGACGGGATCATGGTGGCGGCTGAGGCCGTCGCGGCGGGTCAGGGCGCGGCTTCGATGGTGATCCGGTCGGCTGCGGCAAGCCGGTCGGCGTCGGCGTCGATGTGGCCGAGGATGAGCAGGTCGGCGTTGGCGGAGTCGCCGTCGCGGTAGAAGAGTGCCAGGTTGCCCCAGGGCGCGTAGTAGGTCAGGTCGCCGGCCTTCGGCGCGCGCGGCTCGGGAGCACCCGAGGTGGTCAGCTTGCGCGGCAGGTCGGCGATCCGCTCCGTCTGGTGAAAGTCCTCCAGATCCAGTTCGAGGGGGAGGAGGCCGGCGAAGTCACTGGCAGCCGGACTGTCGTTCAAGGCGGCGTCGACGGGGCGGCCGTCGAGGGTGACCCGGATGTCCATGGCGGTGTTCCTGTCGGACGGTGTGGTGCGTGCCTCGGCCGTCGGTGTCTGCTGCCGGGCGGAGGATGCGGAGGATGTCTTGGGCGGGGAGGCCGGCGAGGTGTCGCCGCAGGCCGCCGCGGCCGACAGGACAGCGGTGGCCATGGCGGCGCGGGCGAGGGCACGGAGGGTGGCCGAGTTCATGGTGTGGTCCGGACGTCAGTCGGGCAGGGGCTCGGCGTAGTGGCGGAAGCCGTCCCGCTTGGCATGGATGTCGTACAGGCGCTCGGCCAGCACGTGGGGGCTGCTGTGCTCGGCGTCGGGCCGGATGGCGCCCGGGATGATCAACTGGGCGGCGTAGATGTTCTCCTCCGCGAGTGTGTCGTGCAGCATGCGGGCGTAGGCGCTCTCGGCGGCGAAGGCGATCGAGGTGCCGGCGACGTTCGCGTTGGGGCGTACGGCGCTGGAGCCGTTGACGAACAGGACGGTGCCGCGGCCGAGTTCGCGCATGCCGGGCAGGACGGCGTTCACCGCGGTGACCGGCCCCTTGACGGAGAAGGCGAACGGCGCGTCCAGGTCGTCGGCGCTGGTGTCGAGGACCGGCTTCATGAAGTCGGCGCGGGGCACGGGGCTGTACTGGAGGATCTCGACGGTGCCCAGCTCGGCCGCGGCTGTGTGCAGGGCCGCGGTCAGGGACTCGTTGTCGAGGACGTCGGCCGTGTAGCCGCGCGCCTGGACATCGTCACGGACGAGGGCTGCCGTCAGACCGTCCAGCTTCTCCGCGTCGCGGGCGATGAGGGCGACGGAGTGGCCGGCGGCTCCGAAGCGGCGGGCGGTGGCAAGCCCGAGACCGGGTCCGGCACCGATGAGGGCGAAGGTCGTCATGGTCAGTCCTTGTGCGAGCGGGGGTGGTTGCCGGTCCTGGGGACGTACTACGGCGGTGCGGCCCCGGGTGTGGACGCGTCCGCGCTCAGGGCTTGAGCAGGGTCTTGATGGCGCGGCGTTCGTCCATGGCCTTGTAGCCTTCGGCGACCTGGTCCAGGGGCAGGGTGAGGTCGAAGACCTTGCCCGGGTTGATGCGGCCGGTCAGGACGCGGTCGATCAGGTCGGGCAGGAAACGGCGCACGGGCGCGGGACCACCGCGCAGGCCGACCTGGGAGAAGAACAGTTCCTGGCCGTCGATCGCCACCTCATGCGGGACGCCGACGAAGCCGACGTTGCCGCCGGGGCGGGTGGAGTGCAGGGCCTGCCGCATGGACTCGGCCGTTCCGACGCACTCCAGCACGGAGTCGGCGCCGATGCCGCCGGTGAGATCCTTGACGCGGGCGATGCCTTCGTCGCCGCGTCCGCTGATGATGTCGGTCGCGCCGAACTCCAGGGCGAGCTTCTGCCGGGACTCGTGCCGGGACATGGCGATGATCCGCTCGGCGCCGAGTTCCTTCGCGGCGATGACACCGCACAGGCCGACCGCTCCGTCGCCGACCACGACGGCCGTCGAGCCGGGCTTCACCTCGGCGGCGAGAGCCGCGTACCAGCCGGTGCCCATCACGTCCGAGACGGCGAGCAGGCTCGGTACCAGTTCGGCGTCCGGGTGCTCGTCGGTGGCGACGAGGGTGCCGTGGGCGTTGGGGATGCGCACGTAGTCGGCCTGGCAGGTGCTCATGAACTCGCGGTTCAGACAGGAGGACTGCCAGCCGCCCTGGCAGTTCACGCAGGTATTGTCGGAGGTGGCGAAGGAGCCGACCACGAACTGACCCGGCCTGACGTTGGTGACCTCACTGCCGACCTCCTCGACGATGCCGACGTACTCGTGCCCCATCGGGTGCGGGTCGCCGATCGGTTCCGCGCCGCGATAGGGCCACAGGTCCGAACCGCACACACAGGTGGCGGCCGTGCGGATGACGGCATCGGTCGGCCGGAGGATCTTCGGGTCGTCCAGGGTCTCGAAGCGCACATCGCCGGGGGCGTGAATGACTGCTCCGTGCATGGGGGTCTTCCTTCGGTGCGGGGATCGGTGAGCCGCAGCCGTCGTGAGGAACGACTGCTCACGATCGAGCCTCACACGCGAGGGCAGGCGTGAAAAGCGGAGAGAATCATCCCAGGAGGGGAACATCCTGGGAGGAAACTCTCCCCCCTTACGCAAGTGAGATCGGTGCCATGCTGGGCAGCATGACCGCCAACCTTCCCCTCAATGAGCTGGGAGAATTCCTCAAGACGCGCCGCTCCGAGCTGAGCCCGCGCACAGTCGGACTGCCCGAGACCCACAAGCCCCGGCGGGTGACCGGGCTGCGCCGCGAGGAGGTCGCCCAGCTCGCCAGCATCAGCACCGACTACTACACCCGCCTCGAACAGGGCCGCATGCAGGCATCGGCGCCCGTCCTGGACGTCCTCGCCCGCGTCCTCCGTCTGGACGACGACGAGCGCGGCTACCTCTTCCAGCTCGCCGGCAAGACCACCAACCGCACCCGGCGCCGTGGCCGCCAGAAGGTCCAGCCGCAGCTGCAGCGGGTCCTGAACGACCTCACCGCCACTCCGGCCGTCGTGCAGGGCCGGCGCGGGGACATCCTTGCCTGGAACGCGCTGGCCGCCGCCCTGGTCACCGACTTCTCCCGCCTCGCGGAAAAGCACCGCAACTACCCGCGGATCATCTTCACCGACCCCGCCATGCGCACCCTGTACGCCGACTGGGAGCGTTCCGCGCACATCGCCGTCGCCCAACTGCGCATGGAGGCCGCGAAGTATCCCGAGGACCCTCGCCTGATCGAGCTGGTCGGTGAACTGTCCCTGCGCGACACGCAGTTCGCCCGCTGGTGGGGCGATCACCACGTCGCCGCCCGCACCGTGGGCACGAAGACCCTCAACCATCCCGTCGTCGGCGAACTCGTCCTGGACTGGGACACCCTCACCGCCAACACCGACCCCGACCAGCACCTGACCGTCTGGACCGCCCTGCCCGGCTCCCCCACCCACGAACGGCTGCGCATCCTTGCCTCCTGGGCCGCCGACCAGAACCTGCCCGCCTCCTCCCCCGTCGGCTGACCGCGACGGGCCACCGCCGTGAAGGGGCTGGAGGAGTCATTCCGAGCGCTGACGGTGCTGGCCTGAGACATCGGCCCCTGAGCGTGTGCCGCCGGACTCGACCGGCGCGAGTCGGCGACACCGGGTTCGAGCGATGGACGACCTCGTAGGGCTGCCAAGGGGCCCGATCGCTGAGATCCCGCGACCACGCGGCTACCGAAGCCCTGTCCCTCGGGACAGGTGAGTTCCTGGCGCGCTCAAGGACCTGCACGAGGCCCGACCGCCTGTACGCCAGGAGGTACCGGTGCCGATGGCAGAACGCCCGAGGACCGGTGTGTCCCGCGACGACGATCTTCGGGTTCAAGGCGGCGGTAGCAGTGCCATTCGGTTAAGACAACCACTTGGTACGCTCAAATGCGCCCATGGCGGGGAGCGACGATCTGTGACGATGAGTACGGAACGGGTCGACGGGCGAACACTCCGCTTCCAGCACCGGAGACCGGAGCTACTGGCGGTCTGCTCCACACCTTCCCGCCCCAGTTGAACGGGCTGCCGGCAGACGCCGACCTGGTGACCATCACCGCCGGGGGCAACGACCTCGGCTACATCAGCAGCATGGTGCGCCTGGGCACGGCGGGCCGACTCTCGTCCCGCCCTCTCTGCCGGCCACTGGCCACCGCGCTGAAACGGCGTGGGGTTCCGCGTCCGTCGGAGGACGACATCGATCGGGCGACGGCGAACCTCTCCCGCGTCGTCGAGGAGACCCGAAGGCGGGCGAAGCGTGCGCGGGTGCTCCTGGTCGACTACCTCACGGTGATCGGCCCCGACACCCGATCCAGCCGCGAAACCCCCTTGGACGAAGCCACCTTGGGGGAGTTCCGCCGACTGGGCGACCAGGTCGCCGAAGTCTTCGCCCGCACGGCGCCCCGCACCGGCGCGGAACTCGTCACCGTGGGAAAGCGCAGTCGCGAGCACGCTCTCGGATCGGCCGAACCCTGGGTGACCGGACTCCCGGAACGCCTGCACGGCTCCGCCCTCATGGGCGCGTTCCACCCCAACGGCGCCGGAATGCGCGCCGTGGCAGACGCGATTGCCGCGCACCTGAGATGACTGGGCTTGCTCGACGGCGCGGGAGACTGTCGGCCCGACCACATCCACGACGGGTGTCGGTCGTTGTACGGGCCCGGGTGGAATACCGGAACCCGTAGACGTCGCGACGAAGTCGGGCCGGTGGAGGCCCGGTTCAGGACGGTCGTGGAGATCCTCGGCGGTGCCAATGAGAATGGGTCACTCGTTTTGAGAACCTACAGACGGGAGGGGTGTTACGAGACCCGCCGGATGAGCGCCAGATACATGGCGTCCGTCCCGTGCAGATGCGGCCACAGCTGGATGTCGGGGCCCTCGCCCAGCGCCGGTACGCCCGCCAGCAGGGGCCGGGCGTCGAGAAGGTCGGCCGCGCCGCCGTACTGCTTGAGCACGTCGTCGACGACCGCGCGGGTCTCGGCGAGATGGGGCGAGCAGGTCGCGTAGCCGACGACCCCGCCGACCCGTACGGACTCCAGCGCGGTCCGCAGCAGCGCGCGCTGGAGCGGGGCGAACCCCACCAGGTCCTCGGGCCGCCGCCGCCACCGCGCCTCGGGCCGCCGCCGCAGGGCCCCCAGCCCCGTACAGGGCACGTCCATCAGCACCCGGTCGAACGAGCCGGGCCGCCAGGGCGGACGGGTGCCGTCGGCGGCGATCACCTGGTACGGGCCCGGGTTGCCGTGCAGCGCCTTCGCGACCAGCCCCGCCCGGTGCGGCTGCTTCTCGGAGGCGAGCAGCACGGCCCCGCGCTCGGCGGCGAGGGCGGCGAGCAGCGCGGCCTTGCCGCCGGGCCCCGCGCAACCGTCGAGCCACGCCTTGTCGGGTCCCTCCAGCGGAGCGTGGGCGAGGGCGAGCGCCACGAGCTGGCTGCCCTCGTCCTGCACACCCGCGCGGCCCTCCCGTACGGCGTCCACGGCACCCGGTTCCCCGCCCTCGGAGAGCCGCACGGCGTACGGCGACCAGCGCCCCGCCACCGCGGCCTCCTCCCGGAGCAGCTCCTCGGTGGTGGACCGGCCGGGCCGGGCGACCAGGGTGACCTCGGGCCGCTCGTTGTCGGCCTCCAACAGGTCCTCGATGCCGGCGCGCCCGCCGCCGAGGGAGTCCCAGAGCGCGGAGACGACCCAGCGGGGGTGCGAGTGCACGACGGCGAGGTGGTCCTCCGGGTCGTCCTCGTAGGGCGGTGCGACCCGCTCCAGCCAGCCGTCGAGGTCGTGCTGGGCGATCTTGCGCAGCACGGCGTTCACGAACTTGGCCCGCCCGTCCCCGAGCACGACCCGCGCGAGGTCCACCGAGGCGGACACGGCGGCGTGGGTGGGAATCCGCGTGCCCAGCAGCTGATGCGCGCCGAGGCTCAGCACGTCGAGCACCGGCGGGTCGACCTCGCGCAGCGGCCGGTCCACGCATTGCGCGATGACCGCGTCGTACGTCCCTTGGCGGCGCAGCGTCCCGTAGACCAACTCGGTCGCGAGCGCCGCGTCCCGCCCGTCGAACTTGTCGGGCCCCTCCTTCTCCCGCGCCCGGCGCAGCAGCGGCGGCAGAACGAGGTTCGCGTACGCGTCCCGTTCGTCGACCGCCCTGAGCGCCTCGAAGGCGAGCATGCGGACGGGGTCCTTGTGGGGACGGCGGTAGGGCTTGCCCGGCTTGCCCGGACGACGGGACTGCTCACTCACGAAAAAGGTGCTCCGGATATGGGTCGAGATGCCAGACCCAGCGTACGCCGCGGGGACGGATCGTCGGACGTCGGCCGGGGGTGGCGGCCTGAGGACGGGGTGATGAGGGGGTGACGACGGGCTCGACGCCTCAGTCGCCGACGGACTCTCCGGCGTCGATCCGCGCCCCGCGCGCCCAGTCCGCGGCCCGCATCGGCTTCTTGCCCTGCGCCTGCACCCAGAGCAGCTCCACCGCGTAGGACCCGGTGCCGACATGGACGCTGTTCTTGCCGATGTCGAGCGCGCCCGGGGCCAGACCGGTCCGCTCGGGCACCGGCGCCACCTGGATGAGCTTCAGCCGCTCACCGCGGAACGTCGTCCAGGCGCCGGGCGCGGGCGTGCAGCCGCGGACGACCCGGTCGACGCGCAGCGCGGGCGCGGCCCAGTCGATCCGGGCGTCCTCCACGGTGATCTTCGGCGCGAGGGTGATCCCGTCGGCGGGCTGCGGCACGGCCTTGAGGGCGCCGTCCTCGATCCCGTCCATCGTGGCCGCGAGCAGCCCGGATCCGGCGAAGGCCAGCCGGGTCAGCAGATCACCGCTCGTGTCCGTCGGCCGGATCTCCTCGGTGACCGTCCCGTACACCGGCCCGGAGTCGAGCCCCTCCTCGATCAGGAAGGTGGAGGCCCCGGTGATCTCGTCCCCCGCCATGATCGAGTGCTGCACGGGTGCGGCGCCCCGCCAGGCCGGCAGCAGCGAGAAGTGCAGGTTGACCCACCCGTGGGCGGGCACGTCGAGGGCGACCCGGGGCAGCAGGGCCCCGTAGGCGACGACGGGGCAGCAGTCGGGCGCGATCTCCCGGAGCCGCGCGAGGAACGCCTCGTCCCGGGGCCGGTTCGGCTTCAGCACCTCGATGCCCGCCTCCTCCGCCCGCTGGGCCACCGGGCTCGCGACCAGCCGCCGTCCCCGCCCCGCGGGCGCGTCCGGCCGCGTCACGACGGCGGCCACCTCATGCCTCCCCGACGCGAGCAGGGCGTCCAACGCGGGAACGGCGACCTCTGGGGTACCAGCGAAGACAAGCTTCATGGATGACTGACGGCCTCTCGCACGGAAGTTCGTAGGCCCCACATGCGACGACGCGGGACAACAGCCCAGTCTATGTTCCCCACCGGGCCCGACGACTGCCCGTGGCAGCAGGGGCGCACCCCCGCCCACGCGCCCCGCGCATATGCCCCCACGCCCCCACCCCGTTACCAGCGGAGCGAATTCGCGTTGGTCAAGAAAGAGTTGACCACTAGGCGCCGCATTCGCGGCACCGCCCCCTTTTCAACGCCGGTTCGAGAGGCTTGTTCATGGCCGACCACGCAACCCACGACGCCCAGGCTCGGGCCAGCCTGCACTTGCTGGTGCGGGACATCGAGCGGGTCCGCCGGCAGGTGGACGCACTGCGCACCCTCACCGCCCAGTTGGGCAACGTCTACCGCCCGCGCCGCTCCGGCCCCTCCACGGGCTTCGTCGTCTACGGACGCGCCCCCGCCCCGACCGTCCGCCTCGCCCAGGAGCTGCGGGACAGCGTCGAGACCCTGGTCACGGCCGCCGTGGACTTCGACCGCTCGCTCGGTTTCTCCTGGGACGCGGTGGGATCGGCCCTCGGGGTCACCAAACAGGCCGTACACCGCCGTTACGGCGCCCGCCGTGCGGCCGCCCAGGCCGCGGCGGAAGCGGAGCGGACGGGCGATCCCCAGGGCTCCCGCACCGTCAACGTCGCCTCCGGCATCCCCACGGTCCCCGCGGCCCGCTCGATGGCGACTCCGATCCCGGCCCCTGTGCCCGCGCACATGCCCACGCAGCCGACAGCGGGCAGCCCCACCCTCCGCGAGGACGTCAGACCCACGGCCTTCCCCGGCCCGCGCAACGGCTGACCGACGGCTGTCCGCCCCCTGCCTCCCGGTGTCCACCGGGAGGCAGTGCCATGCCGCCGGTCGCATGCGGCGCTGCGCGACGCCCTGGCCGCACCACCGTGCTGTCCGTCCCCGGGAGGCTCACCCGATGTCCGGCGGATCCACCCGAATCCGCACCCGCGCGCTCTCGCTCACCCCACGCGCCATCCGTGCCGCCTGCGCGGTCTTGAGCGCGGCGGCCAGCGCCGCCCCGCTCCCCGGCGGCACCCGGATCAGCGCCCGCTCCCACCGCTCCCCGGTCGGCGGCACCCCCGTCCGCCGCGCCCTCCCCGCCTCCGCACCCGCTGCGGCCCCGGCCCCGGAGGGCGGACCGGTCATCGGGACGGGTCCCAACACCTCGGCATCCGACGGCAGTTCGACCGCCCCCAGGAAATCGGTCACGGACTCGGCGGTCCCCGACACGGCCGCCATCCGGGACACCGGCGGGAACCCCAGCTCCGCCCGCTCGGCGAGTTCCCGCACCGCGTGCCCCACCGGATCCCACCGCACGAGCGCCTGCACGGGCCGCAGGGTCGGCTCGGCGACCACGACGACCGTGCCGCCCGCCCCCTGGTTCCGTACGAGCGCCGCCGCACCGATCCACCGCCGCAGCGCGTCCTCCCCGGCCCGCAGATCGGGCCGTCCGAGCATGGCCCACCCGTCGAGCAGCAGAGCGGCCGCGTACCCGCCCTCGGCGACCGGCTCGGCCCCCGGCGTGCTCACGACCAGCGCGGGCGACCCCGGCACGGTGTCCAGCACATGTTCCCGCCCGGAGGTCCGTACGGGTACGGCCGGAAAGGCACGCCCCAGTTCCTCGGCGGTCCGCCGGGCCCCCACGACCTGCGCCCGGAGCCGGTGGCCCCCGCACTCGGGGCAGTGCCAGCCGGCCTCCTCACGCCCGCACCACCCGCACACCAGGGCCCCGGCGCCGTCCCGCGCCTCCAGCGGCCCCGCACAGTGCCGGCACCGCGCGGGCTCCCGGCACCGTGCGCAGGCCATCCGCGGCACATAGCCCCGCCGAGGGACCTGGACGAGCACGGGCCCGTCCCTGAGGCCGTCCCGCGCGACCTGCCAGGCCAGGCTGGGCAGCCGCGCCGCCCGGGCCGCCTCGTCCCGCGCGAGATCGCCGTCCCCCACGGTCCGCACCAGCGGCGCGGCGGCCCGCACCTGCTCCCGCCCGGCCACGATCGGCGCGGCCCACCCGCTCTCGACGAGCTGGGCGGCCTCGACCGTGCAGGTCCAACCGCCCAGCAGGAAGGCACACTTGTCCCGCGTGGCCCGCAGCTCCAGGACTTCGCGCACATGCGGGAAGGGGGCGTTGTCGTCACTGTGCGCGGCGTCGCCGTCGTCCCAGACGACGACCAGTCCCAGATCCCGCACCGGCGCGAACATGGCCGCCCGGGTCCCGACCACCGCCCGTACGGCACCGCGCCGCACGGCCAGCCACTCCCGGTACCGCCGCTCCTGTCCGGCGTCGGCGGTCAGCAGCGCGTGCCGCCCCTCCCCCAGCAAATCCCCCAGCGCCTCGTCCACCCGGGTGGCCGGCCGCCCCGCCGGTACGACGACGAGGGCCCCCCGCCCGGAGGCCAGCGTCGCCTGCACGGCCCGCGCGATCTCCTCGGCCCACTCCGGCCCCGGCAGCGCGGTCCACACCGCCCGGGGCGAACCGCCGTCGGCCAGCGCCCGGAGGAATCCCTCACCGCGTCCGTACCGCAGCCACGACCCGGGCTCGGGCGCGGCCGGAGGCGGCGGCGGTTCGCCCGTCTCCACGGCCTCCGCCCGAGCGTGCCGGGGCGGCACGGCCAGCTGCAGCACATCCGCGAGGCTTCCCGCGTACCGGTCCGCGACGGCCCGCGCCAGCCCCAGCAGCTCGGGGCCCAGCACCGGCTCCGGCGAGACGACCTGCGCGAGCGCGGCCAGGGCTCCGGGGTAGTCCGACTCGGCGACCCGCTCGACCAGGAAACCGTCGATCAGCGAGCCGCCTTCGCGCCGCCCCTGTCTGACATTGCGCCCCCCGGCCCCGAACCGCACCCGGACCCGGACCCCGGGCCGGGCGACCTCGTCCAGCTCCTCGGGCACCGCGTAGTCGAAGTACCGGTCGAGATGCAGCACTCCCTTGTCGACCAGCACGCGGGCGACCGGCAGCTCCTTCGCCAGCGCCGCCCCCCGCCAGGTCCGCGGCTTGGCGCGCGGCACCTCGGCCTTCCGCACCGCCTCCCGGACCAGCGCGAGCTGCTCCGGCCCCGCGTCCCCCGGCGCGCCGCCGTCCCTCGTCCCGTCCTCGCCGCTCACACCCGCATCCTCCCAAACGCCACTGACAACCGACGCCGCCCACGATCACCGGAGCGCGCGCACGAAGCGGCGAGGCCCGGCATCCCCGAAGGGACACCGGGCCTCGCCGGGAAGCGGAGGAGCCGTAGGACCTAGAGCCCCGCGGCCTTGCGCAGCGCATCGACCCGGTCCGTGCGCTCCCAGGTGAAGTCGGGCAGCTCACGGCCGAAGTGACCGTACGCGGCGGTCTGGCCGTAGATCGGGCGGAGGAGGTCGAGGTCGCGGATGATGGCGGCCGGGCGGAGGTCGAAGACCTCGTCGATGGCCTTCTCGATCCGGTCGGTGTCGACCTTGGCCGTGCCGAAGGTCTCGACGAAGAGACCGACGGGCTCGGCCTTGCCGATGGCGTAGGCCACCTGGACCTCGCAGCGGGAGGCGAGGCCCGCCGCGACGACGTTCTTGGCGACCCAGCGCATCGCGTACGCGGCGGAACGGTCGACCTTGGACGGGTCCTTGCCCGAGAAGGCGCCGCCGCCGTGGCGGGCCATGCCGCCGTAGGTGTCGATGATGATCTTGCGGCCGGTGAGGCCGGCGTCGCCCATGGGGCCGCCGATCTCGAAGCGGCCGGTGGGGTTGACCAGCAGGCGGTAGCCCTCGGTGTCGAGCTTGATGCCGTCGTCCAGGAGGGCCTTCAGCTCCGGCTCCACCACGAACTCGCGGATGTCGGGCGCAAGGAGGGACTCCAGGTCGATGTCGCTCGCGTGCTGCGAGGAGACGACGACCGTGTCCAGACGGACCGCCTTGTCACCGTCGTACTCGATGGTGACCTGGGTCTTTCCGTCGGGACGGAGGTAGGGGATCGTGCCGTTCTTGCGGACCTCGGACAGGCGCTTGGACAGCCGGTGCGCCAGGAAGATCGGCAGCGGCATCAGCGTCGGCGTCTCGTCCGTCGCGTAACCGAACATCAGGCCCTGGTCGCCGGCGCCCTGACGGTCCAGCTCGTCCTCGTCACCCTCGACCCGGTTCTCGTAGGCCGTGTCCACACCCTGCGCGATGTCGGGGGACTGCGAGCCGATCGACACCGACACACCGCAGGAGGCGCCGTCGAAGCCCTTCTTCGACGAGTCGTAGCCGATGTCCAGGATGGTGTCGCGCACCAGCTGGGCGATCGGCGCGTACGCCTTGGTCGTGACCTCGCCGGCCACGTGGACCAGGCCGGTCGTGATGAGCGTCTCCACCGCTACACGGGACGTGGGGTCCTCGCGCAGCAGCGCATCGAGAATGGCATCGCTGATCTGGTCAGCGATCTTGTCGGGGTGGCCCTCGGTCACAGACTCCGAGGTGAACAGACGACGGGACACAACGCTCCCTGGGGTTGCAGCGGCTGCTGGCTGATCATTGGCGGACGTGCTCGGGGGCTGCGCCCGGCGTCGTCCGAGAACAGTTTATCGGTCGGTCTCGTCCGCCGGCCCACCCGTCTCGCCTCTCGGGAGCCTTGTGACCTGCGGCACGTGCATTCTGCCCAATGGCCGTCACTGTCCGCCAGGGTCGCCACGCCTCAATGTGCGAGGTTGGGGGGAGACGTGACGCGAATGGCACTGTCACCCGAGGCGGACCGCGACCAGGTCCCACACCGTTTCGGCCAGAGCTTCCTTCGGACCGTACGGCACCGGGGTCTCGCTGCCGTCGGCTCCCAGCACCACGGCCTCGTTCTCCTCGGAGCCGAAGGTCTTGCGCTCCCCCACCTCGTTGACCACCAGCAGGTCGCACCCCTTGCGTGCCAGCTTGGCGCGGCCGTTGGCGAGGACGTCGTCGGTCTCCGCGGCGAAGCCGACGATCACCTGGCCGGGGCGGGGGCGGGCCGCCGAGATCTCCGCGAGGATGTCCGGATTACGCACCAGGACGAGGGGCGCGGGCTCCTGGCCGTCCTTCTTCTTGATCTTCCCGGCGGCGTAGGTGTCGGGGCGGAAGTCCGCCACCGCCGCCGCCATCACCACGACGTCGGCGTCCGGCGCCGCCTTGAGCACCGCCTCGCGCAGCTGGACGGCCGTGCCGATCCGTACGACGTCCACGCCCGCGGGGTCCGGCAGTCCGGTGTTGGCCTCGATCAGGGTGACGCGGGCGCCCCGCGCGGCGGCCGTACGGGCGAGGGCGTAGCCCTGCTTGCCGGAGGAGCGGTTGCCGAGGAACCGGACCGGGTCGAGCGGTTCGCGGGTGCCCCCGGCGGTGACGACGACATGCCGGCCGACGAGGTCCGGCTCGGTGACGCCCCGGGCCAGCACCCGGCGGCAGACCTCGAAGATCTCCGCGGGGTCGGGGAGCCGGCCCTTGCCCGTGTCGACGCCGGTCAGCCGGCCCACGGCGGGGTCGATGACGAGGGCGCCCCGGCGACGCAGCGTCGCCACGTTCTCCTGGGTGGCCGGGTGTTCCCACATCTCGGTGTGCATGGCCGGAGCGAAGACGACGGGACAGCGGGCGGTGAGGAGGGTGTTGGTGAGGAGGTCGTCGGCGAGGCCGTGGGCGGCCTTGGCCAGCATGTCGGCGGTCGCCGGGGCCACGACCACCAGGTCGGCCGCCTGCCCGATACGGACGTGCGGCACCTCGTGGACGCTCTCCCAGACCTCGGTGGAGACCGGGTTGCCGGAGAGCGCGGACCATGTGGCGGCGCCGACGAAGTGCAGTGCGGAGTCGGTCGGTACGACCCGGACGTCATGTCCGGACTCGGTCAGCCGGCGCAGCAGCTCGCACGCCTTGTAGGCGGCGATCCCCCCACTGACCCCCAGAACGACCTTCGGCTTGCCCACCGTGCCTCCCCGCACTCGGATGCGTACGCCTCTGCGTGACGCCTCAATGACACACCACAGGCCCGGCAGTCGCACTGCCGGGCCTGTGGAAAACGCTACTGCGATCTGCCGATATGACTTACGCGGGGCCTTCGACGGCCTCGGAGGTCAGCAGACCCGCGTTGATCTCGCGCAGGGCGATCGAGAGCGGCTTCTCGTGCACGTGGGTGTCGACGAGCGGACCGACGTATTCGAGGAGACCCTCGCCGAGCTGCGAGTAGTACGCGTTGATCTGGCGAGCACGCTTGGCCGCGTAGATCACGAGGCTGTACTTCGAGTCGGTTGCCTCGAGGAGCTCGTCGATCGGCGGGTTGATGATGCCCTCGGGCGCGGAGATGGAAGAGGACACGCTCTACCTTCCGATGGATGGGAAAAGATCGGTCGTGATCACAGAAAACGGACAGAGCCCGTGATCACACAACATCCATCAAGGCTAGCAGCTCGCGGGCCACGTCCTCGACGGAGGTGTTGACCAGGGTCACGTCGAACTCCGGCTCGGCCGCCAGCTCGATCTTGGCCGCCTCCAGGCGGCGTTCGATCACGTCGGGCGGCTCGGTGCCCCGCCCGGTGAGCCTGCGCACCAGCTCCTCCCAGGAAGGGGGAGCCAGGAACACCAGCTGGGCGTCCGGCATGGACTCGCGAACCTGCCGCGCGCCCTGGAGGTCGATCTCCAGCAGGACCGGCTCGCCCCGCTCAAGGCGTTCGAGCACGGCGGCCCGGGGGGTGCCGTAGCGGTTGCCGGCGAACTCGGCCCACTCCAGCAGTTCGCCGTTGGCGATCAGCTTGTCCATCTCGTCGTCGGTGACGAAGAAGTAGTGGACTCCGTGCTGCTCGCCGGGACGCGGCTTGCGGGTCGTCGCCGACACCGAGAGCCACACCTCGGGGTGTGCCTTGCGCATATGGGCGACGACCGTGCTCTTGCCGACCCCTGAAGGGCCGGAGAGCACGGTCAGCCGCGGACGTACGTCCGGGGGCTCGGGGGTCGTCCCCCGGAATGTTGCAGCCATGCAGCGATTATTCCAGCAATCCCGGAGTGCCCGGGACTCCCTGCCCGTCAGTGCCCGGGATCAGGAACCGGTGCTGCCGAACTCACGCTCCAGGGAGGCGATCTGGTTGGAACCGAGGCCGCGTACACGACGGCTTTCGGAGATGCCCAGTCGCTCCATGATCTGCTTGGCGCGGACCTTGCCCACGCCCGGCAGGGACTCGAGCAGGGCGGAGACCTTCATCTTGCCGATGACGTCGTTCTCCTGGCCCTGCTTGATGACCTCGTGCAGGGAGGCGCCGGAGTGCTTGAGTCGATTCTTGACCTCGGCCCGCTCCCGGCGAGCCGCGGCGGCCTTTTCGAGCGCGGCTGCGCGCTGTTCAGGGGTAAGGGGCGGAAGAGCCACGCCTACGTCACCTCGGATGTCGAACTGTCGGATACGGACCGGTGAGGAACCTAGTCGCCCCTCACCTGGGGTGCCACGAGCAACACGCTCGCCCGTTGACCCTGCTCGGAGACTAGCGGCCAAGTCCGCCGGAGTCAGCGAGAACAGCGGAAAAGTCCTGGTCAGCCTCCATGGAGTCGGACATAAGCCGCATAATGCCCCGGATTTGAGAATGTATTCAGACTCAAGTCGTCCGGGAACCGACCCCCGGCACTCATCGGAGGTCTCAGGCGGTCGCCGTCGCGGAACGGATCTCGTCCGCGAAACGATCCGAGGCGTCACGCAGCGCGACGATGTCGGGACCGTGACGAAGAACACCTCGGCTGACGTTCGGAAGCACCTGGCGCACAGCACTGCCGAAGACCGCCGGGAGATCGGCCGGAGTGGCTCCCTGGGCACCGATCCCGGGCGCGAGGAGAGGTCCACCGATGTTCAGGTCGTAGGACGAGAGGTCACCGAGCGTGGCGCCGACGACGGCGCCGAAGGAGCCCAGGGGCTCCTCGCCGGCGTTCTCGGCCGCCAGGTGCGCCAGCATGGTCGCGCCGACGTTCCGTCCGTCGCCGCGCACCGCGTGCTGCACCTCGCCGCCCTCCGGGTTCGAGGTGAGCGCCAGCACGAACAGTCCGGACCCGTTCTCGCGGGCCAGGGACACGGCGGGCTTCAGGGAGCCGTAGCCCAGGTACGGCGAGACCGTCAGCGCGTCCGAGAACAGCGGCGCGTCCTTGTGCAGGAAGGTCTCGGCGTACGCGGCCATGGTGGAGCCGATGTCACCGCGCTTGGCGTCCATGACGACCAGCGCGCCGGCGGCCCGTGCCTCCTGGACGGACTTCTCCAGTACGGCGACGCCACGCGATCCGAAGCGCTCGAAGAACGCGCTCTGGGGCTTGAGGACGGCGACCCGGTCCGCGAGTGCCGCAACGACCGTGCGGCTGAAGCGTTCCAGGCCCGCGACGTCGTCGTTCAGGCCCCAGTCGGCGAGCAGGGAGGCGTGCGGGTCGATGCCCACGCACAGCGCCCCGCGCTCGTCCATGGACCGGCGCAGCCGTGCGCCGAAGGGCTCGGTCATACCGTCTTCCTCACGTCGGCGCCGACCGCGTCGGCGAGGGTGGCGTACGGACTCGTACGCAGGCGGGCGGCCAGGCCCTTGTGAACGGCGCGGGCCCAGAAGGGGCCCTCGTAGACGAAGGCGCTGTAGCCCTGGACGAGCGTGGCGCCCGCCAGGATGCGCTGCCAGGCGTCCTCGGCGTTCTCGACGCCGCCGACCCCCACCAGGGTGATCCGGTCGCCCACGCGCGCGTAGAGGCGCCGCAGCACCGCCAGGGAGCGGTCCTTGACGGGGGCTCCGGAGAGTCCGCCCGTCTCCTTCACCAGCGTGGGTTCGGATGTCAGACCGAGTCCCTCGCGCGCGATGGTGGTGTTCGTGGCGATGATCCCGTCCAGGCCCAGCTCCACGGCGAGGTCGGCGACCGCGTCGACGTCCTCGTCGGCGAGGTCCGGCGCGATCTTCACCAGCAGCGGCACCCGGCGGGTGCGGACCGTGCGGTCGGCGGCCTCGCGCACGGCGGTGAGCAGCGGCCGCAGCGCCTCCGTGGCCTGGAGGTTGCGCAGGCCGGGCGTGTTGGGCGAGGAGACGTTGACGACCAGGTAGTCGGCGTACGGCGCGAGGCGCTCGGCGGACTTCACGTAGTCCCCCGCGGCCTCCTCCTCCGGGACGACCTTGGTCTTGCCGATGTTGACGCCCACGACGGTCCTGAACACGGGCGTGCGGGAGGCCAGGCGCGCGGCGACGGCGAGCGAGCCGTCGTTGTTGAAGCCCATGCGGTTGATCAGCGCGCGGTCGGCGACCAGGCGGAACAGCCGCTGCCGGGGGTTGCCGGGCTGGGCCTCGCCCGTCACCGTGCCGATCTCGACGTGGTCGAACCCGAGCATCGACATCCCGTCGATCGCGACGGCGTTCTTGTCGAAGCCGGCGGCCAGCCCGAACGGGCCGTGCATGCGCAGACCGAACGCCTCGGTGCGCAGTTCCCGGTAGCGCGGCGCGAGGGCGGCGGCCACGAAGGTACGCAGGACGGGGACGCGGACGGCGAGACGGATCCAGCGGAAGGCCAGGTGGTGGGCCGCCTCCGGGTCCATCCGTGTGAAAACCAGACGGAAGAAGAGCTTGTACATGTTCATGTCCTCGCAGGAGCGCCTCACGAAGAGGTCTCACGAAGAGGGGGACACCGTTTCCGATGTCCCCCTCAGGGCTGCTAGTCGCGGGCCGCGATCAGGTGTTCGGCGTGTTCCTGGAGCGAGCGCACGCCCACGTCGCCGTGGTTGAGCGCGTCGATGCCCTGGACGGCGGCGGCGAGCGCCTGGACGGTCGTCAGGCAGGGCACGGACCGGGCCACGGCCGCCGTACGGATGTCGTAGCCGTCGAGGCGGCCGCCGGTGCCGTACGGGGTGTTGACGATGAGGTCGACCTCGCCGTCGTGGATGAGCTGGACGATGGTCTTCTCGCCGTTCGGACCGGTGCCCTCGGACTGCTTGCGGACGACGGTGGCGTTGATGCCGTTGCGCCGGAGCACCTCGGCCGTGCCGGACGTCGCGAGCAGCTCGAAGCCGTGGGCGACCAGCTCACGCGCCGGGAAGATCATCGAACGCTTGTCGCGGTTGGCGACCGAGATGAACGCGCGCCCCTTGGTGGGCAACGGCCCGTAGGCGCCGGCCTGCGACTTGGCGTACGCCGTGCCGAAGACGGAGTCGATGCCCATGACCTCGCCGGTGGAACGCATCTCCGGGCCGAGGATCGTGTCGACGCCGCGCCCGTGGATGTCGCGGAAGCGCGACCACGGCATGACCGCCTCCTTGACGGAGATCGGCGCGTCGAGCGGCAGCTCGCCGCCGTCGCCCTTGGCCGGGAGCAGACCCTCCGCCCGCAGTTCGGCCACGGTGGCGCCCAGCGAGATCCGGGCGGCGGCCTTGGCCAGCGGCACCGCGGTCGCCTTCGAGGTGAAGGGGACGGTGCGGGAGGCACGCGGGTTGGCCTCCAGGACGTAGAGGATGTCCCCGGCCATCGCGAACTGGATGTTGATGAGGCCGCGCACGCCGACACCCTTGGCGATGGCCTCGGTGGAGGCCCGCAGGCGCTTGATGTCGAAGCCGCCGAGGGTGATCGGGGGCAGGGCGCACGCCGAGTCGCCGGAGTGGATGCCGGCCTCCTCGATGTGCTCCATCACACCGCCGAGGTACAGCTCGTGGCCGTCGTAGAGCGCGTCGACGTCGATCTCGATCGCGTCGTCGAGGAAGCGGTCGACGAGGACCGGCCGGGAGGGGCTGATCTCGGTCGACTCGGCGATGTACGACTCCAGGCGGGCCTCGTCGTACACGATCTCCATGCCGCGTCCGCCGAGTACGTACGACGGCCGGACGAGGACCGGATAGCCGATCTCGTCGGCGATGGCCTTGGCGCCGGCGAAGGTGGTCGCGGTGCCGTGCTTCGGCGCGGGCAGGCCGGCCTCGGCGAGGA
Organism: Streptomyces bottropensis ATCC 25435; assembly: GCF_000383595.1. Taxonomy (NCBI): domain Bacteria; kingdom Bacillati; phylum Actinomycetota; class Actinomycetes; order Kitasatosporales; family Streptomycetaceae; genus Streptomyces; species Streptomyces bottropensis. The sequence goes on along the minus strand of NZ_KB911581.1, from coordinate 3,683,753 downwards.
CCTGGCCGAAGGCGCCGCGGTCCTCGGCGGCGTGGATGGCCTCCGGGGGCGTGCCGACGATGGGTACGCCGTTGTCCTTGAGCGCCTGTGCCAGGCCCAGGGGGGTCTGGCCGCCGAGCTGGACGACGACGCCCGCGATCGGGCCGGCCAGCGACTCGGCGTGGACGATCTCCAGCACGTCTTCGAGCGTGAGCGGCTCGAAGTACAGGCGGTCGGAGGTGTCGTAGTCCGTGGAGACGGTCTCGGGATTGCAGTTGACCATCACGGTCTCGTAGCCCGCCTCGCTCAGCGCGAAGGAGGCGTGGACGCAGGAGTAGTCGAACTCGATGCCCTGGCCGATGCGGTTCGGGCCGGAACCGAGGATGATCACGGCCGGCTTCTCGCGCGGGGCCACCTCGGTCTCCTCGTCGTACGAGGAGTAGAAGTACGGCGTCCTCGCCGCGAACTCGGCGGCGCAGGTGTCGACCGTCTTGTACACCGGGCGCACGCCCAGCGCGTGCCGCACCTCGCGCACGACGTCCTCGCGCAGCCCGCGGATCTCGGCGATCTGCTGGTCGGAGAAGCCGTGCCGCTTGGCCTCCGCCAGAAGCTCCGGATCGAGCTTGCCGGCCTGGGCAAGCTCGTCGGCGATCTCCTTGATCAGGAAGAGCTGGTCGACGAACCAGGGGTCGATCTTCGTGGCCTCGAAGACCTCCTCGGGCGTGGCGCCCGCACGGATGGCCTGCATGACCGTGTTGATACGGCCGTCGGTCGGCCTGACGGCCTCGCGCAGCAGCTCGGCCCTGTCGCCGGGCTCGCCGACGAACGTGAACTGGCTGCCCTTCTTCTCCAGCGACCGCAGCGCCTTCTGCAGCGCCTCGGTGAAGTTGCGCCCGATCGCCATGGCCTCGCCCACCGACTTCATGGTCGTGGTCAGGGAGGAGTCGGCGGAGGGGAACTTCTCGAAGGCGAACCGCGGGGCCTTCACGACGACGTAGTCGAGCGTCGGCTCGAAGGAGGCCGGGGTCTTCTCGGTGATGTCGTTCGGGATCTCGTCGAGCGTGTAGCCGACGGCCAGCTTGGCGGCGATCTTGGCGATCGGGAAACCGGTCGCCTTGGAGGCGAGCGCCGACGACCGCGACACCCGCGGGTTCATCTCGATGACGATCACCCGACCGTCCTCGGGGTTCACCGCGAACTGGATGTTGCAGCCGCCGGTGTCGACGCCGACCTCGCGGATGATCGCGATGCCGACGTCACGCAGCACCTGGTACTCGCGGTCGGTCAGCGTCATCGCGGGCGCGACGGTGATCGAGTCGCCGGTGTGCACGCCCATGGGGTCGAAGTTCTCGATGGAGCAGACGACCACGACGTTGTCGTTCTTGTCGCGCATCAGCTCCAGCTCGTACTCCTTCCAGCCGAGGATGGACTCCTCCAGGAGCACCTCGGTGGTCGGCGAGAGGGTGAGGCCCTGGCCGGCGATGCGGCGCAGCTCCTCCTCGTCGTGGGCGAAGCCGGAGCCGGCGCCGCCCATGGTGAAGGAGGGGCGGACGACGACCGGGTAGCCGCCGAGCGTCTCGACGCCGCCCAGCACGTCGTCCATGGAGTGGCAGATGACCGAGCGGGCGGACTCGCCGTGCCCGATCTTGGCGCGGACGGCCTCGACGACGTCCTTGAAGAGGTCGCGGTCCTCGCCCTTGTTGATCGCCTCGACGTTGGCGCCGATCAGCTCGACGCCGTACTTCTCCAGCGTCCCGGCCTCGTGCAGCGAGATGGCCGTGTTGAGGGCCGTCTGACCGCCGAGGGTCGGCAGGAGGGTGTCCGGGCGCTCCTTGGCGATGATCTTCTCGACGAACTCCGGGGTGATCGGCTCGACGTACGTGGCGTCGGCGATCTCCGGGTCGGTCATGATCGTCGCCGGGTTGGAGTTGACGAGGATCACCCTGAGGCCCTCGGCCCGCAGGACGCGGCACGCCTGGGTGCCGGAGTAGTCGAACTCGGCGGCCTGGCCGATGACGATCGGGCCGGAGCCGATGACCAGGACGGACTGGATATCGGTGCGCTTAGGCACGCTGGCCCTCCATCAGGGATACGAAGCGGTCGAACAGGTAGGCGGCGTCGTGCGGGCCCGCTGCCGCTTCGGGGTGGTACTGGACGCTGAAGGCGGGGCGGTCGAGGAGCTGGAGCCCCTCCACCACGTTGTCGTTGAGGCACACGTGGGAGACCTCGGCGCGACCGAAGGGGGTCTCGGAGACCTGGTCGAGCGGGGCGTCGACGGCGAAACCGTGGTTGTGCGCGGTGACCTCGACCTTGCCGGTCGTACGGTCCTGCACGGGCTGGTTGATGCCTCGGTGGCCGTACTTCAGCTTGTAGGTGCCGAAGCCGAGCGCGCGCCCGAGGATCTGGTTGCCGAAGCAGATGCCGAAGAGCGGGGTGCCGCGCTCCAGGACCGCCCGCATGACGGAGACCGGGTGGTCGGCGGTGGCCGGGTCACCGGGGCCGTTGGAGAAGAACACGCCGTCGGGGTTCACGGCGAACACGTCCTCTGCGGTCGCCGTGGCCGGGAGCACGTGCACCTCGATGCCGCGCTCGGCCATGCGGTGCGGGGTCATGCCCTTGATGCCGAGGTCGACGGCGGCGACGGTGAACTTCCTGGTGCCGATCGCCGGGACGACGTACGTCTCCTTCGTGGCGACCTCCGCGGAGAGGTTCGCGCCCTTCATCTCCGGGGCCTCGCGGACCTCGGTGAGCATGACGCCCTCGTCGGGCAGCGCGTCGCCGGAGAAGATGCCGACGCGCATGGCGCCGCGCTCACGGAGGTGGCGGGTGAGGGCGCGGGTGTCGATGCCGGAGATCCCGACGACGCCCTGGGCACGCAGTTCGTCGTCCAGGGAGCGCCGGGAGCGCCAGTTGGAGGGCACGCGCGCGGGGTCGCGGACGACGTATCCGGAGACCCAGATCTTCCTGGACTCGGGGTCCTCGTCGTTGACGCCGGTGTTGCCGACGTGCGGGGCGGTCATGACGACCACCTGGCGGTGGTACGACGGGTCGGTGAGGGTCTCCTGGTAGCCGGTCATCCCGGTGGAGAACACGGCCTCGCCGAAGGTCACCCCCACGGCCCCGTAGGCACGGCCGCGGAAGATCCGGCCGTCCTCCAGGACGAGTACGGCGGGAAGCGCCCCTTTCCTCTGCGAGGCGTTCCCCTGAGTGGAGGTCGTCATCGTGCGCCTTCCGTTTCCGTCTTGTTGATCATCTGGTTCAGGGTCTCGACCCACTCGTTGTGCTCGGCCGCGCGGTCGGAGCGGAACCCGGAGTCGAGCAGCTTGCCGCCGTGCTCCCAGGTGACGACCAGCAGCCCGCCCTCGGTGAGGACCTTGCCGGCGATGCCCTTGTCGAGCCGGGCCTCGCGCAGGGCGCCGACCGGCACGAAGAAGTCGGTCGCTCCGGGGCGTACGACGTCCAGTCCCGCGTCCGTCAGGGTCAGCTCGACGCGGCTGCGGGCGCCCAGGCCGTGCGCCACGATGCGGTCGAGCCACTGCCCGGCGGTGGTGGATCCGTGGTAGCGGCCGCTCATGCCCAGTCTGGCCTCGCCCGGCTCGTCCGGCGCGGTGGGGAGGGCGGGCAGGTCGCTCTGGAGCGTGCCGCGCCACTTCCAGCCCTCGCGCATCAGCCAGTAGACGAGCGCGACGAAGAGGGCGAGTCCGACGACCCAGCCGATGCGCGCGGCCCAGTCGGTGACCTCGGCCGATTCCTTCTGCGCGGCCAGCAGAATTACAGGTGTCACGTGAGCTTCCCGTCGACGAGCGTGGCCTTGCCCCGCAGCCACGTGTGCGTGACACGGCCCGGCAGCTCGCGGCCCTCGTAGGGAGTGTTGCGGCTGCGCGAGGCGAAGCCCGCGGGATCCACCGACCCACGGTATGCCGTGTCGACGAGCGTGAGGTTGGCGGGCTCACCTGCCGAGACGGGACGTCCGTGACCGGCCGCCCGCCCGATCTTCGCGGGCTTGACCGACATACGGTCCGCGACGCCCGCCCAGTCGAGCAGACCGGTGGCGACCATCGTCTCCTGGACCACGGACAGCGCGGTCTCCAGGCCGACCATGCCCATGGCCGCCGCGGCCCACTCGCAGTCCTTGTCCTCGTGGGGGTGCGGGGCGTGGTCGGTGGCGACGATGTCGATCGTGCCGTCGGCGAGGGCCTCGCGCAGCGCCAGCACGTCGCGCTCGGTGCGCAGCGGCGGGTTGACCTTGTAGACCGGGTTGTAGGAGCGCACCAGCTCGTCGGTGAGGAGCAGGTGGTGCGGGGTGACCTCGGCGGTGACGTCGATCCCGCGGGACTTGGCCCAGCGGACGATCTCGACGGACCCGGCGGTCGACAGGTGGCAGATGTGGACGCGGGAGCCGACGTGCTCGGCGAGCAGGACGTCCCGGGCGATGATCGATTCTTCGGCCACCGCCGGCCAGCCGCCGAGGCCCAGCTCGGCGGAGACGACGCCCTCGTTCATCTGGGCGCCCTCGGTGAGGCGCGGCTCCTGCGCGTGCTGGGCGACGACCCCGCCGAAGGCCTTCACGTACTCCAGGGCCCGCCGCATGATCACCGCGTCGTCGACGCACTTGCCGTCGTCCGAGAAGACCGTGACCCCGGCGGCCGACTCGTGCATCGCGCCCAGCTCGGCGAGCTTCCTGCCCTCCAGGCCGACCGTGACGGCGCCGATGGGCTGCACGTCGCAGTAGCCGTGCTCCTGGCCGAGCCGGTAGACCTGCTCGACCACGCCGGCGGTGTCGGCGACGGGGAAGGTGTTGGCCATGGCGAAGACGGCCGTGTAGCCGCCGGAGGCCGCCGCGCGCGTGCCGGTGAGCACGGTCTCGGAGTCCTCGCGGCCGGGCTCGCGCAGATGGGTGTGCAGGTCGACCAGGCCCGGCAGGAGCACCTTGCCCTCGGCCTCGACGACCTCGGCGCCCTCGGCGGACAGACCGGTTCCCACCTCGGCGATGGTCTCGCCGTCGATCAGCACGTCCTGCGGCTCGCCGCCCAGCACCTTCGCACCACGGATCAGGATCTGGCTCATGTCTTACTTCTCCTCGGTGGTGCGGGTGTGGGTGACGGCGGGCTCGTTGCCGCCGAGCAGCAGGTACAGCACGGCCATCCGGATGGAGACGCCGTTGGCGACCTGCTCGACGACGGTGCAGCGGTCGGAGTCCGCGACCTCGGCGGTGATCTCCATGCCGCGGACCATCGGGCCCGGGTGCATCACGATGGCGTGCTCGGGCATCCGCGCCATGCGGTCGCCGTCGAGGCCGTAGCGCCGGGAGTACTCGCGCTCGGTGGGGAAGAACGCCGCGTTCATCCGCTCCCGCTGCACGCGCAGCATCATCACCGCGTCGGACTTGGCGAGGGTGCTGTCGAGGTCGTACGACACCTCGCAGGGCCAGGCGTGGACGCCGACCGGCACCAGGGTGGGCGGGGCGACGAGGGTGACCTGGGCGCCGAGGGTGTGCAGCAGATCGACGTTGGAGCGGGCGACGCGGCTGTGCAGGACGTCGCCGACGAGCGTGATGCGCTTGCCGGAGAGGTCCTGCCCCAGTCCGGCGTCCCGGCCGACGAGGCGGCGGCGCATGGTGAAGGCGTCCAGCAGGGCCTGGGTGGGGTGCTGATGGGTGCCGTCGCCCGCGTTGATGACGGCGGCGTCGATCCAGCCGGAGGTCGCCAGGCGGTACGGGGCCCCCGAGGCGCCGTGCCGGATGACGACGGCGTCGACGCCCATGGCTTCGAGGGTCTGCGCGGTGTCCTTCAGGGACTCGCCCTTGGAGACGCTCGACCCCTTGGCCGTGAAGTTGATGACGTCGGCGGAGAGGCGCTTCTCGGCGGCCTCGAAGGAGATCCGCGTCCGCGTCGAGTCCTCGAAGAAGAGGTTGACGATCGTGCGGCCGCGCAGGGTCGGCAGTTTCTTGATCGGCCGGTCCGCGACCCGGGCCATCTCCTCGGCGGTGTCGAGGATCAGGACGGCGTCGTCGCGGGTGAGGTCGGCGGCCGAGATGAGATGACGCTGCATCTTTCAGGCTCCGTAAGGCGGTTCGGGAGATTCCGGGCAGGCAGGGGCATCACGAAGTGACGTACGGCACGGGGCCGCACGCGCGCGTGCTACTGCTGGGCGGTCCGCTTCGCACCGAGCAGGACGGTGTCCCGACCGTCTTCCTCGGCGAGCTGGACCTTGACCGTCTCCCGCAGCGACGTGGGGAGGTTCTTGCCGACGTAGTCGGCACGGATGGGCAGTTCGCGGTGACCGCGGTCGACGAGGACCGCGAGCTGGACGGCGCGCGGACGGCCGATGTCGTTCAGCGCGTCGAGCGCCGCGCGGATCGTCCGGCCGGAGAAGAGCACGTCGTCGACGAGGACGACCAGGCGGCCGTCGATGCCGTCACCGGGGATCTCGGTGCGGGCCAGCGCGCGCGGCGGGTGCATGCGCAGGTCGTCGCGGTACATGGTGATGTCGAGCGAACCGACCGGGATCTTGCGGTCGGTGATCTCCTCCAGCTTGGCGGCGAGCCGCTGGGCGAGGAAGACACCCCGGGTCGGAATGCCGAGGAGCACCACGTCGTCGGCGCCCTTGGCGCGTTCGACGATCTCGTGGGCGATGCGGGTCAGTACGCGCGCGATGTCGGGGCCTTCGAGAACGGGCCTGTCATCGGACGCCTGCGCATCCCCGTGCGGGTCTCCATGCGGAGTTTCTTGCGTGTCCATATGAAACGGACCCCCTTCTCCGCCTCACGGGACGGACCTTAAAGGACGTCGGAATTGCGCCATCCACGTTAGCAGGCCCGACAACGCCCCTGATCACCCACCTGGCCCAATGGATCTCGGTTACCACGGAAGAGTCGGTGCGGACCATTCGGCTTGACGGAGCAGAGTCACGCTGCGTAACCTCACAGTGAGTCACCAGCCTTCGTCCGGGGAGCTATATGTCCAGCGAATACGCCAAACAGCTCGGGGCCAAGCTCCGGGCCATCCGCACCCAGCAGGGCCTTTCCCTCCACGGTGTCGAGGAGAAGTCCCAGGGACGCTGGAAGGCGGTCGTGGTCGGTTCGTACGAGCGCGGCGACCGCGCCGTCACCGTGCAGCGCCTCGCGGAGCTGGCGGACTTCTACGGGGTCCCCGTGCAGGAACTGCTTCCCGGTACGACCCCGGGCGGCGCCGCCGAGCCGCCGCCGAAGCTCGTCCTGGACCTGGAGCGTCTGGCCCACGTGCCGGCCGAGAAGGCGGGCCCGCTGCAGCGTTACGCGGCGACGATCCAGTCCCAGCGCGGTGACTACAACGGCAAGGTGCTCTCGATCCGTCAGGACGACCTGCGCACACTCGCCGTCATCTACGATCAGTCCCCCTCGGTCCTCACCGAGCAGCTGATCAGCTGGGGCGTCCTGGACGCGGACGCGCGCCGCGCGGTCACCCACGAGGACGCCTGACACACCGGGCGGAGCCCAGCAGAAACGTGCCGCCGGGGTGGCTCGAACCAGTTGGTTCGGGCCACCCCGGCGGTTTTTGTACGTCTCGTACGGCGCGTGGTCACAGAGGAGCGGACAGCGCCCCGCAAGGGGCGCGGGGAACCGCGCGACCAGCCACGGACCACCCGCGGCCGGCTTCGCACAGCACCCCCGAGTCGCTCCCCGCCCGGCCGTCCGCTACTGGGCTTCCCGGCGGAGCGAGGGCTTGAGCTCCTTCAGCCGGCCCAGCAGACCGTTCACGAAGGACGGCGAGTCGTCCGTGGAGAACTCCTTCGCCAACTGCACCATCTCGTCCAGGACCACCGCGTCCGGAGTCGCGTCGACCCAGATCAGCTCGTACGCTCCGAGCCGCAGGATGTTGCGGTCCACGACCGGCATGCGGTCGAGGGTCCACCCCACCGAGTACTGCGCGATCAATTCGTCGATCCGCCTGGCGTACTCCGAGTACCCCTCGACCAGCTGCATGGTGTACTCGCTGACCGGAGGCTGTCGGGTGTCGCTGTGGGCGTGCCGGATCCAGTCCGCGAGGACGGTCAGGACGTCGGCCCCGCGCTGGTCGCCCTCGAAGAGGATCTGGAAGGCACGCTTGCGGGCCGTGTTACGGGCAGCCACGGTTAGCTGTTCACCCGGCCGAGGTAGTCGCTCGTGCGGGTGTCGACCTTGATCTTCTCGCCCGTGGTGATGAACAGGGGCACCTGGATCTGGTGACCGGTCTCCAGGGTGGCGGGCTTGGTGCCACCGGTGGAGCGGTCGCCCTGGACACCCGGCTCGGTCTCCTGGATCACAAGCTCGACGGCGGCCGGCAGCTCGACGAAGAGCACCTCGCCCTCGTGCTGCGCGACGGTGGCGGTGAAGCCCTCGATCAGGAAGTTGGCGGCGTCGCCGACGGCCTTGCGGTCGACCATGAGCTGGTCGTAGGTCTCCATGTCCATGAAGACGAAGTACTCGCCGTCCATGTAGGAGAACTGCATGTCGCGCTTGTCGACAGTGGCCGTCTCGACCTTGACGCCGGCGTTGAACGTCTTGTCGACGACCTTGCCGGAGAGCACGTTCTTGAGCTTGGTGCGCACGAAGGCCGGGCCCTTGCCGGGCTTGACGTGCTGGAACTCGACGACGGACCAGAGCTGGCCCCCGTCGAGCTTGAGCACCAGGCCGTTCTTGAGGTCGTTCGTGGAAGCCACGGTTGCGGAATCTCCTGGACTGACGTGGACGACCCCGGGCCACGCGCACAGCCGATGAGCTAGAGCGCGAGCAGCTCCTTGGTCGTGATGGTGAGTAGCTCGGGTCCGCCGTCCGCCTCGGGGCGTACGACGAGCGTGTCATCGATCCGGACTCCGCCCCGGCCCGGGAGGTGGACCCCCGGTTCGACGGTGACCGGCACGCAAGCGTCCAGTTTACCCATGGCCGCGGGGGCCAACTGCGGGTCCTCGTCGATTTCGAGTCCGACCCCGTGCCCCATCATCACCGGCAGGCTCTCTCCGTACCCCGCGGAGTCCAGGACCTGGCGGGCCGCGCGGTCCACGGCCCGGTAGGCCGCACCGGGTGCCAGGGCCTCCCGTCCGGCGCGCTGGGCTGCGAAGACCAGGTCGTACAGCTCGATCTGCCAGTCGGCCGGCGAGGTGCCGATCACGAACGTACGGCCGATCTCGCACCGGTAGCCGCGATAGGTCGCGCCGAGACAGACGGAGAGGAAGTCGCCCTCCTCCACCCGGCGATCGGTCGGTCGGTGGCCGGGGCGGCCGGAGTTCGGGCCGGCGGCGACGGAGGTGGGGAAGGCCGGGCCGTCGGCGCCGTGGTCGACGAGGCGGCGCTCCAGCTCCAGGGCGAGGTGGCGCTCGGTGCGGCCGACGAGGATGGATTCGAGCAGCTCGCCCAGGGCCTGGTCGGCGATCTCCGCGCCGATCCGCAGACAGGAGACCTCCTCCTCGTCCTTGATCACCCTCAGCTGCTCCACGGCGCCGCCGAGGTCGGCGAGCCGCAGCCGGGGCGCGACCGAGCGGATGGCTCTGCAGCGGGCCATGGTGAGGTGGTGCTCCTCCACGGCCAGGGACTCGGCACCGAGGGCCGTCACCAGACCGGCGGCCGCGACCGCCGGGTCGCCGCCGGGCCGTGGCAGCACCTGGACGCGTACGGCGTCGTCGGGCCGGCCCTCGCCGATCTCGCCGCTCGGCGGTGCGCCGCACAGCAGGACGTCCTCGCTCCTGCCGAGCAGCAGCACCGCGCCCCGCGGCGCCGCTCCCGCGAGGTAGCGGACGTTGGCCGGGCGGGTCACGAGTGCGGTGGGGCTGCCGCCGGCTTGGCAGCGTTCTCTCAGCCGGGCTCTGCGGGCCGCGTAGACCTCAGACATGTGCCGAGCGTATGAGCTTCGCTGGGCGGGCGCTGGTCGAGTGCGGCCGAGTGGGGGTGGGGGTGTCGGGGGTGGGTGGGTGCCGGGTGCCGGTGGGTGCCGGGGCGGGTGGGTGCCGATGGGTGCCGGGTGCCGGTGGGTGCCGGGTGCCGGTGGGTGCCCGTGTGTGCCGGGTGCGGGCCGGTGGGGGCTTGTCGCGCAGTTCCCCGCGCCCCTGACGGGGCCGGGGGTGGGCGCGGTTCCGCGAGCGGTCTCCAGGCCCCTGGCGGGGCCGTCGGGGGCTGTCGGGGTGTGGGGCGGCGGCTACTCGGTTACCACTTCGGGGGGCTGGCGATCGAGCGGGCCAGGACCTCGTCCAGGACGCGGGCCGTGGCCGGGACGTCGAGCTGGGAGTTGTCGATGATCGGGAGGCCCGAGCCGTACCAGCCCGCCATTCGGCCGTGGATGCGGGCGACCTCCTCGTCGGTGAGCCGGCGGTTGCCCGAGCGCTCGGCGTTGCGCTCCAGGACAATCTCCAGGCCCGGCAGGAGGACGACCGGCAGCAGGCCGGGGCCGACGTGCCGCTTCCAGCCGCCGAGGCCGACGACCGGGCGGTCGGGGAAGACGGCGTCGTCGAGGATGCAGGAGATGCCGTTGGCCAGGAAGTTCCGGGCGGAGAAGCCACAGGTGCGGCGGGCGAGGCGGTACTGCGCCTCGGAGTTGTCGTTCCAGCCGGACTGGGGGTCCGCGAAGCCCGAGCGCACCCACTCGCGCACGTCGTCCAGGCTGATGTGCGCGGTGGGCACCCGGCGGTGGTCCGCCCAGTACTTGGCGACGCTGGTCTTGCCGGCTCCGGCGGGGCCGATGAGCAGGACCGCGAGCGTGGTGTTGGTGACGTCGGGAGCGCCGGTGGCGGCCGGCGGCATGGTGACGGGGCCGCCCGGCGGCAGTTGCACGTGTCCGGTGGTGTCCGGCGAGACCCCGCTCTGCGGCGGGACCGGGGCCGGCGGATGCCCGGCAGCGCCGGAGAAGCCCGGCACGGCCGGTGCGGGCGGGGCCATCGGCGCGGGCGGAGGCGGCGGCACCGGACCCGGGTGGCTGCCCGGGGGCACCGGGTGTCCCGGCGGGTGCGTGCCGGGCGCTCCCGGGTGATGGGGGGCCGGGTGTCCCTGCTGGTTCGCGGTCGGCGACCAGGGGGCCGCCGGGTCCTGCCCCGGCCGATGGGGCGGCGGCAGCGGAGCTCCCACTGCGTCCTGCATCCGGTGCCACTCCGTCTCGTACAGTCACATCGACACTGGCGGGCGGGGCCTTCCGACCCCGCCCTTACCGAACGGTACCGTCCCCGGCCACCGTTTGGTGCACGGCCGGGGGCAGCCCGAAGTGCCCAAGTGGCCAGGGACACAAGGCGAATCGGGCAAGAGCTGCCCGAGCGGGCGTTACTGGCCCACTTCGCCGTACGCGGCGAGGAGGATCGCCGGGTCGGGACCCTCCAGAACGGTGGGCTTGGCCAGGCCGTCCAGGACGATGAAGCGCAGCAGGTCGCCCCGGGACTTCTTGTCGACCTTCATCGTCTCCAGAAGCTTCGGCCACTGGTCGTAGCGGTAGTGCAGCGGCAGACCGACCGCTTCGAGGACCGTGCGGTGCCGGTCGGCGGTCGCGTCGTCCAACCGGCCCGCCAGTCGGCCCAGTTCGGCCGCGAAGTGCATGCCCACGGACACGGCCGCGCCGTGCCGCCACTGGTAGCGCTCGTTCTTCTCGATCGCATGGGCCAGCGTGTGCCCGTAGTTGAGGATCTCGCGGCGCCCGGACTCCTTCAGGTCGCCCGAGACGACCTCGGCCTTGACCCGGATCGACCGCTCGATCAGCTCCGAGGTGTGCGGCCCGGCGGGCGTGCGGGCCGCCTGCGGGTCGGACTCGATCAGGTCCAGGATCACCGGGTCCGCGATGAACCCGGCCTTGATGATCTCGGCGAGCCCGGAGACGTAGTCGTTGACCGGCAGCGAGTCGAGCGCCGCCAGGTCGCACAACACTCCGGCCGGCGGGTGGAAGGAACCCACGAGGTTCTTGCCCTCGGCCGTGTTGATCCCGGTCTTGCCGCCGACCGCCGCGTCGACCATGGCCAGGACGGTGGTGGGGATGGCGATCCAGCGGACCCCGCGCAGCCAGGTCGCCGCGACGAACCCGGCGAGGTCCGTGGTGGCCCCGCCGCCGACGCCGACGATGACGTCGGTGCGGGTGAACCCGGACTGGCCCAGCGCCTTCCAGCAGTACGCGGCGACCTCGGCGGTCTTGGCCTCCTCCGCGTTGGGCACCTGGATGGCCACGGCCTCGAAGCCCTGCCCGGCCAGATCGGCCCGCAGGGCCTCTCCGGTGTCCTCCAGCGCCTCGGGGTGGATCACGGCCACCCGCTTGACCCGGTTACCGATCAACCCGCCCAATTCACCGAGGAGTTGACGCCCCACCAGCACTTCGTACGGCTCGGTGCCCGCCGTACCGCCGACCTGGATGCGGGTCACTGTCTCGCTCATGCTTCCTTCAACTCCAGTGCGTCCAGCGCCGCTCGGGTGACTTCCTCGGGCGTCCGGCCGTCGGTGGCGACGACGGCCGCGGCGACCTCCTCGTACAGATACCGCCGGGCGTCCATCAACTCCCGCCACTGCTTGCGGGGGTTGACGGCCAGCAGCGGGCGGGCGGCGTTGAGGCCGGTGCGCTTGACCGCCTCCTCGACGTCCATCGAGAGGTAGACGACCCGCTGTCCAGCCAGCAGCGCGCGCGTGTCGGCGTCGAGGATCGCGCCACCGCCGAGGGCGAGGACGCCGTCGTGCCCGGCCAGCGCGGCACGCACGGCCTCCTTCTCGATCGCGCGGAAGGCGGCCTCGCCCTCGTCGACGAAGATCTCCGCGATGGTGCGGCCCTGCTCGGCGACGATGTCGTCGTCGGTATCGCGGTAGCCGACGCCGAGCCGCTCGGCGAGCAGCTGTCCGACGGTGGACTTGCCGACACCCATGGGGCCGACGAGGACGACCAGAGGCACCGGGCTCATCGGATCGCGAGGTGGTCGAGGTAGGAACGGACGTTGCGGGCCGTCTCGGTGACGCTGTCGCCGCCGAACTTCTCGGCCACCGCGTCCGCCAGCACCAGGGCCACCATCGCCTCGGCGACGATGCCGGCGGCCGGCACGGCGGAGACGTCGGAGCGCTGGTGGTGGGCCTGCGTGGCCTCGCCGGTGGTCACGTCCACGGTCTGCAGGGCGCGCGGAACGGTCGCGATCGGCTTCATCGCCGCCCGGACCCGCAGCAGCTCACCGGTGGTGAGACCGCCCTCGGTGCCACCGGAGCGGCCGGAGACGCGCCGGATGCCCTCGGGGGTGTTCACGATCTCGTCGTGCGCCTTGGAGCCCGGCACCCGCGCCAGCTCGAAACCGTCACCGATCTCGACGCCCTTGATCGCCTGGATGCCCATCAGCGCGCCGGCGAGGCGGGCGTCCAGCTTGCGGTCCCAGTGGACGTGCGAGCCGAGGCCGACGGGCACGCCGTACGCCAGGATCTCGACGACTCCGCCGAGGGTGTCGCCGTCCTTGTGGGCCTGGTCGATCTCCGCGACCATCGCCTTCGACGCGTCGGCGTCGAGGCAGCGCACGGGGTCGGCGTCCAGCTTCTCCACGTCGGCGGGCGTCGGGTACACGCCCTGCGGGGCCTTCGCGGCCGCCAGCTCCACCACGTGGCTGACGATCTCGATGCCGGTCGTCTCCTTCAGGTACGACCGGGCGACCGCGCCGAGGGCGACCCTGGCGGCGGTCTCCCGGGCGGAGGCCCGCTCCAGGATCGGCCGGGCCTCGTCGAAGCCGTACTTCTGCATGCCGGCCAGGTCCGCGTGACCGGGCCGAGGGCGGGTCAGCGGGGCGTTGCGGGCGAGACCGGCGAGGATCTCCGGGTCGACCGGGTCGGCCGACATGACCTGCTCCCACTTCGGCCACTCGGTGTTGCCCACCATGATCGCCACCGGCGAGCCCATGGACAGACCGTGCCGGACACCACCGAGGAAGGTGACCTCGTCGCGCTCGAACTTCATCCGCGCACCACGTCCGTAGCCCAGGCGCCGCCGGGCCAGGTGGTCCGCCACCATCTCCGTGGTGATCGGCACGCCGGCGGGAAGGCCCTCCAGCGTCGCGACGAGTGCGGGACCGTGGGACTCCCCCGCGGTCAGCCAGCGCAACCTGCTCAACGGTGCTCCTATGCTCGCGTCCGGTACTGGATCCTGCCTGCGTGTACGCGGGTCCTCGCGTACGGCGACGAACACCGGGTGCGCGGCCCCGGCCCGCCACCTCCGATCCTCCCACGTCCGGGGCGGGGCCCTGGTCGCAGGTCCATCAGGCGGACCGCGCGCACGGCGGTTCCTCGCCACCGGCCGCCCCCTCGGACCGGCCCGCCCGGAACGCTCAGCCGCGCTCGGCCAGCGCCCGTTCCCCCGCCTGCCTCATCGCGCCCACGGGAGCCGTCTTGCACCCGGTCATCTGCTCGACCTGCAGCACGGCCTGGTGCACCAGCAGATCGAGCCCGCTGACCACCGCACCGCCGTACGCGGACCAGCGCGCGGCCAGCTCGGTGGGCCACGGGTGGTACAGCACGTCGAACAGCGTCGCCGGCATCTCCGGCACCGCACCGGACAGCGCGTCCGTCGCCCCGGCCGGTGTCGTGGCGATGACGAGGGGAGCGCTCAGCCCGCGCTCGGCCTGCGACCAGTCCGCCGTACGTACCTCGACGCCCAGCCGCTCGCCCCACTGCCGCATCTCGGCGGCCCGGGCCTCGCTGCGGACGTACGCCACGACCTCGCCGGTGCAGATCCGGGCGAGCGCGGCCAGCGCGGAGGACGCGGTTGCTCCGGCGCCGAGAACGGCCGCCGACTCCACCTGCTCGATGCCGCGCTCGCGCAGGGCGGCGACCATCCCGGGGATGTCGGTGTTGTCGCCGACCCGCCGCCCGTCCTCCGTGAACAGCAGTGTGTTCACCGTCTCGACCGAGGTCGCCGTCTCGCTGATCTCGTCCAGCAGGGGGATGACCGCCCGCTTCAGCGGCATCGTCAGCGACAGCCCGGCCCACTCCGGCCCGAGCCCTTCGACGAACCCGGGCAGCGCCTCCTCGTCGACCTCGAAACGGTCGTACGTCCAGTCGGTGAGCCCGAGTTCGGCGTACGCGGCCCGGTGCAGCACCGGGGACAGCGAGTGGGCGATCGGCGAACCGAGCACGGCGGCCCGGTGCTTGGTGGCGGTGCGGCTCATTGTCCGTTCTGGGCTTTCTCGTACCTGACGCGGTTCCTGTTGTGCTCTTCGTTGGTCACGGCGAACAGCGTCTCGTCCTCGTTGATCGACACGAAGTAGTACCAGTCGCCCTTGGCCGGCTTGAGCGCCGCCTTGATGGCCACCTCACCCGGATTGTCGATCGGACCGGGCGGCAGACCCTTGAACTTGTAGGTGTTGTACGGGTCGTTGATCTGTCGGAGCGAGTTGACCGAGCCTGTGGCCAGCTTTGATTCACCGCGCAGGTAATTGACGGTGGAGTCGAAGTCGAGCAGCCCGTAGGTCTCGGTGTTTTTCTTGTCGAGCCGGTTGTAGACGACCCGGGCGACCTTCAGGAAGTCCTTCTTGTACTTCCCCTCGGCCTGCACGAGGCTCGCCACGGTCAGCACCTGGAGGGGGTTCTCCAGCTTCAGACTCTTGGCTTTGCCCTCCAGGTCCATTTCCTTGTACTTCGCCTTGGCGAGGTCGACCATTTCCTTCAGGACGGCTTCGGGCTTCATGCCCTTGGCGACCGGGTACGTGGACGGGTAGAGGAATCCTTCCAGCGGATCCTTGATGTCCTTGTTGTCGTTCGCCCAGTCGGGAAGGCCGAGGGTCTCCCACTTCTTCTCGGCGACATCCTTGGTCGTGCCCTTGTCAAGACCCAGTTCCTTGTCGATCTTGACGTAGATGTCGTTGTTACGTACACCCTCGGCGACCGTGAAGTTGCTCTGACTCTTCGGATCGAGCATCAGAGCGATAGCCTTTTCGGCTGACATCTCCTTCTTGAGAAGATAAACGCCTGCCTGAATCTGATCCTTCTCGGGAAGTTTCGCCAGTGCGATCGTGAAAGCATCCACACTCTTGACGACCCCGGCCGTCTTCAACCTCTGCCCGATGACCGACCCGAACTCACCTTTGGCGACCGTGATCGTCACGGTCTCGTTCGTACCGTTCCCCTCGTAGTCGGGGATCTCGCCGAAGCGGCTCTGGTAGAACTGGTAACCGAAGTAACTGACGCCGGCGAAGCCGCCGCCGAAGACCATGACGACCACCAGGCATGCGCAGCCGCTGCGGCGCTTCTTGCCGGCTTTGCTCGACTTCCCGCCTTTGCCAGACTTACCGCCACGGCCTTTCCGGTCCCCCCGGCCCGAGCGTTCCTCGGCCTCGTCGTCATCGTCGTCGTCACCGCCACCGGCGAAGAACGCGTGCTCGCCCTGGTCCGGTCCGGGGTCCCAGTCGGTCCGCTCCGCTGCCGGCTGCTCCTCGGGTTCGGGCTCCGGAGTGGGCGCGGGGGCGGGTGCCGCTTCCTCGCGACGGCGTGAGGGCGGCTCCGGCGGCGGATACGCGTCCGGCGTGCCGTAGAAGTCCTGTTGGCCGCCGTATGCCATCGCCTGCTGCTGTCCCCCGTAGGGGTCGTTCGGATCCGCGACGTAAGGGGCCTGCGTGTGCTGGTGAGTTCCGTCGTTCCAGCCGTTGTCGGTGTGGCCGTACTGCTGCTGGCCATGACCGGTGTACTGCTGCTGATGCTGGTTCTGGCCGGCGTAATGCTGCGCGGGGTCGCCGTACTCCTGCTGGTACTGCTGCTGGGCGTAGGCGTCCTGATGACCGTTGTTCCAGGCACCGTTGCCGTTGTCGTACTGCTGCTGGTACTGCTGCTGCTCCGGGTAGGGCTGCTGCGGCTGGCCGCCGTAAGGGGACTGCTGGCCCTGGGCCTGCTGTCCGTCCCATCCGGCGTCCCCGTACAACGGGTCGTCCGGATGCCACGGTTCGGAGCCCGGGCCCCGGCCATACTCAGTCATCGATCCCCTAGAGCCGCGAGGCGGCGGTCACGCGGGGCCTGTGGCTCGGCGTTCGTCCCCGCCTCTTTCTGTGCGGTGGCTGTTCGAAGGCCACCGCATCGCGCGGAACGTTACCGTATCGCGATCAGATGACCACTTCGACGCCCTCGCCCGGAGCTTTACCTGACATCCGTTCGGATTCCAGCGCCTGTTGCAGGATGATCACGGCTGCCGCCTGGTCGATGACCGACCTGCCCTTTTTGGATTTCACACCCGAGGCACGCAGTCCTTGACCGGCCGTCACCGTGGTCATCCTCTCGTCGAGGAGTCTGACCGGAACCGGCGCGATCATGCGGGCCAGTTCCTGCGCGAATCCCCGTACCTTGACTGCCGCCGGTCCCTCGCCCCCCTTGAGGGAGCGAGGGAGTCCGACGATTACCTCTATGGGTACGTACTCGTCGACCAGTTGTCTCAATCGCCGCTGAGCTGCGGGGACATCCCGTCCGGGAACGGTCTCGACGGGTGTGGCGAGGATCCCGTCGGGGTCGCAGGAGGCGACCCCGATGCGGGCGTCCCCGACGTCGAGCGCGAGCCGACGGCCGCGGCGCATGGCCGGGCCGTCGTCTTCGCTCGTGTGATCCGTCGTGCTCACTTGGCCGTCTCGGCGACCAGGCGCTCGACCGCGTCCACGGCCTCGCCGATGGCGGCCGGGTTCTGGCCACCGCCCTGGGCGACGTCCGGCTTGCCGCCACCGCCGCCGCCGAGGGTCTTGGCGGCCGCGCGGACCAGGTCGCCGGCCTTCAGTCCGCGCTCGCGGGCGGCCTCGTTGGTGGCGATGACCGTCAGCGGCTTGCCGTTCACGGCGGTGAAGAGGGCGACCACCACGGCCCGGCCGCCCTGGATGCGTCCGCGCACGTCGAGCACCAGCTTGCGCAGGTCGTCGGCGGTGGTTCCGTCCGGGACCTGACCGGTCACCACGGCAACGCCGGACACGTCCTTGGCGGACTCGGCGAGACCGGCGGCGGCCTGCAGCACCTTCTCGGCGCGGAACTTCTCGATCTCCTTCTCGGCGTCCTTCAACTTGCCGAGCATGGCGGAGACCTTCTCCGGAAGCTCCTCCGGACGGCCCTTGATCAGCTCCTGGAGCTGGGCGACGACCGTGTGCTCACGGGCGAGGAAGTTGTAGGCGTCGACGCCCACCAGCGCCTCGATACGGCGGACTCCGGAGCCGATGGACGACTCGCCGAGCAGCTTGACCAGGCCGAGCTGCGAGGTGTTGTGGACGTGCGTGCCACCGCACAGCTCCTTGGAGAAGTCGCCGATGGTGACGACACGGACCCGCTCGCCGTACTTCTCGCCGAACTCGGCGATGGCGCCCTGCTTCTTGGCCTCGTCGAGGCTCAGGATCTCCGCGTGGACGTCCAGGTCGCGGGAGAGCACCTCGTTGATCTTCTGCTCGACGTCGGTCATCACGGCCGTCGGAACGGCGGAGGGGGAACCGAAGTCGAAGCGGAAGCGGCCGGGCTGGTTCTCGGAACCGGCCTGGGCGGCCGTCGGACCGAGGGCGTCCCGCAGGGCCTGGTGGGTGAGGTGGGTGGCCGAGTGAGCGCGGGCGATGGCCGTGCGGCGGCGTCCGTCGATCGAGGCCTGGGCCTTGGCGCCGACGGTCACCTCACCGACCTGGACGACGCCCTTGTGGACGTAGACGCCGGGCACCGGCTTCTGGCAGTCGCGGATCTCGATGACGGCACCGGAGTCGATCCTGATCCTGCCGGTGTCACCGATCTGGCCACCGCCCTCGGCGTAGAACGGGGTGCGGTCGAGGACGATCTCGACCTCGTCGCCCTCGGTGGCGGCGGGCGAGGAGAGCCCGTCGACGAGGATGCCGACGACCGTCGACTCGCCCTCGGTGTCCGAGTAGCCGATGAACTCGGTCTCCCCGGCGGCGTCGGCGATCTCACGGTAGGCACCGAGGTCGGCGTGGCCGGTCTTCTTGGCGCGGGCGTCGGCCTTGGCGCGGTCCCGCTGTTCCTTCATCAGGCGGCGGAAGCCGTCCTCGTCCACGGACAGGCCCTGCTCGGCGGCCATCTCCAGGGTGAGGTCGATCGGGAAGCCCCAGGTGTCGTGGAGCAGGAACGCCTTGTCACCGGCGAGGACCTGGCCACCCCCGGCCTTGGTCTCCGTCACGGCGGTGTCGAGGATGTTGGTGCCGGCCTTCAGCGTCTTGAGGAAGGCGTTCTCCTCGGCGAGGGCGACCTTCTCGATGCGCTCGCGGTCGGTGATCAGCTCGGAGTACTGCTGCCCCATCATGGCGATGACGACGTCGATGAGGTCCTGGACGACCGGGCCGGTGGCGCCGAGGAGGCGCATGTTGCGGATGGCGCGGCGCATGATGCGGCGCAGGACGTACCCACGGCCCTCGTTGCCGGGGGTGACGCCGTCACCGATGAGCATCACGGCGGTGCGGATGTGGTCGGTGACCACGCGCAGGGAGACGTCGGACTCGTGGGCGTCGCCGTAGCGGACACCGGTGAGTTCGGTGGCCTTGTCGATGACGGCCATGGAGGTGTCGATCTCGTACATGTTCTGCACGCCCTGCAGAATCATGGCGAGGCGCTCCAGGCCGAGGCCCGTGTCGATGTTCTTGCTGGGCAGCTCGCCGAGGATCTCGAAGTCCTCCTTGGAGGTGCCCTCGCCGCGCTCGTACTGCATGAAGACCAGGTTCCAGATCTCCACGTACCGCTCGTCGTTGACGGCCGGGCCGCCCTCGACGCCGAACTCCGGGCCACGGTCGTAGTTGATCTCGGAACACGGGCCGCACGGGCCGGGGACGCCCATGGACCAGTAGTTGTCCTTCTTGCCGAGGCGCTGGATGCGCTCCTTGGGGACGCCCACCTGCTCGTGCCAGATGCGCTCGGCCTCGTCGTCGTCCTTGTAGACGGTGATCCAGAGCTTCTCCGGCTCCAGGCCGTAACCACCCTTGTCCTGGGGGCTGGTGAGCAGCTCCCAGGCGTACTTGATGGCGCCTTCCTTGAAGTAGTCGCCGAAGGAGAAGTTGCCGCACATCTGGAAGAACGTGCCGTGGCGGGTGGTCTTGCCCACCTCTTCGATGTCCGGCGTACGCACGCACTTCTGCACGCTGGTGGCGCGGGCGAAGGAGGGCTTGACCTCACCGAGGAAGTACGGCTTGAAAGGAACCATGCCGGCGTTGACCAGGAGCAGAGTCGGGTCGTCCGCGATGAGCGACGCCGAAGGGACAACGGTGTGACCGCGCTCCTCGAAGAAGCTCAACCAGCGGCGACGAATCTCGGCCGACTCCATCAGTGGTCCTCATTCCGGTTGTACGGGTACGACGAGCTGTCGACGTACCTCGGATTCCTGCTGTACTTCGGGGTGTTGCTGTTCTCGATGGCGACGACACGCCTCGGAGCGGGCAGCTCCGGGTAGCTGTCGGGGTTGGCCTCGATGCCGAGTGCCTCGCCCAGTTCTGCCTCCCGCTGGGCCATGTGGTCGCGGACGTCGAGCGCGAAGCCGACCGCCCGGTCCTTGAGCTTGTGGCCCGCCTCGACCGCCTTGTGCGCGGCCTGGCCGGCGAGGTGCTCCGGGGTGAGCTGCTTCAGCTTGCGGTTGACCTTGGTGGTGGCCCACACGCCGGCGGCGACGCCTGTGGTGAACCAGAACGTACGGCGGAACATCGCTCGGTCAGTCCTTCTTTCCACGGGTGTCACGCCTGCTCCGGCGGGTGCCGGGAACCGTGCGCCCCACGATCACGGTACGGCCGCCCCGCTCGGCGGGCTCGCCCTCACGGCGTCCGCCCCCCATGGCCCGGCGTACGCCGTAGCCGAAGGCGGCGACCTTGACGAGGGGGCCGCCGAAGGTGGACGCGACGGTCGTGGAGAGCGCCGAGGCGTTCGACGTGACCTCCTGGACGTCCGACGCGATGGCGTCCACGCGCTCGATCTGGGTCTGGGCGGAGCGGACCGCGGTGGACGCGTCGGCGAGGAGGGGGACGGCCTGGTCGGTCACGTCCGCGACGAGCTTGGTGGTCGCCCTGAGCGTCTGGGCCAGCCTCGCCAGCGCGACGGCGAGGAAGGAGACCAGGATCGCCCAGAAGACGGCCACCAGGATCCCGGCCACCTCTCCACCGGACACTGTCTGCACCCGCTCCCTGGAACATGCCTGAACGTCGAAAAGTCGTGTCCCGAGCCTATCGCGCCGGAGCGATCGCCCAGTACCGCATTAATGCCTGCCGCAGTGCCTGCCGCAGTACGGCGAGAGCCCGCCGCCCCGCCCGCCGGAAGGCGGGGGGACGACGGGCCGACGCTCGGTGCGTGTGTGCTACGTCCGTCGAAGGACGATCAGCGGGCGTAGTACTCGACGACGAGCTGCTCGTCGCAGATGACCGGAACTTCCTTGCGGTTGGGCTCGCGGTCCAGGCGGAACGCCAGGGCCTTGAGGTTCACCTGCAGGTAGCGGGGGGTCTCACCGTCCGCGGCGAAGCCACCCTCGCGGGCGACCTCGAACAGCGGCTTCTGGCGGCTGCGCTCACGGACCATGACGACGTCGTCCGGCTTGACGCGGAAGGACGGCTTGTCGACCTTGTGGCCGTTGACCTCGATGTGGCCGTGGACGACCATCTGGCGGGCCTGGTAGATCGTGCGGGCAATGCCCGACCGCAGGACCAGCGCGTCGAGACGACGCTCGAGCTCGATGATCAGGGCCTCACCGGTCTTGCCCTGGACCTTGGAGGCACGCTCGTAGGCGCGGACGAGCTGGCGCTCGGACACGTCGTACTGCGCGCGCAGACGCTGCTTCTCGAGCAGACGGACCTTGTAGTCCGAGTTCTGCTTGCGGCCGCGGCCGTGCTCGCCGGGCGGGTACGGGCGGGCCTCGAAGTACTTGACGGCCTTCGGGGTCAGCGCGATGCCGAGGGCACGCGACTTCTTGACCTTGGGGCGGGACTGGTTCGCCACTTCTTTTCCTTTTCCTCTTCGGCTGCCTCAGGGTTACGGGAGGTCGCATCCGCAGCCGGGGAATCCCGTCGGGTCCGCTGGGAACCTGTCGGGTAGCCGCTCCCCTGGTCTGGGCACATACGTGCAGCACACGAACGGCCCACCGACCGGTCCCGGAATTCCGAGTGGTGGTGGGCTGCCCGCGACACCTACGACGGTGCGCGACGCTCCTGGATCATGAAGATCCGGCTGGATGTCCCGCCTGAGGCGCCGACCGGAGCCGGACACGGGACGCAGCACTGGGGAGGAGTCTACAGGGGCTTCAGGACTGCTTCCGACCGAGGTTCTTCCTGGTCCACTCCACCGCGTCGGCGTACCGGGCCTCGGCGCCGTGCCTGGTGGGGGTGTAGTACTCCCGCCCCTGGATCTCGTCCGGCGCGTACTGCTGGGCGGCGATCCCCTCGGGGAGGTCGTGCGGATACACGTACCCCTGGGCGTGCCCGAGCTTGGCCGCGCCCTTGTAGTGCCCGTCCCGCAGATGCGGGGGCACCGGGCCGGCCAGGCCCTTGCGCACGTCCTCCATGGCGGCGCCGATGGCGGTCGTCGCGGCGTTCGACTTCGGGGCCAGGGCGAGGGCGATCGTGGCGTGGCTGAGGGTCAGCGCGGCCTCCGGGAAGCCGATCATGGCGACGGCCTGGGCGGCGGCGACGGCTGTGGGCAGGGCGTTCGGATCGGCCAGCCCGATGTCCTCGCTGGCGGAGATCATCAGGCGGCGGGCGATGAACCGGGGGTCCTCCCCGGCCTCGATCATGCGGGCCAGGTAGTGCAGCGCGGCGTCGACGTCGGAGCCGCGGATGGACTTGATGAGGGCGCTGGCCACGTCGTAGTGCTGGTCGCCGTCGCGGTCGTACTTCACGGCGGCGCGGTCGACGGTCTCCTCCAGCGTCTGGAGTGCGATCTCCTCCTCCCCCTTGTCGAGGGCGGCACCGGCGGCGGCCTCCAGGGCGGTCAGCGCCCGGCGGGCGTCACCGCCGGCGATGCGCAGGAGGTGGCCCTCGGTGTCCTCGGGAAGGCTGACGGCGCCCTTGAGGCCGCGCCCGTCGGTCAGGGCGCGCCGCAGGAGGCCGCGCAGGTCGTCGTCGGTGAGGGGTTCGAGGGTGAGGAGGAGGGAGCGGGACAGCAGGGGGGAGATCACCGAGAAGTACGGGTTCTCCGTGGTCGCCGCGATCAGGGTGACCCAGCGGTTCTCGACGGCCGGGAGCAGGGAGTCCTGCTGGGCCTTGCTGAAGCGGTGGATCTCGTCGAGGAAGAGGACGGTCTCCTTGCCGTAGCCGCCGGTGGCGCGGCGGGCGCCCTCGATGACCGCGCGGACCTCCTTGACTCCGGCGGTGATCGCGGAGAGCTCCACGAAACGCTTGTTGGTGGCCTTGGAGACGACGTACGCCAGGGTGGTCTTGCCGGTGCCGGGCGGGCCCCAGAGGATCACCGAGGAGGGGCCGGCCGGTCCGCCGCCGGACTCGCCGACCAGTCGGCGCAGGGGCGAGCCGGGCTTCAGAAGATGCTGCTGGCCCACGACCTCGTCGAGGGTGCGCGGACGCATCCGTACGGCCAGGGGGCTGGCGGAGGGGTCCTTCTCCTGGCGTTCTTCGGCTGCGGCGGTGAACAGATCGGGCTCCACACCGAAAACCCTATGTCACGCCACCGACAGTCCGGCCGGGACCGCCGCAGGCCCGGGACCCGGGACCGGCCGCCGTCCGGCGCAAGCCGGTCAGCTGGTCCAGAAGTCCCACCAGCGGGTCAGGATCAGCATGCCGATGATGCCGATGTGCATCACGGGCAGGACCCAGGTGAACTCGCCGAAGAAGCTCTTGAGCCGGCCGGGCGCCGGCAGGAGGCCGTTGCGGATGTTGGAGGACGTGACGTACCAGAACATCAGGATCGTGGCGACCCAGGCGAGGCAGCACCACAGGCAGAGCGAGTTGATGTTGTACAGCGACTGGTACTGCAGCCAGGTCACGAAGCCGACGCCGAAGGCGGTGCCCGCGTTGAAGGTCAGCCAGTACCAGCGCGGGTAGGTCGCGCGGGCGAGCAGGCTCACGCCGACGCAGATGACGATGCCGTACGCGACGAGGCCGAGCATCGGGTTGGGGAACCCGAAGACGGACGCCTGGTCGCTCTTCATGATGTTGCCGCAGGAGACGACCGGGTTGAGGCTGCATCCGGGGGTGAAGTTCGGGTCCTCCAGCAGCTTGAACTTGTCGAGCGTGATGACCCAGGACGCGAGCAGTCCGGCCGCGCCGGTGATCAGCAGCAGGATGGCGAAGGCACGACTGCCGCCCACCGTGCGCGGGGCCTCGGTGTGTTCGCGATCGGTGGTCGAGACGTTGCTGACTGTCGTCTTGCTCATCACGTCGATTCCGTCGATTCCGTAGCGTCGAAGGGGCCACTGGGGCACGGTCATTGTGCCGTACACCCTCGCGCCCGGACCGTTCGCCGGACGTAAATGTCGCCCCTGCCACCCGTACAGGGCGGCAGGGGCGACAAGGGTTCGACTCAGCCGAGCCGGGCCTCCAGCTCGGCCACGATCTCGTTCACGCCGACGGCGACCTGCTCACCGGACTCCATGTCCTTGAGCTGGACCACGCCCTCGGCGAGGTCGCGCTCCCCGGCGACGACCGTGTAGCGCGCGCCGCTGCGGTTGGCGTTCTTCATCGCGCCCTTGAGGCCCTTGCCGCCGTAGGCGAAGTCGGCCGCGATGCCCACCTTGCGCAGTTCGGTGACCTTGGCGAACAGCAGGCGGCGGGCCTCCTCGCCGAGCGGTACGGCGAACACGCTGGTGGTGGCGGGGAGTTCGAGTTCGACGCCCTCCGCCTCCAGGGCGAGGACGGTGCGGTCGACGCCGAGGGCCCAGCCGACCGACGGCAGGGCGGGGCCGCCGATCATCTCGGAGAGGCCGTCGTAGCGACCGCCGCCGCCCACCGCGGACTGGGAACCGAGGCCGTCGTGGACGAACTCGAAGGTCGTACGCGTGTAGTAGTCCAGCCCGCGGACCAGCTTGAGGTCGTCCTCGAAGGCGACGCCGGCCGCCGTGATCAGCTCGCGCACCTCCTCGTGGTACGCCTTGCAGGCGTCGCAGAGGTAGTCGCGCAGCAGCGGGGCGTCGGTGAGCTGCTTCTGGACGTCGCCGCGCTTGTCGTCGAGGACGCGCAGCGGGTTGATCTCCGCGCGACGGAGGGTCTCCTCGTCGAGGTCCAGGCCGCGCAGGAACTCCTGCAGGGCGGCCCGGTAGACGGGACGGCACTCCTTGTCGCCCAGGCTGTTGAGGAGGACGCGGAAGTTCCTGAGGCCCAGCGAGCGGTACGCCTGGTCCGCCAGAATGATCAACTCGGCGTCCAGGGCCGGGTCCTCGGCCCCGATCGCCTCGGCGCCGACCTGGGAGAAGTGGCGGTACCGGCCCTTCTGGGGGCGCTCGTAGCGGTAGTAGGAGCCGGAGTACCAGAGCTTGACCGGGAGGTTGCCCACCTTGTGGAGGTTGGCCTCCAGGGCGGCGCGCAGGACGGAGGCGGTGCCTTCGGGACGCAGGGCCAGCTGGTCGCCGCCCTTGGTCTCGAAGGCGTACATCTCCTTGGTCACGATGTCGGTGGACTCACCCACACCGCGTGCGAACAGCTCGGCGTTCTCGAAGCCGGGCGTCTCGATGTAGCCGTAGCCGGAGTCGCGCAGCGGCGCGGCGATGGCCTCGCGGACGGCCAGGTACTTGGCGCTGTCCGGGGGCAGCAGGTCGTACGTGCCCTTGGGGGCTTGAAAGGTGCTCACGGAAGGTCTCTCGTCACATTCCTCGTCGGGGAGCCGAAGGGGCTCCCTGGCCGCCGGCGGCCACCTGCCGCAGATACGGGTTGGTGGCGCGCTCCTGGCCGATGGTCGTCTGGGGGCCGTGGCCGGACAGCACCACGGTCGAGTCGTCGAGCGGCAGGCACACGCGGGCCAGCGAGTCGAGCATCTCGGCCATGTCGCCGCCGGGCAGGTCGGTGCGTCCGATGGAGCCGGCGAACAGCAGATCCCCGGAGAAGAACACGGAAGGGATCTCCGCGTTCTCGGGCATCCGGAAGGTCACCGACCCCTTGGTATGGCCGGGCGCGTGCGAGACGGCCAGCTCCAGACCGGCCAGCTCCAGCTTCGCGCCGTCGGTCAGCTCCTTGACGTCACCCGGCTCCCCCACGGTCAGCTCGCCCATCAGCGGCATGCCGATGGAACGGCCGAGCGCCTTCTCGGGGTCGCTCATCATGTACCGGTCCTCGGGGTGGATCCAGGCGGGTACGTCGTGCGCGCCGCACACCGGGACGACCGAGGCCACATGGTCGATGTGGCCGTGGGTGAGGACGACGGCGACGGGCTTGAGCCGATGCTTCTTCAGCGTCTCCTCGACTCCCTCGGCGGCCTGGTGGCCCGGGTCGATGATCACGCACTCCTCACCGGCGGCGGGGGCGACCAGATAACAGTTGGTCCCCCAGGCCCCGGCGGGGAACCCGGCAATGAGCACGATCGTCCTTCTTGTGGCGTACGAGAGTGGTGGGTTGCTGTGGATCAGAGCCTACCGGCGCTGCCGTTTCCCCAGCGAACCCATATACGGTACGGGTCACACGTAAACAGTCGACTCGACGGACGCGCGACGCACCTGTCGGCGGACGAGACGTATGAGGAGAGAACCCCGTGGTCAGCCAGGATCAGCGGCGGCGTCAGCTCGCCCGGGAGAAGTTCTTGCGGCAGCAGCAGCGGCGTACGTCCGCGCGGCGCAAGGCCCATGTCCGCAACGCCGTGATCGCCTCGGTGCTCGGTGT
Source organism: Streptomyces bottropensis ATCC 25435 (assembly GCF_000383595.1). Classification (NCBI taxonomy): domain Bacteria; kingdom Bacillati; phylum Actinomycetota; class Actinomycetes; order Kitasatosporales; family Streptomycetaceae; genus Streptomyces; species Streptomyces bottropensis. The sequence goes on along the minus strand of NZ_KB911581.1, from coordinate 3,657,104 downwards.
GATCCTGGTGGGCAGCGTGGCGCTGTACACGACCGACGTGCTCAAGGGTGACGACAAGAAGGACAACGCGGGCGCGGAGGTGTCGCCGAGCCCGTCGCCCAGTGCCAGCAAGGCGCCGGATCCGTGCGAGAAGCCGGCCGCGGGCAAGGTGGAGAAGCTCACCTTCAAGAAGGAACCCGCGCTCACCATCGACAAGAGCGCGAAGTACACGATGGATCTGCGGACCACCTGCGGTTCCATCCCCATAACGATGGACGCGGCGAAGGCCCCGCACACGGTCAACTCGTTCGACTTCCTGGTGAACAAGGGCTACTTGGACCACACCAAGTGCCACCGTCTCACCACGCAGGGTATCTACGTGCTGCAGTGCGGCGACCCGCAGGGCACCGGCATGGGTGGTCCCGGCTACACGATCCCCGACGAGAACCTGAAGGACCCGCGCCTGAAGGGCGATACGTACCCGGCGGGCACGGTCGCGATGGCGAACCAGTTCAACGGGCAGACGGGCGAGGGCAAGAACAGCGGCGGCAGCCAGTTCTTCCTCGTCTTCCAGGACAGTCCGCTGCCGGCCAACTACACACCGTTCGGCACGATCACCAAGGCGGGGATGAAGGTCCTGACGAAGATCGCCAAGGCCGGCGAGAGCACCGGCATGGGTGACGGAGCACCCAACGCGACCGTCGTGATCAACAAGGCGACTGTCAAGAAGTCCTGACCCCCAACAGCGAAATTTCGGTCGCGCGGGATGCGGACAGGCAACCCGCCGGTCGCCTATGTTGGCCGTGACGAAACTGTGGACGATGCCCGGGGGCGCTGAGGCCCCTTGCAGGCATCATGTGGAGGAGGCGCTGTGAGCAGCGACCCGTGGGGCCGCGTCGACGAGACGGGGACCGTGTACGTGCGTACGACCGACGGCGAGCAGGTCGTCGGTTCCTGGCAGGCCGGCTCCCCTGAGGAAGCGCTGGCCTACTTCGAGCGCAAGTACGAGGGCTTGGTCGTCGAAATCGGCCTCCTCGAGAAGCGGGTGAAGACCACCGACCTGTCCGCCAAGGACGCTCAGGTCGCGATCGACCACATTCGCGAGCAGGTGGACGCGCATCACGCGGTCGGTGACCTGGACGCCCTGAAGGTCCGGCTGGACAAGCTCGTCGAGACGGTCGACGCGCGCCGCGAGGAGCGCAAGCAGCAGCGGGCCAAGCAGTCCGACGAGGCCCGGCACGCCAAGGAGGCCCTGGTCACCGAGGCGGAGGAGCTGGCCCAGTCCGACCAGTGGCGGTCCGCCGGTGAGCGGCTGCGGGCGCTGGTGGACACCTGGAAGGGTCTGCCCCGGCTGGACCGCAAGTCCGACGACGAGCTCTGGCACCGCTTCTCGCACGCCCGCTCGGCGTTCTCCAAGCGTCGCAAGGCCCACTTCGCGCAGCTCGACGCGCAGCGCGAGGACGCCCGCAAGGTCAAGGAGAAGCTGGTCGCGGAGGCCGAGGGTCTGTCCGGCTCGACCGACTGGGGCCCCACGGCCGCGCGCTACCGCGAGCTGATGGCCGACTGGAAGGCCGCCGGCCGCGCCCAGCGCGAGCACGAGGACGACCTGTGGAACCGCTTCCGCGGTGCCCAGGACGTCTTCTTCGCCGCCCGCAGTTCCGTGTTCGCCGAGCGTGACGCGGAGCAGTCGGAGAACCTCAAGCTCAAGGAGGAGCTGGCCGGGGAGGCGGAGAAGATCCTGCCGGTGACGGACCTGAAGTCGGCGCGTGCCGCCTTCCGCTCGCTCAACGAGCGCTGGGAGGCCATCGGCCACGTCCCGCGCGACGCCCGCCCGAAGGTGGAGGCCCGGATGCACGCCGTCGAGCGTGCCATCCAGGAGGCCGAGGAAGCGGAGTGGCGCCGGACCAACCCGGAGGCCCGCGCCCGTGCCGCCGGTCTCACGGGCCAGCTCCAGGCCGCCGTCGACAAGCTGGGCAGCCAGATCGAGGCCGCCCGCGCCCAGGGCAACAACGCCAAGGCCGACAAGCTCCAGCGAGAGCTCGACGGCCGTCAGGCCCTGCTGGACCAGGCTCTGAAGGGTCTGCAGGAGTTCGGCGGCTGACACCGAGGCACAGACGAGAGGGGCTCCCGCACGATTCGTGCGGGAGCCCCTCTCGTCTGTGCCAGGCCGGACCTACGGCCTGCGCGCCGAGGTCACCCGGTACACGTCGTAGACGCCCTCGACACCGCGTACGGCCTTCAGGACGTGGCCCAGGTGCTTCGGGTCGCCCATCTCGAAGGTGAAGCGGGAGGTGGCGACGCGGTCGCGGGAGGTCTGGACGGCGGCGGAGAGGATGTTGACGTGCTGGTCGGACAGGACGCGGGTGACGTCCGACAGCAGCCTGCTGCGGTCCAGGGCCTCGACCTGTATGGCCACGAGGAAGACCGAGGACTGGGTGGGCGCCCACTCGACCTCGAGGATCCGCTCGGGCTCACGTGAGAGCGACTCGATGTTGACGCAGTCGTTGCGGTGGACCGATACGCCGCTGCCGCGGGTGACGAAGCCGATGATGGGGTCGCCGGGGACGGGGGTGCAACAGCGGGCGAGCTTGACCCAGACGTCGTCGACGCCCTTGACCACGACACCGGGGTCGTTGCTGCCGCGGCGCTTGCGGCTGCGGCCGTGGGTGGGCGGTACGGACTCGTCGATCTCCTCGGTGGCCGCCTCCTCGCCGCCGAGCGCCTGGACGAGCTTCTGCACGACGCTCTGCGCGGAGACATGGCCCTCGCCGATGGCCGCGTAGAGGGCGGAGATGTCCGGGTAGCGCATCTCATGGGCGAGGGTGACGAGCGAGTCGCCGGTGAGGATGCGCTGGATCGGCAGGTTCTGCTTGCGCATGGCGCGGACGATGGCGTCCTTGCCCTGCTCGATCGCCTCGTCGCGCCGCTCCTTGGAGAACCAGCCGCGGATCTTGTTGCGGGCCCTCGGGGACTTGACGAAGTTCAGCCAGTCCCGGGACGGTCCGGCTCCGGCCGCCTTGGACGTGAAGACCTCCACGAGGTCGCCGTTGTCCAGGGTCGATTCCAGCGGGACGAGACGTCCGTTGACGCGGGCCCCTATGGTGCGATGGCCCACCTCGGTGTGCACCGCGTACGAGAAGTCCACCGGTGTCGCGCCGGCCGGCAGCGCTATCACGTCGCCCTTGGGCGTGAAGACGAAGACCTCGTTGCGGGACAGGTCGAAGCGCAGGGACTCCAGGAACTCGCCGGGGTCCTCGGTCTCCTTCTGCCAGTCGAGGAGCTGGCGCAGCCACGCCATGTCGTTGAGGTGGTCGTCCTTGCCGGTGGTCCTCGGCTGGTCCGACCGCACCTTGGAGGCGCCGGCGACCGCCTCCTGCTTGTACTTCCAGTGCGCGGCGATGCCGTACTCGGCGCGGCGGTGCATGTCGAACGTCCGGATCTGGAGTTCGACGGGCTTGCCGTTGGGTCCGATGACCGTCGTGTGCAGCGACTGGTACATGTTGAACTTGGGCATCGCGATGTAGTCCTTGAACCGCCCCGGAACCGGGTTCCAGCGGGCGTGGACGGTGCCCAGGGCCGCATAGCAGTCGCGGACCGTGTCCACCAGGACGCGGATGCCGACCAGGTCGTAGATCTCCGCGAAGTCGCGACCGCGGACGATCATCTTCTGGTAGACGCTGTAGTAGTGCTTGGGGCGGCCGGTGACGGTCGCCTTGATGCGGGCGGCCCGAAGGTCCTGCTGGACCTCGTCGGTCACTATGGCCAGGTACTCGTCGCGCTTCGGTGCCCGCTCGGCCACCAGGCGGACGATCTCGTCGTACATCTTGGGGTAGAGGATCGCGAAGGCGAGGTCCTCCAGCTCCCACTTGATGGTGTTCATGCCCAGGCGGTGGGCGAGGGGCGCGTAGATCTCCAGCGTCTCGCGCGCCTTCTTCTCCTGCTTCTCGCGCTTGAGGTAGCGCATGGTGCGCATGTTGTGCAGGCGGTCGGCGAGCTTGATGACCAGGACGCGTGGGTCCTTGGCCATGGCCACGACCATCTTGCGCACGGTCTCGGCCTGTGCGGCCTCGCCGAACTTGACCTTGTCCAGCTTGGTGACGCCGTCGACGAGGAGGCCGACGGAGTCGCCGAAGTCGCGGCGGAGCTGGTCGAGGCCGTACTCGGTGTCCTCGACCGTGTCGTGCAGCAGACCGGCCATCAGGGTGGCCGGATCCATACCCAGCTCGGCGAGGATCGTGGTCACCGCGAGGGGGTGCGTGATGTACGGGTCGCCGCTCTTGCGCTTCTGGCCGCGGTGCCAGCGCTCGGCGACCTGGTAGGCCTTCTCGATCTGGCGCAGCGTCGCCGTCTCGATCTTCGGGTCGTTGCCGCGCACGATCCGCAGCAGCGGCTCCAGGACCGGGTTGTAGGGGTTGGAGCGCTGCACGCCGAGGCGGGCGAGGCGGGCGCGCACGCGGTTGGAGGAGCCGGAGCGCGCGGGCTGGCCCGTGGCCGCGGGGCGGGGTGCGGGGGCCGGGGCGGGGCTGTCGGCCGGGTCCGGCTTGGGGCGCGAGGAGTCGGCGGCCTTGTCGGCGGGCGCGGACTGGGCGTGCTCGACCGGGCTCTGCGCGGACTGTGCCGTCGCGGGGTTCGCGGGCTTGGTCGTGTCCTGCGCGGGCTTGGCCGCGGGGCCCGAGGCGGACTCGGGCTTGGCGGCGGTCAGGTGCTGGGCCTCGTCTGCCAAGAGGACTCCTCGTGCGCGATCCGGGTCCCCCGGTCAGGCTCCGGAGCACCCATGGTAGCTATCCCGCGTCCCGGGATCGCCTTCAGGCCATCGAGAGGGCTGTGTACTGGTGAAACACCAGAGGCGGGCCCCTGATTCCTCGGGGGCCCGCCTCGGTGCGATGCCAGGGTCGTCACGGGTACCGGTCGGGCCCGACGGGCCCGGTGGTGACGACCGTGTCACCCTGCACCCCCGCCGCTCATGCGACGGTGTCGTCCTCCTTGCAGTTCTTCGGCGCGAACCCGGCCTTGGTGTTGCAGGCCTTGAGGGTCACCCGGGTCCCCTCCGTGAGGTTGCCGGTCACCCAGTCGCTGCAGTAGTCCGACGGGTTGCCGGCGGTCGTGGAGGTGCGGTCCCAGGTGCCGTTGCGGTTGACGTCCAGCCAGACCGTCACGCCCCACCGGTCCGCGGTGAAGTCACAGGCGCGGATGGCGTCGCCGGGAACGTCCTGGCTGCTGCCGGGGTGGTCCACCGGGTCCTGGTTGAAGTTGCCCCAGTCCTGGAAGTTGTTGATCTGCACGGCCAGGAGCAGCCCCGTGCCCGCCTGTGCGGGGCTCGCCGCGGCACCGACGAAGGTGGCGGCGGCGATGGCGGTGATGATCGGCAGAGTGCGCAGACGCATGAAAATCCCCCTGTGTTCCGTGTGTTCCGTGGCCACCAGTCCGTCGGGGGAACACGAAGGCACGCCTCGGCGAGGCGCACTTCGCATGGTCGGCCGTTCCCCCTGCGCCCGGACCAGAGGTCAAGTGGTCGATGTGGCGCATGATCATCTGACCCTAATGACCAGCGCATGTCAACCTAGACCGGAAGTGATCTCGGTCGGCGGCCGGGCCCGCGCCGCGCGGGGAGGGGGAGGGAGAAAGGCGAACGGTGCCTCCCGCCGTGCGCCGCGATCGGCGCTCGGTGGGAGGCACCGTGGACACGCTCTCGAACCCGTTCGGATCCAGCCGGTCAGGATCGGCCCCTGAGGATCGACCCCGTTCACACAAATCCGGTCAGACCCGGATCAGCGACTCCAGTGGGGCGCCGTCCAGTACGGCCTCCAGCCGTTGCCGGCCCGCCAGGAAGGACAGCTCCATCAGCACCGCCACGCCCGCGACCTCTGCGCCCGCCCGCCGGATGAGCTGCAGGGACGCCTCGGCCGTGCCGCCGGTCGCGAGGACGTCGTCGATGACCATCACACGGTCGCCCTCGATCAGGTCCTCGGCGTGCACCTCGATCTCGGCGGAGCCGTACTCCAGGTCGTACGCCTGGCTGAGCGTGGCCCCGGGGAGCTTGCCGGCCTTGCGTACGGGGATGAAGCCGACGCCCGCGCGGACCGCGGCCGGGGCGCCCAGGATGAAGCCCCGGGCCTCCAGGCCGACGATCTTCGTGGCGCCGTGCCGGACGGTCAGCTCCGCCAGCGCGTCCGTCAGCGCGGTGAACGCCGCCGGGTCGGCGAGCAGCGGGGTGATGTCCTTGAACATCACCCCCGGCTCGGGGTGGTCGGCGACGTCACGGATACGGCTGAGCAGCAGCTCCTTGATATCGGTCATCGCCGCTTGCCGCCCCGGCCGCGACTGCGGCCACCGGACTGGGTGCGCGGCCCGACCACCGCGGGGGTGGCCTCAGCCGGCTCGTCGTCGTACGGGCCGTCGTCCGCCGGCTCCGGGCCCTCGTGCCCGGCCTGGGCCCGCTTGGCGAGGACGCGCTTCTTGAGGGCCTTCAGCTGCGGCTCGCGCTCCTTGAGGTCGGCGACGAGCGGCGTGGCGATGAAGATCGACGAGTACGCGCCGGCCGCGAGGCCGACGAACAGGGACAGCGAGATGTCGTTGAGCATGCCCGCGCCGAGGACACCGCCACCGATGAACAGCAGACCGGCGACCGGCAGCAGCGCGACCACCGTGGTGTTGATCGACCGCACCAGGGTGCTGTTGATCGAACGGTTGGCGATCTCGGCGTACGTCCAGCGGGTCTGCTTGGTGATGTCCTTGGTCTGCTCCTTGAGGCTGTCGAAGACGACGACCGTGTCGTAGAGCGAGTAGCCGAGGATCGTGAGCAGACCGATCACCGTGCCCGGCGTCACCTCGAAGCCGACGAGGGCGTAGATGCCGATCGTGATGGTGATGTCGTGGATCAGGGCGACGAACGCGGCGATGGCCATCCGCAACTCGAACGCGATCGCCAGGTAGATCACCACGAGGACCAGGAAGATCGCGAGGCCCTGCCAGGCCTTGGTGGCGATCTGCTCACCCCAACTGGGGCCGACCAGGTCGGCGTTGATCGTGTCCGCGTCGACCTTGAGGTCCTTGGCGAGTTCCTTCTGGACCTCGTCGGACTTGGCCGTGTCCACACCGGAGATCTGGATGCGCAGGGTGTCGTTGCCGAGCTTCTGCACGATCGCGTCGTGGCCGGAGGCCTTCTCCGCGTACTCCTCGGCCTGGGTGACCGAGACGCTCGTCCGCTCCGTGGTGAAGACGGCGCCGCCCTGGAATTCGATGCCCATGCTCAGGCCGCGCACCGCCAGGCCGAGGATGGCCGTGATGGTGATCAGGATCGAGACGCCGTACCAGATCTTGCGGTTGCCGACGAAGTCGTAACCGACCTCGCCGCGGTGGAGTCGGGCTCCGAGGTCACCGAGCTTCGACATCTCAGGCCTCCTTCGGGTCGGCGGGGACGGCGGGACGGCGGGTGCGGCGCAGCGGCGGCCGGGCTCCCAGGCGCTTGGGGTCGAGACCGGACCAGCTGTGTCCGTTACCGAAGAACTTGGTGCGGGCCAGCAGCGTCAGGAGCGGCTTCGTGAAGAAGAAGACGACCACGACGTCGAGCACGGTCGTCAGACCGAGCGTGAACGCGAAGCCCTGGACCTTTCCGACGGTGACGACGAAGAGCACCGCGGCGGAGAGGAACGACACGAAGTCGGAGACCAGGATGGTGCGCCGGGCGCGCGGCCAGGCCCGCTCGACGGCGGGGCGCAGCGTGCGGCCCTCGCGGATCTCGTCCCGTACGCGTTCGAAGTACACGATGAACGAGTCCGCCGTGATGCCGATCGCGACGATCGCGCCGCAGACCGCCGGGAGGTTCAGCGCGAAGCCGATGGCCGGACCGAGCAGTGCCATGAGCACGTAGGTCAGGGCCGCCGACATCAGCAGCGAGGCGATGGCGATCAGCGACAGGCCGCGGTAGTAGACGATCAGGTAGATCATGACCAGGGCCAGACCGATCGCACCGGCGATCAGACCGGCCTGCAGCTGGTCACCGCCGAGCGCGGGGCTGACGGTGGTGACACTCGCCGTCTTGAAGGTGAGCGGGAGGGCACCGTACGACAGCATGTTGGCGAGGTTCTGGGCCTCCTCCTGCGTGAAGCTGCCGGAGATCTCGGCGTTGCCGCCGGTGACCGCCGCGCGCACGTAGGGGTGGGAGACGACCTCGTCGTCCAGGACGATCGCGAACTCGTTCTGCGGAGAGGTCTGGGTCGCCAGCTGGCCGGTGATGTCGGCGAACTTCTTCGCTCCCTTGGAGTTGAAGTCCATGACGACCTGCCAGCCGGTGCCGCTCTGCGTGTCGAGCAGCGCCTGGGCCTTGTCGACCTCGGTGCCGTCGACCCCGACCGGGCCGAGCACGAACTTGCTCCAGGCGCCGTTGTCCTGGCCGCAGGCCACGACGACGTCGGTGCTCTTGCCCTTGCCGGCCTTGGCACGCTGCTTGGGATCGCTGCAGTCCAGGGCGGCGAACTTGGCCTGGAGCGCCTGGGTCTCCGGGTCGACGCTCGGGCTCGCCGGCGGCGAGGCGCTGCCGGTGGCCTTGGCGGACGCGGACCCGCTGCCCGAGGGCGTGGGGTCGGCCTTCAGCGCGTCGGTGACCGCGCGGCCCTGGGACGTGGCGGAGGACGACGGGCTGGCGGAGTCACCGGCCCCGGGCTCGGTGGCCTCGTCCTTGCCGTCGGAGCCCGACGGGCTGGGCGATCCGCTGCTCTTGCCGCTGGGGCTCGCCGAGGTGCTCGGCTCCTGGGTCGCGCCGGTGCCGACCTGGCTCTGCAGGACCGGACGGAAGTACAGCTTCGCGGTGGTGCCGACCTGGTCCCGGGCCTCCTCGGAGTTCGTGCCCTTGGGAATGTTGACGATGATGTTGCGATCGCCCTGGGTCTGGACCTCGGCCTCGGAGACACCCAGACCATTGACACGGCGGTTCATGATCTCGACCGCGGTGTCCATGTTGGTCTTGTTGATCGCCGATTCCTGGCCGCTCCTCGCCTCGAGCGTGATGCTCGTACCACCGGCGAGGTCGATGCCGAGACGCGGAGTGGTGTGTCCGGAGGCGAACATTCCCCCGGTGAGCGCCACAAGGGCGATCAGGATGAGGGCCAGCGCGCGCCCAGGCTTGCTCTGGGCACTCGCGCTCCGGCCCTTCTTCGGTGCTGCCACCTTCTCGTACTCCCTCTCGGGCCGCCGGGCGGGGTCAGCGCGGGGGCGGCCATGACTGGTGTCGGGAATCCGGGCGAAAACGGCACGTTCCCGGGGCGCGGGCGGTTCTCGCTCGCACTCCCGGGACGTGACTACTTCGCGTCGGACTCGCCGTCGGTCTTCTTCGGCTCTGCTTCGACGGACTTGGTGTCGTCGTCCTTCGCCTCGGCGGTCTCGTCGGTCGCGTCGTCGGACGCGTCCTTCTTGCCGAGGTCGATGGGCTTGTCGTCGGAAGCGGCGGAAGCGTCGTCGGAGGGCTCGTCGGTCTCGGTGAGGGCGGAGGCGTCGTCGGGGACGACATCGGACTTCAGGTCGTGCTCGATGCCGTGGACGATCCGGTTGTACTCCTCGTCGCTGAGGACGGCACCGATGGCGTTCTTAGCGAACAGCAGCTCGACGCCCGGCCCGGCGTCGAGGAGGAGAGTGTCCTCGCTGACCTCCTTGACGGTCGCGTACATGCCCCCGATCGTGCGGACGCCGGAACCGGGCTGCAACTGGTTCCGCATGTCGACGGCCTGCTGCTGCTTCTTCTTGGCCGATCGGGTCATCAGGATCATGGCCCCGATGAGCACGATGAACGGGAGGAGGGTCACGAGACTCACGGGTCGGAACTTCCTTCACACGACCGCGATGGCGAGCGGCCTGATGGTTGGGGGTATGTGCGCTGCCGACAGGGGCGGCATCGGCGGAGTCTAAGCGAGTCCGCCGTGATGGAACAACGCACAGCATGTCACCGGGGTTCCATGCCGGGCGAGTACCGCGCCGTCACGAGAGGGTCACGCCCCGAACAGGTCCTGTTGTCCGTTTCCGCCGGTCGTGCCGCGTGGCGGGGTGAGTCCGAGGTGGGCCCAGGCGGCGGGGGTCGCCACCCGGCCGCGGGGGGTCCGGGCGAGCAGTCCCTCGCGGACGAGGAAGGGCTCGGCGACCTCCTCGACGGTCTCGCGCTCCTCCCCCACGGCGACGGCGAGGGTGGACAGGCCGACGGGTCCGCCGCCGAACAGCTTGAGCAGGGCTTCGAGGACTCCCCGGTCGAGGCGGTCGAGGCCGCGGCCGTCCACCTCGTAGACGGCGAGGGCGGCCCCGGCGATGTCGCGCGTGATGAAGCCGTCCGCCTTGACCTGCGCGTAGTCCCGGACGCGGCGCAGCAGGCGGTTGGCGATACGGGGGGTGCCGCGCGAGCGGCCCGCGATCTCCGCGGCACCGGCCGGGTCGATCTCGACGTCGAGGAGGCTCGCCGAGCGGTGGATGACCCGCTCCAGCTCGGCGGGCTCGTAGAACTCCATGTGCGCGGTGAAGCCGAAGCGGTCGCGCAGCGGGGGCGGCAGCAGCCCCGCGCGCGTGGTGGCGCCGACCAGGGTGAAGGGCGGCAGTTCGAGGGGGATCGCGGTGGCACCGGGGCCCTTGCCGACGATCACGTCGACGCGGAAGTCCTCCATCGCCATGTACAGCATCTCCTCGGCGGGCCGGGACATGCGGTGGATCTCGTCGAGGAAGAGGACCTCGCCCTCCTGCAGGGAGGAGAGGATCGCGGCGAGGTCGCCGGCGTGCTGGATGGCGGGGCCGGAGGTGATCCGGATGGGGGCGCCCATCTCGGCCGCGATGATCATCGAGAGGGTGGTCTTGCCGAGGCCGGGGGCGCCGGAGAGCAGCACGTGGTCGGCGGTGGCCCCGCGCGCGCGTGCGGCACGCAGGACGAGGTCGAGCTGTTCACGGACCTTCTCCTGACCGATGAACTCGTCCAGGTCCTTGGGGCGCAGGGCGGCCTCGACGGCCTGGTCCTCACGGTCGGCGACAGAGCCCACCAGCCGCTCGGCGGCGGTGTCGTCGGTCGTGTCGTCCCAGTTCATTGCGTGTGCCTCGCGGTCGCGGTCGAAGGGAGCGGGTGGGCCGTACCGGTCGTGCGGGACGGGTACGGGGCCTCGAACATGCCGGTCAGCGCGCTCTGTTGAGGGTCTGGAGTGCGGCCTTCAGCAACTGGCCGACCTGGGGCGTGCCTTCGGCGGCCTCGGCCTGGGGGGCGACGGCCGCCACGGCCTCGTCGGCCTCGCGGGTGGCGTACCCGAGGCCGATCAGGGCGGCGTGCAACTGGTCGCGCCAGCCCTGGGTGACCGGGGCGCCGATCGCGGGGGCGCCGACGGGCTCGCCGAGGCGGTCCTTCAGTTCGAGCAGCAGCTTCTGGGCGCCCTTCCTGCCGATGCCGGGGACGGCGATCAGCGCCTTCTCGTCACCGGTGGCCACGGCCCGGCGCAGTGCGTCGGGGGCGTGCACCCCGAGCATCGCCTGGGCCAGGCGCGGGCCGACCCCGCTCGCGGTCTGCAGCAGCTGGAAGACCTGGCGTTCGTCGTCGTCCACGAAGCCGTACAGGGTGAGCGAGTCCTCCCGTACGACGAGGGAGGTGGCGAGCTTGGCCGGCTGACCGAGCCGCAGGGTGGACAGGGTGTTCGGCGTGCACTGCAGGGCCATGCCGACCCCGCCCACCTCGATCACGGCTGTGTCGGGGGCGAGTGCGGCGACCGTGCCGCTGACGAAGGCGATCATGCCGTACGGCCTTTCAGTGCGTTCGGTGCCGCCTTTGCCGCACGCGGCGGATTCGACGCGCTCGGCGTCCTGGTCGCGTGCAGGGCGACGGCCTGCTGGAGGCGGTTGTGTGCGGGGGCCCGCCAGATGTGGCAGATGGCGAGGGCGAGGGCGTCGGCCGCGTCCGCGGGCTTCGGGGGTGCGTCGAGCCGGAGGAGGCGGGTGACCATGGCCCCGACCTGGGCCTTGTCGGCGCGGCCACTGCCGGTGACGGCGGCCTTGACCTCGCTCGGGGTGTGCAGGGCGACGGGGATGCCGCGGCGGGCGGCGCAGAGCATGGCGACGGCGCTGGCCTGGGCGGTGCCCATGACCGTGCGCACGTTGTGCTGGCTGAACACCCTTTCCACGGCGACGCATTCGGGGCGGTGCTCGTCGAGCCACTGCTCGATGCCCTGCTCGATCGCGACGAGGCGGTGCCCCAACTCCGCGTCCGCGGGCGTACGGACGACACCGACGCCGAGCATGGTGAGCGGCCGTCCGGCGACGCCTTCCACGACCCCGACACCGCAACGGGTCAGCCCCGGGTCCACCCCCAGTACGCGCACGCGCCCCTCCCATCGACCACCTGTTTGTGCAGGCTATCGGGTGCCACTGACAACGGCCGACAGCGCGACGGGCCGACGGGGTATGTCCCGTCGGCCCGTCGAAGCCCTGTGGCCCCGGAGTTCGTCCGGCTCCTGGCGGAGACCTACGCGTCGACCTTGGCCATGACGTCGTCGCTCACGTCGAAGTTGGCGAACACGTTCTGCACGTCGTCGCTGTCCTCCAGGGCGTCGATCAGCTTGAAGATCTTCCTGGCGCCCTCCTCGTCCAGCTCGACCTGCATGGTCGGGACGAAGTTGGCCTCGGCGGAGTCGTAGTCGATCCCGGCTTCCTGGAGGGAGGTGCGGACCGCGACCATGTCGGTGGCCTCGCTGAGCACCTCGAACGCCTCGCCCAGGTCGTTGACCTCCTCGGCGCCCGCGTCGAGCACGACCTCCAGGACGTCGTCCTCGGACAGCTCGCCCTTGGGGACGATGACGACGCCCTTGCGGTTGAAGAGGTACGACACGGAGCCCGGGTCGGCCATCGAGCCGCCGTTGCGGGTCATGGCGACACGGACGTCGGAGGCGGCGCGGTTGCGGTTGTCGGTGAGGCACTCGATGAGCACCGCGACACCGTTCGGTCCGTAGCCCTCGTACATGATCGTCTCGTAGTCGGCGCCGCCGGCCTCGAGGCCGCCACCGCGCTTGACCGCGGAGTCGATGTTCTTGTTGGGGACCGACTGCTTCTTCGCCTTCTGGATGGCGTCGTACAGAGTCGGGTTGCCCTCGATGTCGACGCCGCCCATCCGGGCCGCGACCTCGATGTTCTTGATCAGCTTCGCGAAGAGCTTGCCGCGCTTGGCATCGATCACGGCCTTCTTGTGCTTCGTCGTAGCCCATTTAGAGTGGCCGGACATCTGCCTGTCTCCTTCGCGTAACCCATCTCTGCAACGAACCCCAGAGATCCTACAAGGACTCCGCCGCCCTGTTCGCGCGCACCATCTCGACGAACAGCGCGTGCAGCCGGTGATCGCCGGTCAGCTCCGGGTGGAACGACGTGGCGAGGGCGTTGCCCTGGCGTACGGCGACGATGTGGCCCTCGTGCTCGGCCAGCACCTCCGTCCGGGCGCCCACGGACTCGACCCAGGGGGCCCGGATGAACACGCCCTCGACGGGGGCGCCCTCGACGCCCCTGACGTCGACCGCCGCCTCGAAGGACTCGTTCTGCCGGCCGAAGGCGTTGCGGCGCACGATCATGTCGATGCCGCCGATCGTCTCCTGGCCGGAGCGCGGGTCGAGGATCTTGTCGGCGAGCATGATCAGTCCGGCGCAGGTGCCGTAGACGGGCAGGCCGTCGCGCACGCGCGCGCGCAGGGGCTCCATCACACCGAAGAGCACGGCCAGCTTGGAGATGGTGGTGGACTCGCCGCCGGGGATGACGAGGCCGTCCACCTCGGCGAGTTCCTCGGGGCGCCGCACCGCCCTGGCCACGGCGTCGGCCGCGGCCAGGGCGACGAGGTGCTCCCGTACGTCGCCCTGGAGGGCCAGGACGCCTATGACGGGGGTGTCGCTCATGGGTGCTTACCAGCCCCGGTTCGCGTAGCGCTCGGCCTCGGGGAGGGTGTCGCAGTTGATGCCGACCATGGCCTCGCCCAGGTTGCGGGAGGCGTCCGCGATGATCTTCGGGTCGTCGTAGAAGGTGGTGGCCTTCACGATGGCGGCGGCGCGCTTGGCCGGGTCGCCGGACTTGAAGATGCCGGAGCCGACGAAGACGCCCTCGGCACCGAGCTGGCGCATCAGCGCGGCGTCGGCGGGGGTCGCCACACCACCGGCGGAGAAGAGGACCACCGGGAGCTTACCCAGCTCGGAGACCTCCTTGACCAGCTCGTAGGGGGCGCGCAGCTCCTTGGCCGCGGCGTACAGCTCGTTGTTGTCGTAGCCGCGCAGGCGGGCGATCTCGTTCTTGATCTGGCGCAGGTGGCGGACGGCCTCGACGACGTTGCCGGTGCCGGCCTCGCCCTTGGAGCGGATCATCGCGGCGCCCTCGGCGATGCGGCGCAGGGCCTCGCCCAGGTTGGTGGCGCCGCAGACGAACGGGGTCGTGAACGCGAACTTGTCGCTGTGGTTGACCTCGTCGGCCGGGGTGAGGACCTCGGACTCGTCGATGTAGTCCACGCCGAGGGACTGCAGGACCTGGGCCTCGACGAAGTGGCCGATGCGGGACTTGGCCATGACCGGGATGGAGACGGCCTCGATGATGCCCTCGATCATGTCCGGGTCGGACATCCGGGCCACGCCGCCGTCCTTGCGGATGTCGGCGGGGACCCGCTCCAGGGCCATGACGGCGACGGCGCCCGCGTCCTCGGCGATCTTGGCCTGCTCGGGGGTGACGACGTCCATGATCACACCGCCCTTGAGCTGCTCGGCCATGCCGCGCTTCACGCGGGCGGTGCCGGTCTCGGGGGTCTGGGCGGAGGGGGAGAGGGTGCTGGACACGGGTTTGACCTCGCTCGGGGGAAGCTCGGGGAAGGAGGGTTTCTGCAATCACCGAGGAAACGCGAGGGGAACAGGCCACTGCAAGGGCCAATGGGGAGGCGGTGGCTCATTTTCGGTGGGGACTCGTCCGTCCGAGGGCCGGTGGGGCTTCTCGCGCAGTTCCCCGCGCCGCTGAAATTAGGCGCTGCGGGCCTGGAAGCACGGGGCGCAGCCCCTGCTCTCAGGGGCGAGCGGCTGCGCGAGAAGCCCTCACGCACACGCGCCCGCCGACGAACCCGGCGCCCCCGAGCCATGCAGCGCCCAGAAGTCAGGTCGTGGGCCGGTCGGCCAACGCCGTCGGCGGCTCGTCGTCCATCTCGAAGGCGAGCGGGAACGGGGCGTGCCCGGCGAGCCGGAACCACCGCACCGTGCGATGCCGCCGCAGCGCACGTGCCGCCCGCACCGCGTCGTTGTGGAAACGCCGGGCCATCGGCACCCGGCGCACGGCCTGCGCCAGCTCGTTCGCGGCGTCCTCCCCGCCCGGCGCCGCCCGCACCACCTCCACCTGCTGCGCCTCCGCGAGCACGGCCCGCAACGCCTGGCTCAGCTCGCTCTCGGCGACCTCGCGCTGCTCCTCCTCGGCCTGCCGCGCCGCGTGGGCCGCCTCGTAGAGGACGATCGAGGCGGCCGGGTCCAGCACCCCGGAGGTGGCCAGTTCCTGGGCGACCGACGCCCGGCGCAGCAGTTGCGCGTCGAGCGCGGCGCGGGCGGCGTCGATGCGCGCGTGCAGTCGGTCGAGGCGTCCCGCGGTCCAGCTCAGATAGAGACCGATCGCGAAGAGGACGACAGCGATCCAGATGAGTGTGGAAGTCACGGGCGGCAAGGCTACTACCGGTGCCCATCAACGCCGCATACGAGGTGAAAGCCGCCCGAGGGCCCCCGCGACCGCGGCGTACTCAGTCCCGGGCCAGCCCCAACCGGGCCCGCAGCCCCACCCGTTCGTCCGCCGCCACCGAGGCCGCCCCCTCCGTGACCGTCTCGTAGACGCCGAGGATGTCGGCGCCGACGGTCGACCAGTCGAAACGCCGGACGTGCGCGCTGCCACGGGCGCGGAGTTCGGCGCGCCTGTCCGGGTCGCCGAGCAGGCGTACGGCGGCCGTCGCGAGGGCGTCCGCGTCCTCGTTGGCGAACAGCTCGCCCGCACCGCCCTGGTCGAGGACCTGGGCGAAGGCGTCGAGGTCGGAGGCGAGGACGGGGGCTCCGGCGGACATGGCCTCGACGAGGATGATGCCGAAGCTCTCGCCCCCGGTGTTGGGGGCGACGTAGACGTCGACGCTGCGCAGGAAGCGGGCCTTGTCCTCGTCGCTGACCATCCCGAGGAACTCGACGCGGGAGCGCAGTTCCTTGGGCAGCTTCTCCACCGCCTCCTCCTCGTCCCCGCGCCCGGCGACCAGCAGCCGGGTCCGGGGGCGCTCGGCGAGGATCTTCGGAAGGGCCTTCATCAGCACCGGCAGGCCCTTGCGGGGTTCGTCGATGCGACCGACGAAGCCGAGTGTGTCGCCCTGCCAGTCGGGGTTGGGCTTGGCGCGGGCGAAGAAGTCGACGTCGACGCCGTTCGGGATGACGACCGCGTCGCCGCCCAGGTGTTCGACCAGGGTGCGGCGGGCGTACTCGCTCACGGCGATCCGCGCACTGATCTTCTCCAGCGCGGGCTGCAGGATCGGGTACGCCGCGATCATCGCCCGGGAGCGCGGGTTGGAGGTGTGGAAGGTGGCGACGATCGGTCCCTGGGCCGCCCAGCAGGCCAGCAGGCCGAGCGAGGGGGAGGCAGGCTCATGGATGTGGATCACGTCGAACGTGCCCTCGTGCAGCCAGCGCCGCACCCGCGCCGCCGACAGGAAGCCGAAGTTCAGGCGGGCCACCGAGCCGTTGTACGGCACCGGCACCGCGCGGCCCGCCGAGACGACGTACGGCGGTAGCGGCGTGTCGTCGTCGGCGGGGGCGAGGACCGAGACCTCGTGGCCGAGGCGGATGAGGTGGTCGGCCAGGTCGCGGATGTGGAACTGGACTCCCCCGGGCACGTCCCAGGAGTACGGGCAGACGATCCCGATCTTCACGCGCGTCCCTTCCCGGAACCGCTCTCGACGTCCGGCGCGGCGCCCCGCCCGAGGTCGGTCGCGGGACCCGGCGCGGGATCCGGCGCCGCTCTCCCGGGGCCGTCGGGGCTTTTCGCGGGGTCCAGGTCCGCGAGCCACAAGCGCTGGAGCATGTGCCAGTCCTCCGGGTGGTCGGCGATGCCGGTGGCGAAGGCGTCCGCCAGCGCCTGTGTCATGACAGACGTCTTCTCGGCGCGGGTACCTGTCCCGGGTACCTCGATCGGGGCGTGCACGCGTCCCCGCATCACGGGCGAGTCGTCGTACCAGAGGGTCACCGGCAGCAGCAGCGCGCCGGTCTGCTGGGCGAGGAGGGCCGGTCCGGCGGGCATCCGGGCGGGCTCGCCGAAGAAGTCGACCTCCACGCCGGACGCGGACAGGTCGCGGTCGGCGACCAGGCAGACCACGCCGCCGTCGCGCAGCCGCCGTGCGAGGGCGCCGAAGGCGGAGGCGCCGTTGTGCGGCAGGACCTCCATGCCGAGGCCCTCGCGGTAGGCGACGAAGCGGTCGTAGAGCGTCTCAGGCTTGAGCCGCTCGGCGACGGTCGTGAACGGGATCTTGATCTCGGTGGTGAGCCAGGCGCCGGCGAGGTCCCAGTTGGCCAGGTGCGGCAGCGCGAGGACGACACCCCGGCCGGCGGCGAGGCCGTCGGTGAGGAGGTGCAGGTCCTTGACGGTGACGCCGCTCCCGATGCGCTCCTCGCTCCAGGCGGGGAGACGGAAGGACTCCATCCAGTAGCGCAGATAGGAGCGCATGCCCGCGCGGGACAGCTCGGCGAGGCGTTCGGGGCTCGCGCCCGGCACCACGCGCGCGTAGTTGGCCTCCAGACGGCGTACGAGGGGGCCGCGCCGCTTCCAGGTGGCGTCGGCGATCGTCCGGCCGAGGCGTACGGCGACGGGCTCCGGGAGTTTCTTGACGGTGGCCCAGCCGAGGCCGTAGAGCCCGTCGGTTGCCCGCTCCCGCAGAGCGCTCACGGGGTCGCCTCGCTGTTCCGGGCGCTGTCCGGCGTCTCCTGTGCGGTCGCGGCGGCCGCCTCCGCCTCCGCCTCGGCGGACTCGCGACGGACGGTGACGACGCGCTGGATCAGGGTGACGAGACTGCCGACGGCGACGATCCACAGGGCGATCGGCAGCAGGACGTCGATGCCCGGCACGCCGAACGCGTGCAGACCGGAGAGACCGGCCGCCACCAGCGAGATCACCAGTCGCTCGGCACGCTCCACGAGTCCGTTGACCGCCACCGGCAGGCCGATCGACTCCCCGCGTGCCTTGGTGTAGGACACGACCTGGCCGCTCGCCAGGCAGAAGATCGACACGGCGCACAGCGCGAGGTCGTCGCCCTTGCCCGCGTACCAGAGGGCGAAGCCGCCGAAGATCGCGCCGTCGGCGACCCGGTCGAGCGTGGAGTCGAGGAAGGCGCCCCATCGGCTGGAACGGCCCATCTGACGGGCCATGTTGCCGTCGACGAGGTCCGAGAAGACGAAGAGCGTGATGACGATCGTGCCCCAGAAGAACTCGCCCCGGGGGTAGAAGACCAACGCGCCCGCGATCACTCCGGCGGTTCCGATGAGGGTGACCGTGTCGGGGCTGACCCCCCTGCGGATCAGAAACGCGGCGAACGGTGTGAGGACACGCGTGAAGAATGCACGCGCGTACTTGTTCAGCATGGCCTTCCCGAGGGTCGGTGTCGCCGCGTGGCCCCTGCTGGCCATCCGGCTGGCCCATCGTAGCCACGCGCGCGCGTGTACGACCGTCGGGCACCAGCCCGCCGTGTCCCCGGGCCGTGGGGAGCGATCCCGTCCCTCGTATGGACGCGCGGTGACGCGAGTGGAAAGCTCGAAAGACACCGCGGGCGTCACCGGAGTCGACACCGCTGAGGGTCCCCCTGACGGGGAGGATCCGCGTGTCCGCGCCCACAGTGACCTCACCGTGCACGGGAGGCAGGACCATGGGCGACAAGGCGAACCCACATTCCGGAGCCGCCGGCAGGGCTACGGCGGCCGACCACCCCGCGTCCGTACGGAATGTGGTGCTGGTCGGCCACTCCGGTTCGGGCAAGACGACCCTGGTGGAAGCTCTCGCGCTGACAGCGGGAGCGGTGAACCGGGCGGGCCGTGTGGAGGACGGCGGCACCGTCTCCGACTACGACGAGATCGAGCACCGTCAGCAACGCTCGGTGCAGCTCTCCCTCGTCCCCGTCGAATGGGGCGGGTACAAGATCAATCTGCTGGACACCCCCGGATACGCCGACTTCGTCGGGGAACTCAGGGCCGGTCTGCGAGCGGCGGACGCGGCCCTTTTCGTCGTCTCGGCCTCGGACGGCGTCGACGGCTCGACCCGCATGGTGTGGGAGGAGTGCGCGGCGGTCGGCATGCCCCGGGCGATCGTGGTGACGCACCTGGAGGCCGCGCGGGCGGACTTCGAGGAGATGACCCGCACGTGCGCGCAGACGTTCGGCGGGGACGACCCCGACGCCGTACTGCCGCTCTATCTGCCGCTGCGCGGCCCGCAGGGTCCGGACGGGCACGCCCCCGTGACCGGGCTGACCGGGCTGCTGTCGCAGAAGCTGTTCGACTACTCCTCCGGCGAGCGCAAGGAGTCCGAGCCGGGCCCCGATCAGCTGCCGGCGATCGAGGAGGCCCGGAACCGGCTCATCGAGGGGATCATCGCGGAGAGCGAGGACGAGACCCTCATGGACCGCTATCTCGGCGGTGAGGAGATCGACGTCACGACCCTCGTCGACGACCTGGAACGGGCCGTCGCCCGCGGGGTCTTCCACCCCGTGCTGGCCGCCGCCCCCGCCGCCGACGGCGCGAAACAGGGCCTCGGCACGGTCGAGATCCTCGAACTGATCACCGGCGGCTTCCCCACCCCCCTGGAGCGCGAGACGCCCGCCGTCACCACCCCCGAGGGCACGCCCCGCGAGATCAAGGCGACCTGCGACCCCGACGGACCGCTGGTCGCCGAGGTCGTCAAGACCGCCAGCGACCCCTACGTGGGCCGTATCTCGCTGGTACGGGTCTTCTCCGGCACCCTGCGACCCGACGCGACGGTGCACGTGTCCGGGCACGGCCTCGCCGACCGGGGGCACGAGGGCCGTGCCCTCCACGAAGCGGACGAGCGGATCGGCGCCCTGTCCGCGCCCTTCGGCAAGCAGCAGCGGACGCTCACGCACTGCATCGCGGGCGACCTGGCCTGTGTCGCGAAGCTGAGCCGCGCGGAGACCGGGGACACGCTTTCGGCCAAGGACGACCCGCTGCTCATGGAACCGTGGGAGATGCCCGACCCCCTGCTCCCCCTCGCCGTCCAGGCGCACAGCAAGGCCGACGAGGACAAGCTCTCGCAGGGGCTGGCCCGGCTGGTCGCCGAGGACCCGACCATGCGGCTCGAACAGAACCGGGACACCCACCAGGTCGTCCTGTGGTGCCTGGGCGAGGCGCACGCGGACGTGGCCCTGGAACGGCTGCGCAGCCGGTACGGCGTCCAGGTCGACGTCGTACCGCACCGGGTCTCCCTGCGCGAGACGTTCGCCGACAGGTCGGCCGGGCGCGGCCGGCACGTGAAGCAGTCCGGCGGCCACGGGCAGTACGCGATCTGCGAGATCGAGGTGGAGCCGCTGCCCGGCGGCTCCGGCATCGAGTTCGTCGACAAGGTGGTCGGCGGAGCCGTGCCGAGGCAGTTCATCCCGTCCGTCGAGAAGGGGGTGCGGGCCCAGGCCGCCAAGGGCGTCGCGGCCGGCTATCCGCTCATCGACGTGCGGATCACACTGCGGGACGGCAAGGCGCACTCGGTGGACTCCTCGGACGCCGCGTTCCAGACGGCGGGCGCGCTGGCGCTGCGCGAGGCCGCGACGGACGCGAAGATCCACCTCCTGGAGCCGGTGGCAGAGGTGTCGGTCCTCGTCGGCGACTCGTACGTGGGCCCCGTGATGAGCGATCTGTCCGGGCGGCGCGGCCGGGTCGTCGGGACCGAGCAGGCGGGCGGCGGGCGCACCCTGGTCCGCGCGGAGGTGCCGGAGATCGAGATCGACCGGTACGCCGTCGATCTGCGCTCCCTCTCCCACGGCACCGCGCGCTTCGGCCGCCGGTACACACGGCACGAGCCGATGCCCTCCCATGTGGCCGACAGGGTTCGCGAACAGATCAAGGAGCACTGACGGTTCGGGGCGGAAGCGAGGTCCCGGCGCTCTGTCGGCGAACGGCCCCGGCCGTTCGCCGAGGGACCGTGGGCGGGGCAACGCCGTTTCACGGCCGGTGGGTTCCGTGAATGTCCGTTCTTCGCACCGCGCGGTGTCCACCGCTGCGGATACGCTGATCACCTGATCGACAATATGGCTCGATCGGGCCCGGATCGGGTTATGACCTGATCAACAGGTGTGCGGAGCACGGAAGTCGGGAAGAGCCGCAGGAGCGAGTGTGCGGCGATGGGGGCGGCGGCGGTGGCGGACAATTTCGATTTCACTCCCGGGGCACAGGTGCCGCTGACGGGCACCGCGGGCCAGACGGCGGCGACGTACGCCCTGGCGTCCGCGGCCTACCGGGACAACGAGATCGCGGAGATCCTCAAGGCCAACAACGACTGGCACAAGTCGGCGGTGAAACCCGGCCGCAAGTGGGCGACCATCTTCCGGCCGAACCTCGGGGAGGCGTTCTCCCTCGCGGTGCGGGACCGGATGGTCGGCGCGGGCCGCAAACCCCTCATCCAGTCCTTCGGCATGGAACCGCAGGTCGTCGTCGAGCACTGCCTCGCGGCGAACAACATCCGCCGGGAGCGCGACAACTGGCTCTCGGCGGTGATGGTCCTGTGCGGCCTGCTCTTCCTGCCCGGCCTGCTGCTGTGGCTGCTCGTCTTCCAGATCCGCACCACGGTCGCCAAGCTTGACAAGCGCGCCGGCGTCCTCGGCACCACACTGCTGTTCGCCGTGGGCGCCCTCGCCGTGATCTTCCTGCTGAGGATGCCGTTCGACGGCATCTGGGGCTGGTACGCACGCGCCTGCGTGGTGCTGCCCGTGGTCGGCTGGTTCTGGGCGAAGCAGATCTGTGAGCGCGCCGCCGCGGACCTGCGGGACCGCTGGTCCGGTCTGCTGGCCGGCGGTGGCGTCGGCGCCAAGATCCCCGAGGCCGTGCCCGGCAGTCCCAACGAGACCAAGGCCGAGCAGCTGCGCAAGGAACTGGCCCGGCTCAGCGCCGAGCAGCGTTCCAACCTCGTCTTCTACGCCGGTCCCAAGGGCATCCTCGGCATGGGCACCCGCTGGGGCGCCTGGCAGCTCGCGGAGGACCTCGTGCCGGCCGAGGCGGGCAAGGAGATCCACCCGTTCCGCAGCTGGGACGTCATACGCGCCATCCACGACCAGCTGCGCATGCTGGAGCGCACCCCCCTCAACACCGGTGGTTTCACGGCGCCCTCCATCAAGCACTGGATCGTCAGCCCCATCGGCGAGGGCGCGGGCGCCGTGGCCCGCCCCGACAGCACCGACGTGGACGCCTACCAGTTCAAGTCGCACGCGATACAGGAGATCTGCAACAAGCAGCACTTCGGCAGCGGCAACCGGCACTACCTGGGGGTCCAGTGGACGCTCTGGGACGGCCAGTTGATCATCACCATGATGGTCACGGTCACCGTGCTGCACCAGACGCTCCGCATCGAGGTGACCGGACACGCCCTGGGCCCGGTGCACGGACTGTTCACGACCGGGCCGGCGGCCAAGGAGAAGGAAGTCCAGAAGTCGCTCAGGTTCTGGGAGACCCGCAAGGTGAAGCTCCCCCTCGTCGACGCGGACGAGGTCGTACGCCTCGCCGCGCGTGCCCCGCTGACCTGGTACCCGCCGCTGCTCAACTGGCTCGGCGGTTCCATCGGCCTGCCCGAGCCGTTCGGTCTGCGGCACGCCTGGGCCGACCAGCCCTGGCGGCACCGCTTCATGGCCGACGACGCGCTGCGCGCCGCCACACCCGTGCTCCGCGTGGTGCACAACGCCGCGATCAAGGTCCTCAAGGACAACGGCGTGGACACCGAGAAGTTCGGCTCCCGGGCCGGGTTCCTCAGCGGGGCGGTACAGGACGTGTCGCCGCGGAAGGCGGACCTCTACGACGCGTGAGCGCTGCGCCGGCCTGGGCCGGGGGGTGCGGGGGGCGGTGGCGTTCTCGGGTGCGGGTGGGTGGGGGCCCGCGGGCGAAGGACCGCCGAGGCCAGGTTCAGTGCGTCGGCCAGGCCTCGGCCAGCATCTTTCTTGTGTCGGCCAGGAGTTGGGGCAGGATCCGGGTGTGGCCGACGACCGGCATGAAGTTGGTGTCGCCGCCCCAGCGGGGGACGATGTGCTGGTGGAGGTGGGCCGCGATGCCGGCGCCCGCGACCGTGCCCTGGTTCATGCCGATGTTGAAGCCGTGCGCGCCGGAGGCGGTACGCAGGGCGGTCATGGACTGCTTGGTCAGCTCGGCCAGCTCGGCGGTCTCCGGCCCGGTGAGGTCCGTGTAGTCGGCGACGTGCCGGAAGGGCACGACCATGAGGTGGCCGCCGTTGTACGGGTACAGGTTGAGCACCGCGTACACATGCTCGCCGCGCCTGATGACCAGGCCGTCCTCATCCGACATCGCCGGGATCGAGCAGAACGGACAGCCGTCGCCGGCCCCGGGACCGGTCGGCTTGTTCTCACCCTGGATGTACGCCATCCGGTGGGGCGTCCACAGGCGCTGGAACGCGTCCTGCGTCCCCACTCCGATCTGCTGCTCCGGCTCACTCGTCATGCAGTGCAGCATATTGCTTCGCCCGTTCGCGGCGTGTCGGCGGGTACCCGGGCGCGACCGGCGGGCCCAAGCTGAGGCGATGGACCTCGACAGCCGCACGCTCCGCTGGGAGCAGCGCACCGGACGCGTCCTCGCCGGGGCGTCGGCCCTCTTCCTCGCCTCGTACGCGGTACGGGTGCTCGCCCTCGGCCTCCCCCAGGTCTGGCTCGACCTCTGTCTGGCGGTGACCATGGCGTGCTGGGCGATCTTCGTCCTCGACTACGCGGTGCGCTGGCGGCTGAGCGGACTGGGCCCGAAGTTCGTGCGCGTCCACTGGCTGGACACCATCGTGCTCGTGCTGCCACTGCTGCGCCCCCTGCGGGTGGTGCAGATCCACGACGCCGTGCAGCGCCGCCACGAACGACCCCGGCTCTCCCTGCACGCGCGCGTGGCCGTCTACGCGGGCCTGTCCGTGACCCTGCTCGGCTTTACCGGCGCCCTCGCCGTCTACCAGCAGGAACACGACGCACCGGACGCGACGATCCTGACGTTCGGGGACTCCGTGTGGTGGACCTGCGCCACGCTCGCCACGGTGGGGTACGGGGACGTCACGCCCGTGACGCCGATGGGCCGGACGATCGCCGTGTTCCTGATGGCCTGCGGTCTCGCCCTGCTCGGCACGGTGACGGGTTCGTTCGGGACGTGGCTGCTCCAGGTGTTCGCGCGGGAGGACGAGCAGGGGCCCCCGGTGAGCTGAACTCTCCGGGGGCCCCGCCTCGGCGCGGGTACGCCTCAGATCTGGACGCGGTCCTCCACGACCTGCGCGATCTTCGCGATGGCCTCCTCGACCGGGATGCCGTTCTCCTGCGAGCCGTCGCGGTAGCGGAACGAGACGGCACCGGCCGCCATGTCCTCGTCACCGGCGATGACCATGAACGGCACCTTGGCCTTCTGGGCGTTGCGGATCTTCTTCTGCATACGGTCGGAGGAGGCGTCGACGTCGACGCGCAGCCCCTTCTTCTTCGCTTCGGCGGCGAACGTCTGCAGGTAGTCCACGTGCGCGTCACCGATCGGGATACCGACCGCCTGGACGGGTGCGAGCCAGGCCGGGAACGCGCCCGCGTAGTGCTCCAGGAGCACCGCGAAGAACCGCTCGATGGAGCCGAACAGCGCGCGGTGGATCATGACCGGGCGCTGCTTGGCACCGTCCGGACCGGTGTACTCCAGGTCGAAGCGCTCCGGCAGGTTGAAGTCGAGCTGCACGGTCGACATCTGCCAGGTGCGGCCGATCGCGTCCTTGGTCTGGACGGAGATCTTCGGCCCGTAGAAGGCGGCGCCGCCCGGGTCCGGGACCAGCGGGAGGCCCTGCTTCTCGGCCACCTGCCGCAGTGTCTCGGTGGCCTCCTCCCACACCTCGTCGGAGCCGACGAACTTCTCCGGGTCCTTGGTGGACAGCTCCAGGTAGAAGTCGGTCAGACCGTAGTCGCGCAGCAGGTTCAGCACGAAGGTGAGCGTCTTGTCGAGCTCGTCCGCCATCTGCTCACGGGTGCAGTAGATGTGCGCGTCGTCCTGGGTGAAACCACGCGCGCGGGTCAAGCCGTGCACGACGCCGGACTTCTCGTACCGGTACACGGTCCCGAACTCGAAGAGACGCAGCGGCAGTTCGCGGTACGAGCGGCCGCGCGCGTCGAAGATCAGGTTGTGCATCGGGCAGTTCATGGGCTTGAGGTAGTAGTCCACGCCCTCGTCGAGCTGCATGGGCGGGTACATGCCGTCGGCGTACCAGTCCAGGTGGCCCGAGGTCTCGAAGAGCTTCCCCTTCGTGGCGTGCGGGGTGTAGACGAACTCGTAGCCCTCCTCCTCGTGCCGGCGGCGCGAGTAGTCCTCCATGACCCGGCGGACGACGCCGCCCTTGGGGTGGAAGACGGCGAGGCCGGAGCCGATCTGCTCCGGGATGGAGAACAGGTCCAGCTCGCTGCCCAGCTTGCGGTGGTCGCGCTTCTCGGCCTCGGCGAGGAAGTCGAGGTGCGCCTTCAGCTCCTCCTTGGAGGGCCAGGCGGTGCCGTAGATGCGCTGGAGCATGGGGTTCTTCTCGCTGCCGCGCCAGTACGCGGCGGCGTTGCGCATCAGCTTGAACGCCGGGATGTTGCGGGTGGTGGGCAGGTGGGGACCGCGGCAGAGGTCCTTCCAGCACAGGTCACCGGTCTTGGCGTCCAGGTTGTCGTAGATCGTCAGCTCGCCGGCGCCGACCTCGACGTCCGCGCCGTCGTCGGAGGAAGCCGAGCCCTTGAGGCCGATCAGCTCCAGCTTGTAGGGCTCGTCCGCCAGCTCCTCGCGGGCGGCCTCGTCGGAGACGACGCGGCGCGAGAAGCGCTGGCCGCGCTTCTGGATCTCCTGCATCTTCTTCTCGACGGCCTTGAGGTCCTCGGGCGTGAAGGGCTTCTCCACGTCGAAGTCGTAGTAGAAGCCGTCCCGCACCGGCGGACCGATGCCCAGCTTCGCCTCCGGGAACAGCTCCTGCACCGCCTGCGCCATGACGTGCGCGGTGGAGTGGCGCAGGATGTCGAGGCCGTCCTCGGAGGAGATCTCCACGGCCTCGACGGTCTCGCCGTCGCGCACCTCGTACGCGAGGTCCTTCAGCTCTCCGGCCACGCGAGCGGCCACGACGGTACGCTCGCCGGCGAAGAGGTCGGCGGCCGTAGTGCCCGTCGTCACCACGCGCTCGTCCCGCTCGGAATCGCGTTGGATGATCACACGGACGTCGGACACCGGTTTCTCCTACCTGAAGGGGCGGCCCGGTCGGTCTGCTGCGGCCAGGGCCATTGGGAAGGATCGTACCGAGCCCGGGGTGCTCCTCGCGAAACAGATACCTCAGTCCCCTCCGCAGGCCTCCTCGAAGAAGGCCGTGATCTCCGCGGTCTCCTGCAGCGACTTCATCAGCCGGTCCCGCTCCGCCTCGTCGACCTGCACGGGCGCGATGCCGTCGGCGTCCGTGAGCCGCCGGAACCCGCCGCGGCTCTCCAGCCTCCCGCGCACCCGGACCGGCAGTCCCACGAGGTGGGCCTGGCCCGCGATCCGGTACGACTCCTCGTCCAGGGTCATACGCACGTGCGGCACCTCGGCGCCGGCGAGGACCCGCAGCCGTACGGTGCCCTCGCCGCGCCCGGCGGACCGGCGCATCCGGACCACGGCCCCGGTGATGCGTACCGGGATCGAGGGCTCCTCGCGCAGATACCGGGCGCCGGCCTCGCGCAGCACGGGCAGGTCGCCCGGGGAGAACTCGACGGGCTCGGCCGGCGCCGTGCCCCCCTCGGGGACCCCGGCGGCGGGTGCCCAGTCCACGGCGACCCGGGCGCCCTCGGTGCCGCGGACGAGGGCGACGAGCGCCTCGGTCAGCTCATGGCTGACCCCGGCCTCGACAGCGCCGTCGAAGGCCTCCATGCCGCCGGTGGCCCGCTGGTAGTCGATGGCCTCGCGGGCGGCGTAGAGGGCCTGGTGCAGGCGCAGGGCCAGGGGGCGGCCGCCGGCCACGGGGACGAAGGCGGTGAGGTGGCGGCCGCCGGGGGCGGCGCCGACGAGGACGCCGTCCAGACAGGCGGCGGCGGGCAGGCGGTGCCGGGCGCCGTAGTACCCGGCACGCGCGCGGGTGGCCAGCGCCGCCGCGAGGAGCATCTGGCGGGCGGCCGAACGCAGTTGGTCCTCGACACCCCAGGAGGCGGTGCCCAGTGGGCCGGTGGGCACGTCCCGCCACCAGTGGATCTCGTCGCTGGGCACGGTGAGCGCGACCAGCACGTCCCGCGCGGCGGGCGAGCCGCTCCGGGACAGGGCCGTGAGGGCTTCGCCGAGCAGGTCGTCGCTGTCGGGAAAGGCCCGGTTCTCGGGCACGAGCAGGCTCATGCCCCGCCCGGCCGGCCCCGGCGGGGTCCAGCGGCCGTACCGCCCGGTGGCTCCGCCGCGCCGCTGCCAGCCGTGCCGGCGCAGCAGGGCGCCGAGAACCCCGGGGTCGACCTGGTCGGGGTCGGGCGGCCGGGTCCAGGTGGGCTCGACGGGGTGGGACCGTACCGGGCGTACGGGCTCCCCGATGGGACGGCGTACGGCCGCACCCTCCGCGTCGGGACGCGGCGCCCGGCCGTCCTCGCCACCCGGACGGCTCGCCGTCCCGTCCTCGGCGTAGGGACGCCGGTCCGACGTGTCGGCACCTCGCGCGCGTCGGGCGGACGCGTCGTCGTAGGGCCGTCGGCCGGGTCCCTCGTCGTAGCGGCGCGTGCCGGAGCCGTCGTCGTCGATGGGGCCGTGGGTCACGGTCTGCCTCCCGTTCCGACCCGCGTCATGATCTCGCAGAGCGCTCGGTCGTCGAAGATGCGCGAGGTCGGTATGCGCACGGTGGTGCGGTGCCTACCGGTGATCGGGTGTCCGGCGAGGTTGATCCAGTAGCAGCAGTGCCGCAGGTCCAGACGGTCGTGACCGGCCCGCAGCCACTGCTCCTGCGAGCGGGGGACGATCATCACGACCAGGATCTTGTGCACCGACACGGGGGTGCGGGCCAGCTTCGCCAGGTGCTGGTTGTCGAGGGTGAAGGAGAAGGACCGGCCGGCCGGGTTCGGCGCGAGCTGGTAGGTGGCCTTGAGCTGCACCTTGATGGTGACCTCGTCGTCGACCGTGTGACCGGGCGAGCCGTGGCTGACGTGCCAGTCGATGCCGTTGTCCGGAAAGGGCTGGGAGAGCGAGCAGCCGGCCGCGGCGGCCACCGCGTGCAGATAGCCCACCTGCAAAGTCTCCATGCAGGCGGTGGTGGCGAGGGAGCCGCGGAGCGGTGCCGCGTGCTCGGGCAGCAGCCCGCCCCGCTCGGGCTGCGCTATGGCCATGACCAACAGCCTTCCAGTGCTGGTGTTTCCCCGTACCGAGCCGCTGAACTGCGCAGACCCGTACTTCTGTTGTCTCCTTCCGGCGTACGGCGCAAACAGCCCGGGTATCACCAAACTGGCAGAAGACGGGACGTCAGCTGCCGTGGGTGAACGAGGAGTTGTGGACACATGACGTGTTGGTACGAGGGGCCCTTGGCGGCGTTCGACACGGAGACCACGGGTGTGGACGTAGAGACCGACCGGATCGTCTCGGCGGCCGTGGTCGTCCAGGACGCGCCCGGCACCCGCCCCCGGGTGACCCGGTGGCTGGTGAACCCGGGCGTGCCGGTGCCCGCCGCGGCGACGGCGGTGCACGGGCTGACGGACGAGCATCTGCAGCGCGACGGCCGCTGGCCGGCGCCGGTGATGGAGGAGATAGCCAGGGCGCTGGCGGAGCAGGCGGTGCGCGGCCGCCCGCTGGTCGTCATGAACGCGCCGTTCGATCTGACGCTGCTTGACCGTGAGTTGCGGCGGCACCGCGCCTCGTCGCTGGACCACTGGTTCGAGGCCACGCCGTTGCGGGTCCTGGACCCACGGGTCCTGGACAAGCACCTGGACCGCTACCGCAAGGGCCGGCGCACGCTCACCGACCTGTGCGCGCACTACGAGGTCGAACTGGACGGCGCGCACGACGCGGGAGCCGACGCGCAGGCGGCGATGGACGTCGTCCGCGCGGTGGGGCGCCGGTTCGCGACCCGGCTGGCCCGTCTCTCCCCCGCCGAACTGCACACGCTGCAGGCCGTGTGGCACGCGGCGCAGGCGCGCGGCCTGGAGGCCTGGTTCGCGCGCAGCGGCACGGACGAGGCGGTGGACCCGGCGTGGCCGTTGCGTCCGGACATGCCCGCGGCGGCATGAAAGAAGCCGGTCCGCGTATGCGGACCGGCTCTACCCGGTGGGCGATACTGGGTTCGAACCAGTGACCTCTTCGGTGTGAACGAAGCGCTCTCCCACTGAGCTAATCGCCCGGGAACGGACTGAACAATACAGGTCCCGACGGGTCTGGTTCAAACCGCTTGGCCAGGTTCCGTGAGGTACGCGAGGAGTCCTCGTCGTCCTGCCCGCATCATCAGGGCGTGGTTGGCGCGGAACACGGGCCGTCCCGGTACGGCCAGCCGTCTCAGCAGGGGCTTGGTGACGTCGACTTCCTGGTCGTAGCGGGCGAGGGTGCCGGCCCCGTCGGGGGTGAGTGTCCAGCGGGCCCAGCCGTCCAGGTCGCCGGTCATGCCGAT